>NZ_JBFFMS010000003.1:0-115279 GCF_041554015.1 Psychrobacter sp. | reverse complement strand
TGCCATTATTGTCTGATATCTTCTTGACAGCTTCTGCTTTAAATTCGTCACTGTAGATTCTTACTTTCTTGATCATGATAAACTCCGATTAATACGCTTAGTTTACCAAGTTTACCTCTACGGTTTCTTCAGCATAGCTCAACGTGCCCTACGCCGTTATCGGTTTTTTGCACGGTTTTATAAGCGTGATTATAAATAAAGCTTGGCTATGATAACCATCATAAATAAGCGCCATAATAGAAAAAAGCCACAATAAATATTGTGGCTTTTACTTATCAATATAGCGAGTCATTTTAAGCTAAAGATCGCTAAGAACTACGTTTTTTGACGATTAAACAAGGCGTTGAGGACAATTGCCGTCAAGGTAGCCGTACCGATACCACCCAAATCAAAGCCGCCTAGATGTAAGCTAAAGTTACCGGTTCCCATGATAACAGTGACGGCTGCAATGATAAGATTGCTGTTTTTACTAAAGTCGATATGGTTGTCTATCCAAATTTTCGCACCAGCAATCGCAATCAAACCAAAGACCACAATAGAGGCACCGCCCAATAATGCGGGTGGAATGGTTTGAATAATCGCGCCAAATTTCGGTGACAAGCCCAGCATGATAGCAACCAAACCTGCTACGACAAAAATAGTCGTGCTATATACTTTGGTTACCGCCATCACACCGATATTTTCAGCATAAGTCGTCACTCCTGTCCCACCAAAACCTGCCGAAAAAGTCGTCGCTAAGCCATCAGCAAAGAAGGCGCGCCCCATATAAGGCGTGACTCGCGCTTTCGTCATGCCTTCTACCGCTTTAAAATGTCCCAAATTTTCAGCAACTAAAATAAAGGCAACGGGTGCAATTAATATAATGGCGCTCATCTCAAAACGCGGCGCATGAATACTTGGAAGACCAAACCATGACGCCGCCGACACAGCACTAAAATCAATCGGCACGCCGTAGCCCAGTATATTAGTCATCACAAAATAAGCGATATAAGACAATATTAAGCCAACTAATAACAGCAAACGGCGTAGCATGCCGCGGGTAAATACCGCGACCCCACTGATCAGCAATACCGTCAGCGTGGCCATCCATGCATCAAACTGGTTGGCAGATACTCCTTGAATGGTGACGGGCGCTAAATTAAGACCAATGATCATTACAATCGCACCGGTAACAATCGGTGGCATCAAGCGCTCAATCCAGCCTGTACCCGTCTTCATGACTAGCAGACCTATCAATGCATAAATAATACCGCAGGCCATAATGCCGCCGAGTGCAACATTCAGATTGGCATTAAACCCTACGTCAGCATATGCCGTCACGGCAATGACGGGACCAATAAAAGCAAAACTCGATCCCAAATAACTTGGCATACGTCCACCGGTAATCATAAAAAACATCACCGTACAAATACCAGACATCAAAATAGCTAAGTTAGGGTCAAAGCCCATCAATAATGGCGCAAGCACGGTCGCCCCAAACATTGCAAAGGTATGCTGTATACCCAGTAGCATGCTTTTGGAAGGCGGTAAATACTCATTGATACCGACCGGATCACGATCCAAATCACCACTATACGGACGCCATATTGGAAACCAGCGACCATTATCAAAGTCTGGATTGTGCGGTAAATTCATTGTCGCAGAATTAGTTGCAACCTCAATACCTGCTGCTTCTAAGGCATTTGGCGTTAATGGTTCTTTTTGATTATGCAGCGTTGATTGAGACGAGTTTTCGGGAGGGGTTATCATGCGCGATTGTCCTATGGGCTTAAGCTAATAATAACAGGCTAATAATAACTCACTGATGATACAGACTAATAATAGCTTAAATAAATAAAGAGGTGACAAACAATGGGGTTTACTTTAAGTGCTGTGATAAGCAATGGTTATTATATGAGACGGTTGTCTATTTTCGCTGAATATTACTGTTTCGCAAGAATACGCTTATTATTGCTATGTTTTTCTACACTTTCTTGATATCTCCAATCAGCTGTTTGGAGATATCCTAATATTAGGCCTTATCTTATAGAATCACTATATTTTTCTAGCTGTATTGACTAAGATATGCTTTACTAAATTCATCGCTTTAGCTGCTCATACCCTGTATTGTATAACGACAGCTAACTTACAGGATGTTACATAAGCGTTGATGCCGAGCATCATAACGGAATTTAATAATAAACAACAGCTATTATTTACCCGTCACTCGAACGAACACGTTTAAACATCTCCATAGACAATGTACTAAATTTATCGATGATCGATAATTATTATTTATTGTTGCCCATTATCATTTTATATGGGCGCCATGGTCTTTGTTATGCGGTTTTTCTGAATCCCCTTTATTTTTGGTAACTTATTATGATTAGTGTCTTTGATTTATTTAAGATCGGCGTTGGCCCTTCAAGCTCTCATACGGTTGGACCTATGATAGCGGCTAACTTATTTGTGCAGTCACTCCTAAAGCAAACCAACCTGAGCGACATCCAGTCTTTAGAGATTGAGCTGTATGGTTCGCTTGCGGCAACTGGTAAAGGGCATGCTACAGATACTGCTATATTGCTAGGCTTACTCGGTCATGCACCTAGTACCATTGATACACGTTTGACCAGTGAATATCTGGCACCGATCTTTTCAGACCATCAGCTCAATATCGCAGGCGAGCACGTTATTACTTTTGATACCGCTCGTGATATTCACTGGTATGATGAAACCGTCCTTCCCTATCATCCGAACGCCATGACTATTCGTGTGTCTTTGGCAGATGATAGCCACTATCAGCAGACCTATTATTCTGTCGGTGGCGGCTTTGTTATCAATGAAGAGGATGCGACCAATCCTGATGAAGACAACGCCACACCGACTATCGATATGATTCCTTATCCTTTTAATAGTGCTGCAGAGCTGTTAGAGCAATGCCGTCAGCATCACTTAAGTGTAAGCGAGCTGGTACTGGCAAATGAATGCCATTACCGCGAGCAGTCAGAAGTGTTCGCGTATTTAGACTCTATTTGGGAGTCGATGCAAGATTGTGTGACCCGTGGCTGCCAGAACAGCGGTATTTTACCGGGTGGCTTAGATGTGAGACGCCGTGCGCAGGCCCTATATGTACAGCTATGCGCTGAAAAAGACCAACCCATTGCGAAAAATGACAAATTGGTGGCGATGGATTGGATTGATTTATACGCTTTGGCAGTTAATGAAGAAAACGCCAATGGTGGCAATGTGGTCACCGCTCCTACCAATGGGGCAGCAGGTATCATTCCTGCAGTGATGCATTATTATCGCGATTTTTTATCAAACTATAGCCTTGATGGCGCGCGCAAGTTTTTGTTAAATGCTACAGCAATTGGCAGCTTAATCAAACAAAACGCTTCAATATCAGGCGCTGAAGTGGGCTGTCAAGGCGAAGTCGGTTCAGCTTGTGCAATGGCGGCCTCTGCACTGGCAGAGATCCTAGGTGGCGATCCTGCCAAATGCCTTAATGCCGCCGAGATTGGTATTGAGCACAATTTGGGTCTGACTTGCGATCCTGTTGGCGGCTTAGTGCAAGTTCCTTGCATCGAGCGCAATGCCATGGGCGCAGTCAAAGCGGTCAATGCTGCGCGTCTTGCCTGCCGTGGCAATGGTCAACATTTTGTCTCTTTAGACAAAGTCATTGAAACCATGAAAGTGACTGGCGCTGATATGCTGGATAAATATAAAGAAACGTCTCGCGGTGGATTGGCGGTATATGCCGACAATCGCATACCAACTGCCACTCATGGGGTCAGCGTAAAATATAGCCAATGTTAATATTTTGGTAATTATTGATTGTATGAGAGACATAAAAGCTCATTATAAAAAAGACCTCTATTGATTAGAGGTCTTTTTTTAAACTAACTATAGTGATTGATCGATTAGCAATTATTCTGCTTTTTTCGATACCACTTCATTTAGTATCCAAACAGGCTTAACTTTGTTAGTGACTTCATCCATCATCGCTTCTTGGCGAACGTCAAGAATATAACGATAGTTTGGCTCATAAGTAAAGCCTTGAATACTGCCATTTAAAGGCGTGTAGTTCTTTTGATAGGTTTGGCGATATTGCAAGCACTCTGACTCAATCATAGAGCCATTAGAAGCTTGTAGCTCACAAACTGCTTTGAGTGGAGCAACTTCTATTTTGAAACTTGGAATGTTGATGACTTTCACAATTGTTGGTTGACCTTCAACGACCATAGTACGTGCATCATCTGTCGCCATCGTTGAACAACCTGACAAAACAAACGTCGTCATTACTGCTGCTAATGCTAATTTTTTCATTATAAAATCCTCAATTTATTCGTAGTTATTGTGTTTTTTGGCTACGTTTTACTCTTTTTAGAATAAACGTTTTTAGATAGCACTTATCATTAACTCAATCAGTATAGGGTGCAAGGTAACTGCAGCTCTACAACTGCTTTGTAACGTAACGTCAGCTTTTGCAACGCATGTTAATCAATAGTAAATAAGTATTTTTGCTATTATTGACACAAATATCCCACTTTTAATACTCTTACTTCGAAGTTTTAGATAAAAAAAACGCTCAGAATCATAATGACTCTGAGCGCTTTTTATTAATAAGTATCAAAATCGTTTAGCTACGATAGTCCGCATTTATTTTGACATAATCATAAGATAAATCGCAGGTGTATACCGTGTCATGGGCATCACCGCGCGCAAGATCGATATGAATGGTAATCTCAGGACGACTCATGACCATCTTGCCAGCCTCTTCCCTGTAGCTTGATGCCACACCACCGTTTTGACATATCATCACCTCGTCTAAATAGACATCGACTTGTTCAGTATCCAGATCTTCAATACCAGCATAACCGACAGCGGCTAATATACGTCCCCAATTGGCATCACTGGCAAAAAATGCCGTCTTGACCAAGGGTGAATGCGCAACCGCATATGCAACATCGCAGCACTCTTGCGTGGTTTTACCACCTGTGACTTTTACCGTCATAAACTTAGTAGCGCCTTCACCATCACGTACGATCAATTGTGCCAAGCGTATAAAAACTTCAGCTAAGGCCTCGAACACCGGCTGATAGTGAGGATGCTCAGGGCTGTCAATGACATCTGAGCTCGCCGCACCTGTCGCTATCAATACACAACAGTCATTGGTCGAAGTATCACCATCGACCGTAATACGGTTAAAAGACTGCTCATTGATAGCACTTAACATCTCTTGTAATAAGTCAGCGGCGATATTGGCGTCAGTTGCCACATAGCCAAGCATGGTCGCCATATTTGGACGTATCATGCCTGAGCCTTTTGACATGCCAGTAATATGATAGCTAGTGTCGGCAATATCTACTTTTTGGCTGGCAAGCTTTGGAATGGTATCTGTGGTGCGGATACCGTTCGCGGCAGCAAGCCAATTATCAGGCGCTAGATTGGCTAATGCGTTATCTAAACCTGCGATAATTGCCTCACTATTTAGCGGCTCGCCAATCACACCCGTCGAAAATGGCAATACCGTATCACTATCCACGCCAGCTTTGGCAGCCAATGCCGCACAAATATCTGCGGCGCGGCGCTTACCATTAGCACCCGTACCCGCATTAGCATTACCCGTATTGGTTACCAAATAACGCGGTGTCGCTTTAGCAAAGTGCTCACGCAATATACGGACAGGCGCTGCACAAAATGTGTTTTTGGTGGTCACAACTGCCGTGGCTGCATCAGCCGCTATTTCAATGACCACGAGATCATCTCGATCTTTATAACGGACACCTGCTGCGGTGGCGCTTAATTTAATGCCTTCAATAGGATAAATCGTCTCAGGTACTGCAACATTACCAACCGCCATAGCTCAATCCTTATTTATTCATATTTATTGGTGATACCGTTTTGCCTATCATGCCAAAAATATTATACTTTATTTAAATCAAATGCTGTCCAAATGGGGGCATGATCAGAGGGTTTTTCCATAGCGCGCAGCTCGTAGCTGATACCCGCGTCAACACAACACTCAACCAAATCAGGCGTACATAAAATGTGATCGATGCGCAGTCCACGCTTAGGATCATCGTCAAAACCACGACTACGATAATCAAACCAGCTGTATAATTCGGTACTTTCTGGATAATGCAAACGGTAGGTATCGGTCAGCTCACGTGACATCAGATTACGGTACCACTCACGCTCCTCTGGCAAAAAGGATGTTTTCCTGTTTTTTAACCAGCGCTTCGCATTTACTTCACCGATTCCGATATCGATATCTTCTGGGGCAATATTCATATCACCCATAATCACCAGCGAGCGCCCTTCTGCTTTTAGGGTATCAATATATGCCATTAAATCGGCATAATAGGCGCGTTTCATCGGGAATTTGGTCGGATGATCTTGGCTCTCTCCTTGTGGAAAATAGCCATTGAGCACATCAATCTCACGCCCATCAAACTCGTAACGCGCATGAATAAAACGTTTTTGCGCCTCTGCATCTTCTCCCGGGAAGCCTTTTTGCACAAAAATAGGCGCAACTTTTGATAATAATGCTACCCCGTAATGTGCCTTTTGTCCAAAATACTCAACATGATAGCCCAAGCCTTCTATATCTTTTAAGGGGAACTGCTCATCATGTACCTTGGTTTCTTGCAGACCCATGACATCAGGATCGATAATATCTCGCACCGCCTCCAGCTGATGTTGGCGGGCTCGGATACCATTGATATTAAAACAAACAAAACGGGTCATAAATTATCCTATACTAATAAATGAAAAAACGGTACTTCTATAAGCAATGCTATTTTGAATAACAGTTTTGATAAAAAAGTTTTAGGGTATGCTAATAAACCGATCTAAGATAAATACGCTATGATAGCAGACTTAGAAAGCGCCACTGTTGCGCCCTTTTATATCTTGAGTGAGAGTGGTTATTGACCATCTGACGCTCTCAATCTATGCGCACTCACCTCATCGCTGTCTATCACTATTCAGCATTATTTTTATAAAAGACTACTTATCGAACAGCGGTATCTAATCAACTAATAACACCTTATCATTAAAAATCTATTGAGCATTATTATGACAAAAGCAAACGATAAAAATTCAACTTCCGTATCAAAGCCTCTTACAACCACACCATTATTTGCGACCAACTATAAGGTCTATATCAATCATACTGACGCTGGCGGTATAGTCTATCATGCCAATCACTTGGTGTTCTTTGAAAACTGCCGCCGGGATTGGTTTACTGAGCTTGGTTTAAATGGTTATTTTTTGGAGACCAATGACGGTCAGATTCAGCATTTTGTCGTCACGCAAGCGGACTTACAATATAAACGCGCTATTTTATTAGACGAAGTCATTAATGTCCGCATTGATAACGTTGAGATCAAACCTGCTAGCATTGTATTTTATCAAAGTATCTATCGTCAGCCCGCTCAGAATGACACTGCTGATAACTCTAAAGCCATTTTGCTAAGCAGTACTAAAATCGTTGTCGCCTGCGTACAAAACCAAATCACACCGGATGCTATAGATAATGATGGGTCACATAAAACCAACATCAATACCGCGCCAATGCGCCCTATTCGCGTACCAAACAAACTACGTGTAGCTATTGAGCAAGCTAGTTCAGCAGCTAATAAATAGCTTCTATAACAATTAATTTCTTAAATACTTTTAAAAAAAGCTGCTCTTTCTATGGAGGTCGTAAGTAAAGTCATATTATATTCACATAAAAGAATACTAGCTGTACTGAGCAGTACTCTTATCATCGTAGTTCCTTGAGCGATATTCATGCTAACGTATTGCTTAAATGTATCATTATATATTTGATATATTATTTTTTTGTGGCAGATAATCGGTAAAAATTCACTCAGCTGTTTTTTAAGCTTTATTATCTAGCTTTTTAACAAAACACTTATTTTTACTATTGATTGATGCCAGATAAACCAATACAACCAGTAGTCTGTCAATAAATAAGGATGTTATCAAATTCAGTGACAATTTTATGTCAGCGCTGTTTTTTTATTGACACGGACCTGACTGCTTAGCTAGCAACATTTAACCTCTCTCATATTTCAAGGACGCTGACTATGACGCCAAACAAACCTTGGCTTGCAAATTATCCCACTGGTGTGCCAAAGACGATTGATCCAGACAAATATAGCAGTATCATGGAGCTATATGAAGAGTGCTTCGATCGCTTTCGCATGCATCCGATGACCATCTGTATGGGCGTCACTCATACCTATGATGATGTTGATAAAGCCTCTATCGCGGTTGCTGCATGGTTACAGGCAAAAGGTCTGCCCCAAGGTAGCGTGGTTGCTCTTATGATGCCAAACGTGCCGCAGTACTTGCCAACGATGATTGGCATTTTGCGCGCCGGTTATATCTGTACCCCTGTAAATCCTTTGTATACTGGTCGCGAGCTGCGCCATCAATTGAACGACTCTGGCGCTCAGGTTATTTTTGTCGTCGATAACTTTGCGCAGGCACTTGAGCAGGTCATTGAAGAAACCCATATCAAACACATTGTCCTATCAAAAATGGGCGATATGATGGGTCTAAAAGGTATTTTGGTCAATACCATTATCCGTCAGGTCAAACGCTTGGTACCCAAGTATAATCTGGACGACCCAAAATACGACGTCACCAAATTCCCTAATGTACTCAAAAAAGGCAAAAACCTGTCGTTCCAAAAGCCAAAACTGTCTTTGAGTCAAACCGCCTTTTTACAATATACCGGTGGTACAACAGGGCTGTCTAAAGGCGCTATTTTATCTCAGCGTAATATCGTCGCAGGCGCTATGCAGTCTGAGGCTTGGACTCGCCCTATTACCTCTGAGATTAATGAGGTATATATCAATATGGTGATGGCATTGCCGCTATATCATATTTTTGCCTTTATGCTAAGCTCACTGGGTATGCGTGCCGGTTATACCTTCATCTTGATTCCTAACCCACGTGATATACCAGGGTTTGTTAAAACGTTATCCAAACAGCCGTTCCATATTTTCCCTGCGGTCAATACCTTATTTAAAGGCTTACTTGACAATCCGAACTTTAAAAACTTAGATTTTAGCTCGCTACGTATCTCACAAGCAGGCGGTATGGCAGCGACTGAGCAAACAGCCAGACGCTGGCTTGAGACCACAGGCTGCCCTATGATTGAGGGTTGGGGAATGACAGAAGGGGTGGCTGTTGGTACCGCTAATGTCATCACTGATCGTAAGTTTAATGGTACGATTGGCGTCCCTGTGCCTAGTGTGGATGTCATTATTATCGATGACGAGGGCAATCCGGTCGGCGCCAATCAAGCGGGCGAGATGTGTGTCAAAGGACCTAACGTCACCTCAGGCTATCTCAATAGAGACAGTAGTGATGACTTTACCAAAGATGGTTACTTCCGCACAGGCGATATTGTCAGCATGGACGAAAAAGGCTACTTTAGACTCCTAGATCGTAAAAAAGACATGATTTTGGTATCAGGGTTTAATGTGTTTCCAAATGAGATTGAATCGGTCATGCTTGATTGTGACGGCATTATTGATTGTGCTGTCATTGGTATCCCTGATGAGAACCAAGGTGAAGCGGTCAAAATCTACGTCGTCCCTGCGGACAATAATGTCACCACAAGCTCCATTAAAGAGTTTGCGTTAGACAATATGACCGGCTATAAATGTCCACGTTATATTGAGTTTGTGACTGAGCTGCCAAAAAGCAACGTTGGTAAAGTATTGCGCCAAAAACTTCGTGAGAAGCATATGATAGACAATCCGCAGTTGTAATCAAAGCTGATTTTTAATGGTTAAAATAAAAGCGCCTTACATTAAATGTAAGGCGCTTTTATTTTAACCATAATCTCAATGATTTTAAACTTTATACCCGTAGCGCCTTATGATATTTATACTTATTTTTTTACGACTGACTGTATCTTATCTCTGCAATCGCTTGACGAGACTTACTGAAAACATATATTTTTTAATATATCAAGTAGAACGGCAAACTCTCAAGTTCTTTTATAGCAATAACTCTCTTAAATACACTTATGTTAATGTATTGCCAAAATATGTTACGCTATTATTTATGATGTTAAATCAGTCACCCATTTAACTAGGCTTATAGGCTTAAATGGGTAATCTTAAAACAGCAGTACATTTTTCAAAAATAATTACAAACCAGTTATTTACTCATTCAGATACTTTTTCTGTATGAGTAAATATATTTTAGTTCAATCACCTTGTATAAAGGCCGCCGTATTTTAGCAGTTTGTGAATAAATGGGATAGCACTCGACAATCCATCGCACAGCTTGCGATGACTGGTATTGTTGACATGGATGTGACTACTTTTGTATCGAGCCTTAACTGATCGCGAATTTAAGGACACTCAGTATGAAAACAGACAAACCTTGGCTTGCTCAATATCCAGAAAATGTACCCAAGACTATTAATCCTGATCAGTATGAAAGCCTCATCGAGTTGTATGAAGAGTGTTTTGACCGTTTTCGTATGCATCCTATGACCATCTGTATGGGCGTCTCTCATACTTATGGAGACGTAGACAAAGCGTCTCTTGCTGTCGCTGCTTGGTTGCAAGCACAAGATATCCCTAAAGGTAGCGTTGTGGCAGTCATGATGCCAAACGTGCCGCAATACTTGCCAACCATGATTGGTATCTTGCGCGCAGGCTACGTTTGCACCCCTATCAACCCGCTATACACGGGTCGTGAGCTACGTCATCAGCTTAATGATTCGGGCGCTCAGGTTATTTTTGTCGTCGATAACTTTGCTCAAGCACTCGAGCAGGTCATCGAAGAGACCAATATCAGACGTATTGTTCTCTCAAAAATGGGCGATATGATGGGATTAAAAGGTATCTTAGTCAATACCGTTATTCGTCAGGTCAAACGCTTGGTGCCTAAGTACAATTTGAATGATCCTAAATACAATGTTACCAAATTCCCTGATGTGCTTAAAAAAGGCAAAACCTTACCTTTTCAAACACCAAAAACCTCACTACAACAAACCGCTATTTTACAGTATACCGGTGGTACAACAGGGCTGTCTAAAGGGGCTATCTTAACTCAGCGTAACGTTGTCGCGGCCGCCATGCAATCAGAAGCATGGTATCGCCCTATTACCTCAGAGATTAATGAGGTATATATCAATATGGTGATGGCATTGCCGCTATATCACATATTTGCCTTTATGCTAAGCTTGCTAGGTATGCGTTCAGGCTATACTTTTATATTGATACCCAACCCAAGAGACATGCCCGGATTTGTCAAAACCCTCTCAAAACAGCCGTTCCATATTTTCCCTGCGGTCAACACCTTATTTAAAGGCTTGCTGGATCAACCAAGCTTTAAAAGTTTGGATTTTAGCGCATTACGTATCTCACAAGCAGGCGGTATGGCCGCGACTGAGCAGACAGCAGCGCGCTGGTTAGAAGTTACTGGTTGCCCGATGGTTGAGGGTTGGGGTATGACGGAAGGGGTTGCCGCGGGTACTGCTAACGTCATTACTGATCGCAAGTTTAATGGCACGATTGGCATTCCTGTACCTAGTGTCGATGTCATCGTGGTTGATGACAATGGCGAGCGCGTAGGTTTCAATCAATCTGGTGAAATGTGCATTAAGGGACCAAATATCACCTCAGGCTATTTTAATAAAGACAACACCAATGATTTTACTAAAGAGGGCTATTTCCGTACTGGCGACATCATTAGTATGGATGAAAAAGGCTATATCACCTTACTTGATCGCAAAAAAGATATGATTTTGGTATCAGGTTTTAATGTCTTTCCAAATGAGATTGAGTCCGTCATGCTCGATTGCAAAGGTATTATTGATTGTGCTGTCATCGGTATCCCTGATGAACACCAAGGCGAAGCGGTCAAAATTTATATCGTTCCTGCTGACAACAATGTGACCAAGAGTGATATTAAAGAATTTGCTTTGGACAATTTGACAGGCTATAAATGTCCGCGTCATATCGAATTTGTGAGTGAGTTGCCAAAGAGTAATGTTGGTAAAATATTGCGTCAAAAACTGCGTGAAAAACACATGGCAGACAACCCTCAAACGTTATAATCTCTAAAATCCATACACATTAATACCCATAAAAAACCCCTCTATATCAGCATATAGAGGGGTTTTTATGGGTATTAATACTATTAATATCACTTATGCTAACTGACTTTATTGACTACCTGCAATGGCAAGTGCTTCATTGCTTGACCGACGATAGACCATGGTAGACTGGGCACACAAGCTTCATCAATCTCAGCTTCAATCGCTGCAACGATGGATTTGGTGCCTGTATCTGCATCTACTTCAAAGGGTAATGGCTTGGCATTTTCATTGATTTCAGTACGGATATAACCTGGATAAATGGTAGACACTTTGATAGGCAATTTGGTCAACAACATGTCCGCACGGATACCCTCTGCCAAATGTGCCAAACCTGCCTTACTCGCACCATAGGCAGTTAAGTGCTTAGGTAATCCACGCATCGCTGACATACTAGATATCACGACCAGATGACCGCTGTTTTGTGCGCGAAAAATATTCATCGCCGCCTCACACTGCGCAAGCGCTGAGATAAAGTTGACCTCAACCGTACGGCGGTTGGTATCGAAGCGCCCTTTACCAATACGGCGGCTCTCGCCGATGCCTGCATTGACCACAACACGATCAATATGATTAAAGTCAGCTTTAAAGGCATCAAATACTGCAAAAATAGCATCGTAATCACTGACATCTAGCACACGGTACTCGATACGAATATCAGGATATTGTGCCATCAGCTCTGACTGTAGATTCTCTAGGCGGTCGGTACGGCGTGCACAAATAGCGAGGTTATAACCAAGCTTAGCAAACAATCTTGCCATGCCCTCGCCCAATCCTGAGCTGGCACCCGTGATTAATACCGTTTTTTCACGACCAACCTGCTGTTTCTCTAAACCTTTTAGATAACGTGCTGGTTGTACCGCGCCAAACAATTGATTTTTACTTTTTGTGGCTTTTTTTGTCACTAGGCTTAGTAATTTATTTTGCATGAACATTCCTTTATATATCAATGATAGCCTCAAGATAACGCAAACCCTGCCAACTGTCTATCTGGCTTTGGTGTCATCTGTGCTAATCACTAGCCGCTATAGCCTTTTTATAGCAAGGTTTTAGCAATTCATCTTCAATTATCGCCATGTGACAAAACGCTTACCATCAGCGAATAAATGACTGTATTCATTTAATGACAGTAAATGCGAATGCTGCTCTTTTAAAGTAATAGAGGTCACCCCCGTATTAACCAAGCTTTTATTCAACTGATATGCAGTTTGACTGCCTTGTTGCAAAAGTTGCGACGTAATAGCCGCAATCACACCGCCTGAAGTAAATACCAACACCGTACTATCACGATCTAAATTTAGCGTTGCCACCTGTAGCCGTATTTGCTCAAGCGCTTGCTTAGCGCGCTCATTGAACTGTGACCAGCTTTCAATATAATCCTGATCATAATCGCCACCATGCCAGCGCTGCATCGCTTTATCAAAAAGCTCTGCCAAACGTACCATCGGCACCTTCGCCTTAGCAATCTCAGCTGCAATGGATGCTCGATTGCTAAAAGCAGGATCTGATTTAATAAACACATCTTGATGATTAAATTCATCAAACTGCGGCAAAATATAGCTATCAGGCTCATCTATCTTAATAGCGGGCAATATAGGCGTATCGTTCTCACTATTAACCATAACAGCAGACTGATAACGCTGCCAAAAATGCCGTGCAGAGTCCTGTTGCCTAACCAAACTCCCCGTAAAAATCGCATCGATGCGGCGCTGGGTCGCGGCATAATGCTGGCCGAGCATTTGCGCCTGCTTGCCACCCAAGTCTGAAAGTTGATCGTAATTCTCTTGTCCAAAGGACGCTTGGCCATGACGTGCCAAAAGAAGGGTTGTCATAAGATACTGCCTCATTAATGATGCTTTTATAATGTTTAAACGTCCTAGCTTTGTAACCTTTAAGCTATTTAAAGCTACTTTGTTAAAGCTACTTTGAGCTACTTACTTTTCAGCTTTAGACACGCTTTGTGCAAAATAACTCTTTGGTAATATACCTTTGATAACCGCTTGTATAGGACTTGGCAGCTGCTCAATCATCGCAGCATCAACACCCATATCTTGTAAATGCGGTTGTACTCGGCTGCTAAACAAAACCTCACCTTCGTACTGCGCAATCAGCTTAAGACATTTGGCATGTAGTACGTGCACAATAATCCAGAAGTTTTTAAAGGCTGGATTGGTCGTTTGTTTATGATAGTAACGATAGTAAATCTGCTGCACAATACCTGCCAGACGGAACAAACCAAACACTTCATAAAACGTCCAATTGTCTATCTTGAGACCCGATTGTTTAAGATAGTAATCCACCACTTCATCACGGGTCATCATGCCTTTTAAATGCGTCGGCTGACGGCGTGACTGCTTCATAATGATGTTGTCATCTTCTTCAATCCAGTAAGCTAAAGCGCTGCCCAAATCCATTAACGGATCACCCAATGTCGCCATTTCCCAGTCAAGCACGCCGATAACCTTGGTTGGATCTGCTGCATCCAAAATCACGTTATCAAAACGCCAATCATTGTGAATGAGGCAAGTCTTACTATCAGCAGGCGTATGCTTGCCAAGCCATTGACGAACTAAGGCAAAGCTTGGGACATTAGGGGTTTTGGCTTTCACATAACGCTTGTCCCAACCAGTTACTTGGCGTTCGCAATAACCTTCACCACGTCCCAGACTGACCAAGTCAGGATGCGCTTTATAATCGACTTGATGCAGGTCAATTAAAGCATCGATCACATTGGTACATAATGCCTGTGTTTGCGCCACATCTAAATCGATGCCTTTTGGCAAATTGGCACGAGGAATAATACCCTCCATACGCTCCATGACATAGAAATCGGCACCGATAACCGCTTCATCCGTACATAGCGCGACCATTTTTGGCACATAAGGATAAGCATCTTCCAAGGCTTTTTGTACGGTGTACTCGCGTACCATATCGTGTGCTGACTTGGCTTTGGTCCCCTTTGGTGGGCGACGTAAAATAAGGTCTTGGCTTTTATTTTGAGCATTACCCTCACCTTCATATTGCAGCCGGTAAGTCCAGTTTGAAGCACCACCAGAGAATTGAGTAACGACTGGCATACCTGTTACATCGATACCTTGTTCGCGTAGCCAGTTACTAACCGCTTTAGCATCGAGCTCCTCACCTTCGCGGACATCGCCGCCTTTATCCAACACTTTATTAGCTACTTCTTTATTTATATTTTCGCTCTGACTGGCAGTTGCCATAAGATGTTCCTTATCGTGTGGTCAATTATTGTTATCCATCATTACAGGGATGAAAAATTCACTATTAAAGGCTTAATAGTGAATTTTTAGAGGTACTATTTTAACGTTATATTAAGATTTAGCAGGTTTCGACGAACGACTAAAACCCTGACGCTTAAGCTCTAATTTTGCAATCATGATTTTATGTACCTCATCAGGACCGTCAGCCAGACGTAGCGCTCGAGCTTGCGCATAAAATGACGGCAGCATGGTATCTTGGCAAACGCCCATGCCACCATGGATTTGAATTGCCATATCAACCACTTCTTGTAACACCGTCGGTGCAACGACTTTAATGGCAGAGATTTCAGTCAATGCTGCTTTGGTGCCTTGCGCGTCCATTTTTTGCGCTGCATATAATGTCAACAAACGCGCTTGGTCAATTTTGATACGAGCCTCAGCGAGTCGCTCAAAATTACCGCCTAGTTGTAATAATGGCTTACCAAAAGCCGTACGTGCCATACCGCGTTTTACGGCCAGCTCTAGCGACTTTTCAGCAGCACCAATACAACGCATACAATGATGAATACGACCTGGTCCTAGGCGACCTTGGGCAATCTCAAAACCCATACCAGCTCCGCCAATAAAGTGGCTAACGGGCACACGTACATTATGAAAGCTGACCTCGCCATGACCGTGCGGCGCATCATAATCGCCAAATACTTTGAGCATACGCTCGATATTGATGCCCTCTGTTTTTGCTGGTACCAACACCATCGAGTGCTGATGATGACGGTCTTTATTCTCATCTGGGGTATACGCCATGACAATCAAAACATCTACTGCTGGGTCGCCCAGACCTGATGACCACCATTTACTGCCATTGATGATAATCTCATCACCATCGACCACAGCTGTTGCTTGCATATTGGTCGCATCACTCGATGCCACATCAGGCTCAGTCATACAAAACACCGAGCGCGTTTTACCTTCTAAGATTGGCGTAAGCCACTTATCTAGCTGCTCTTGTGACCCATAACGCCATAACAGCTCCATATTGCCGCTATCAGGCGCATTACAGTTAAACACATAAGGCGCTAGTAAGCTGCGACCCGTCAGCTCAGCAATCGGTGCATAATCGGTAACCGAAAGACCAGCACCTAAAGTATCATCTGGCAAAAACAGATTCCATAAACCCGCTTCACGTGCTTGCTTACGTAAGCTTTCATACTGCTTAGGCCATTGCCAATTTTTCCAATGACCATCAGGATTTTGCGCATGACAATCTGCCCAAAACTGTGCTTCGATCGGCTCGATATAGGTTTCGATAAAGGCTTTTACTTGAGCATGGATGGCTTGACCATGTTCTGTTGCTGTAAACATCAAGGCGCTGCTAGACATAATGACTTCCCTATCCTTATTAATTATTTCAATCGCATTTTTATAAACATCTTCATAGTGTACGTACGTAAACTCTGTATCGTATGCTCCATTTATAACACAGCGATTATTTTTAAACAGCAAAAAGGCGCGACCCGTTAGGACACGCCTTTTACAAAATACAAACAATGTACGGATTTAGGTTAAAACTCTAAAGAGTAGTCATGCAATTGGCACTTATCTCTCAATCTTATTTAAGGATATTTAAACGGTTATTAAAGTCAAATCGTGCTAATGCCTCTGGCAGCTTATCAATTGCCATACCAAGCGTTGCTTCTGCCGCTTGCGACAGACCCAACTTTTCTGCAAGCGTTGGCTTTTGGCGTGATTGCAGCGCATATACCTCGTTGTGTTCCATACGCTCTAATAGATAGCTGTCTGATGTCTGTAGCTTATCTACCAAGTTCAAATGCAGCGCATCTTCACCGTACCAATGCTCACCTGTTGCAACTTTATCTACATCAAGCATGCCGCGGTAACGATTGACAAAGTGCTTAAACAACTCATGTGTCTGCTCTAGCTCTTCTTGGTATTTGGCACGATCTTCATCATCGTTTTCACCAAATACTGTCACGGTACGTTTGTAATCACCAGCCGTAAACATCTCATAATCGACATCATGATTTTTTAGCCATTTATGAAAATTGGGCAGTTGTGATACCACACCGATGGAGCCAATAATAGCGAATGGCGCCGCCACAATATTATCCGCTACGCAGGCCATCATATAGCCGCCGCTGGCTGCAACCTTGTCGACACAGACGGTGAGTTTTAAACCGGCATCCTTTAGGCGAGCCAGTTGTGCCGCTGCCAAACCATAGCCATGAACCAAGCCGCCGCCCGACTCTAGACGAACTACAACTTCATCGCCTTTATTCGCCGTACTGATAAGTGTGCTAATCTCTTCACGCAGATGTTTAACAGCAGTTGCTTTGATATCACCATCAAAGTCAAGTACAAAAACCTGCTGCTTACTATCACTATTTTTTTTCTTGTTTTTCGTCTTTAATGCTTGTTTTGCTTTTTTAGCCAAAGCCTTTTTGAATTGCTTGAGGGCAGCTTTACCTTGAGTCGCTTCCATCAAAACTTCACGGCGCTGCTCTTGGTTTTTATTGAGATGGATAACTCTTAGCTCAACAGGATTTTTAGAGGGGTTAAAAAGCATGAGGACGTTTCCTTAAGTGATTGAGACAGTCTTAGTCTTGGTATGATTTTATAAGTCAGTGTAATTTTATAAGTTAGGCTGATATGCGCACGCGCGCTTATATTTTCAAGCAAAGGAGCAATATTTAATCTAATGCAATTGTTACGGGATAAATACGGCTTATAGCCATCTTTACTGAGTCTTGATTGGGCTGATTCGGTTGTATAACAAAGGCAGATTAGGCATAATATACGTTTACATCAAATTTTCTGTAGCCAACGTGATGACTATTTGTCTTAATCGCGTTGTTTGTGCTTCTTTTAACCATCAACTGATTTGGTTAAAAGAAGCGCAGCGATGGCTGCATTATTGTATTTCGAATTGGGCTGACAACTGGATAATTATATTATGACGCATAGCGAATACCGAGACGAATATTGCGGAGCCGTAACCGAAAGCTTAATTGAGCAAACCATTAGTGTCGTAGGCTGGGTACATCGTCGTCGCGATCACGGTGGTGTGATTTTCTTAGACATGCGTGATCGCGCTGGTATCTTGCAGGTAGTTGTCGATCCTGATACTCCAGAAGCGTTCGCCACTGCTGATGCGGTACGTCCTGAATATGTATTAAAAATCACAGGTCGTGTTCGTCAACGCTACGCGGGCACTGAAAACGCTAATATGACCAGTGGTCAAATTGAGCTATTGGGCAAAGAGATTGAAGTATTGGCAAAGTCTGAGACGCCGCCGTTCCCATTGAATGATGAGAAAAGCACAGTATCAGAAGATTTGCGTCTCAAATATCGCTATCTTGATATGCGCCGTCCGCAAATGCAAGAGCGCATGGTCTTCCGTGCCAAAGCCACCTCAGCGATTCGTCGTTATCTAGACGATCATGGCTTTTTGGACGTAGAAACCCCTATCTTGACTCGTGCAACGCCAGAGGGCGCACGTGATTATCTGGTGCCTTCACGTACCCGTCCGGGTAACTTCTTTGCCCTGCCGCAGTCACCACAGCTGTTTAAGCAATTGTTAATGGTGTCAGGTTTTGACCGTTATTATCAAATCGCTAAATGCTTCCGTGATGAAGACTTACGTGCAGATCGTCAGCCTGAATTTACCCAAGTCGATATCGAGACTTCTTTCTTAAATGAAGAAGAGATCATGAATATCAACGAAGGTCTGATTAAGCATGTCTTCAAAACCATGATGGACGTAGAGTTTGAGCAATTTCCGCGTATGACTTACGCTGAAGCCATGCGTGACTATGCTTCAGACAAGCCTGACTTACGTATTCCTCTTAAATTGATTGACGTTGCTGATTTAATGAAAGACGTTGACTTTAAAGTGTTTGCCGGTCCTGCTAACGACCCTAAAGGCCGTGTTGCTGCCCTACGCATACCAGGTGGCGCTTCATTAAGCCGTAAGCAAATTGATGCTTATACCAAGTTCGTTGGTATCTATGGTGCACGCGGTTTGGCTTATATTAAAGTCAATGACGCTAGCAACATCAATAACGGCGTTGATAAAGAATCTGGTTTACAGTCTCCTATCATCAAAAATATGACCGATGAAGTACTTACAAGCTTAATCGAACGTACGGGCGCCCAAAGTAACGATATTATCTTCTTTGGTGCCGATAAAGCCAGTGTGGTCAATGATGCTATCGGTGCGTTACGTCAAAAGATTGGTCTAGATTTAGAGATGACCACTTGTGAGTGGGCGCCACTGTGGGTAACTGACTTCCCGATGTTTGAAGAGACTGAAGATGGGCGCTGGACATCCATGCATCATCCGTTTACTAAGCCAAAAGGGTCAGTTGAAGAATTAAAAACCAACCCTGAATCTGCGCTTTCTATCGCTTATGATATGGTATTAAACGGCACTGAAGTGGGCGGTGGTAGTTTACGTATCAATACGCTTGAGATGCAAACCGCTGTATTTGAAGCATTAGGTATCGATGATCAAGAAGCAGAAGACAAGTTTGGCTTCTTACTTGATGCCTTAAAATTCGGTGCGCCGCCGCATGGTGGTTTGGCTTTTGGTTTGGATCGCTTAATCATGCTAATGGTAGGTGCAACCTCTATCCGTGACGTGATTGCTTTCCCTAAAACCAAAACTGCTGAATGTCCGTTAACGCAAGCACCGGCTGAAGTCAATACCAAACAGCTACGTGAGCTTGGCATCCGTGTCCGTGACAAGGTACAAGCTGACACCAGTAAGTCTGCTGAATAATTAGTCTGATCATGCAAAGCTATTTTTTACAGTGCTTGTTATGTGATTCATTACTGTGTGACTGGTCATGAATCCGTATCGTATTTTCAAAATCGTGCCACTGTCTGTCTTACAGATGCTGGCACGTTTTGTTGCATGGATAATTTTAAGGATGCCAAGCGCGAGTATCATGCGCACGGTTAAAATCAACATAGCACTGATAGCGCCGGCATTATCTGAGCTACAAAAACAGGCGTTGACCAAAGAGATTATCTATCATCAATGCTTAACCAGCATTGAATCAATCAAAAGTTGGGCGATGCCACCTGATTGGAGTATCGCTCAAATTTGTGATGTCCATAATAAAGACATCTTACTTGAGGGACTTGCAAGCCCCAATGGAATGCTTGCCATCGTACCGCATCTGGGTACGTGGGAGATGATGAATGCGTGGCTCAATCAATTTGGCTCGCCAACCATCATGTATAAGCCCGTAAAAGGTGATATTACCAACGATTTTATATTACAAGGTCGTGCCCGCCTCAATGCAACATTAGTTCCGACAGATGGTAGCGGCGTCAAGGCGGTATTTAAAACCCTCAAACAAGGGGGTTTTAGTATTGTCTTACCTGACCATGTTCCTGACCCATCAGGTGGTGTCATTGTGCCATTTTTTGGTATTGAGACATTAACCAGTACTCTGGCCTCCAAACTAGCTAGCAAGACCAAATGCGCTTTAGTGGGCTTATCTTGTATACGTCGTGATGATGGACGTGGCTTTGACATCTATTGCTATAAACTCGATGACCCAGCCCTGTATGATCGCGATACTGCAACGGCAGCCTATGCACTTAATCAGGCCATGGAGCGTATGATTGAAGACAATTACAGTCATTATATGTGGGGCTATCGACGCTTCAAGCATATTCCTATCATAGACAATCCTTATAACACCGATGAAGCCAATCT
Organism: Psychrobacter sp.; assembly: GCF_041554015.1. GTDB lineage: Bacteria > Pseudomonadota > Gammaproteobacteria > Pseudomonadales > Moraxellaceae > Psychrobacter. The sequence goes on along the minus strand of NZ_JBFFMS010000003.1, from coordinate 94,191 downwards.
AGCGGCATTTATTCGCAAATATAATGCTAGTGCCGATAACCGATAAAATCATTAAAACCAAGACAGTGAAATGTGTACACTACTAATATCCTCTTTATTCTATTCTTCTTTATCAATTTCATAAGAGTTAGTCCCTTATTTATACAAATATGAGTGTTCTATGGCAACTGACATGAATCAAAACTTACCAACCAATCAAACGCAAATACATAGTGAAAACTCCGAACAGCGTTATATCATTTGTATGAAATGGGGTGATAAATACGGGGCTGAATATGTCAATCGTCTGTATAACATGGTCCGTCGCAACTTGACGTTGGACTTTCAGATGGTTTGCTTGACTGATGACAGTACAGGTATCAATCCTGCTGTTATCTGCCACCCTATCCCTGAGATGGATCTGCCAGCTGGTCCTGAGCGTGGCTGGAAGAAACTGACGACCTTTAAGCCAGAGCTGTATGACCTCAAAGGCGTCGCCTTATTCTTAGATATTGATATTGTGATCGTTGATAATATCGATGGATTCTTCACTTATAAAGCTGAGCATGAAGATAGCGTCGTCATCATCCGTGACTGGAAAAAGCCTTGGCGCATGATTGGCAATAGCTCGGTATATCGCTTCAATATCGGTATGAATACGTATCCTGATTTATTAGCAAATTTTGAGCGTAATTTTGATACTATTCGCACGCAAGTTCGTCATGAGCAAGCTTATCTGTCTAATTATTTGCGTGAGCATCATCATTTAGAATACTGGGATAAAGACTGGTGTGTCAGCTTTAAATATCAGTGTATTGCCCCGATTCCGTTCAATCTAGTACGGGCACCTACTTTGCCAAATAATGCTAAAATCGTTATCTTCCATGGTGAGATCAATCCACCAGATGCCATCAATGGCGGCGGCGGTAAATGGTATCGTCATGTGAAGCCAAGCCCTTGGTTGAAGGAGCATTGGGTATAATTTGATTATCAAACCCTCAATACTTTAAAATTTCTGAAGTTGAAATTAGGATTGTCCCTTATGATTGAGTTTGAGATTGGTCATCAGTCTTTCTCTATTCGCGCGTTTCACGCATAAGAAAGCCAATAGAACCTTGACCGACAAACTGTCAATATCATTGCCGAGTAATATTTTAAAGAATATTAGATACAGCTACTATTTTTATTAATAGTTGACAGACCATGCGGTGGGAAAGCAAATGATTCAGAATTTAGTCGCTTATTGTTAAAAGACCTGTCACGACACCAAGCACCTATCAGATATTCTTTAGACATTACACACAACTTTATAGAAGCCGGCACAGTGGATAACGGCTATATTTAAATCTTATGCTTCAATGATAACATAACCAAAGCGCTCATAGTTTAAAGTCATAACAAGCAGTACGCACCAGCAATGCTCGCTGCAACCTGTTTATAAGCAGCAGCTTGGCGAGTTTCTATATTAAACAGCGGTTATTGTAAGGGGCGATCAATAATGCATACGATAATCTAAGCGCATATTCGCCATACCTTTTAAGCAAAGCACATGGACATCGTAATCCATATCTATATAGGCACGCGCTAATATCATGACCATACATTATGTATTGCACCCTTCTGACGCTTTTGATATCAGTAAAATAACTGTTTAATATTGCAGCGCTCTATCTTTGTATGCTAGTCTCCTCTATTTTTAGATTACGAACTAGAGTGTATTAAAACACTTTCTTCTCAACTCTCTAATATTATTAAATCAGTAAGCTGTAGGCTACTATCTTTTAGGATAGTAGTCCTTATTTTGATACAAATCACTATCTACAGGAGCATAAGGTGTGAATCATGTAAAAGATATTAGGTCATACCGCTTATCAGTAGTAATAATAGTTAAAAATGAAGCCAAAAACCTTGCTATTACTCTACCTTCTCTACAAGGATTGGCTGATGAAATTATTGTATTAGACTCGGGCAGTACCGATAACAGCCGTCAGCTTGTAGAGCAATATGGCGGAACATGGTATGTCAATACAGACTGGCAAGGATTTGGCAAACAACGTCAACTGGCACAGTCGTATGCAACTGGTGATTGGATTTTTGCATTAGATGCTGATGAAGAAGTTACTCCTGAACTGAAGAAAAGTATATTAGAGGTCATCACACAAAAACCTGCTAATACAGTCTATGGCATCAAGCGTATCGACTGTATTTTTGGTCATGAAATTGACCCTAGCTATTGGGCAATAAAAGCACATTGGCGCTTATATCCCAATCATTTTTCATATAATGATAATCTCGTTCATGAGTCTGTCATTCTAAATAATGCTATTACCAATACGTTAAACGGTTTTATGCGCCATCATACAGCCGAAACCCCACTATTTTGGCTAGAAAAACGCTTAGATTATGCAAAGGCATGGGCTGAAGATCGTCACAAGAAAGGTAAAAAAACTAGCTTTTACAAGCTTATTTTAAATCCACTTTGGGCATTTATTAAGCAGTATTTCATAGATGGACGCTTCTTAAAAGGCAAATACGGACTTATATATTCACTGCTATTTACCCAATATACTTTCAATAAATACGCTATTTTATATGATCTAACTCACAATCAAGCAGAGCAAACGTTTATAGAAACGTTAAAAATAGCTGAAAACCTACAGCCGATAGATGTATCGAAAAAGCAGAGCAGCTTGTCTTTAGTAATGATTGTGAAAAACGAAGCCAAGCATTTAGAAGCGTGTCTGAAAACGGTGCAAGATATTGTCGATGAAATCATTATTTTGGATTCTGGTAGTACAGATGGCACTGAAGCGATTGCCCGGCAGTATGGTGCTAAATGGCATGTCAGTGAGCAGTGGCAAGGATTTGGTAAACAGCGACAGTTGGCACAATTTTATGCTACTTGTGATTACGTCTTAGTACTCGATGCAGATGAGCGTCTAGAGAGTGATTTACGACATTCTATTATTAATTTGTTAAATGAGCCGCTACAGACCGATAAAGTATTCAGTGTGGCACGTGTCAATCAATTTTGTGGCGTCGAAGTACAAAATCGTATGTGGTATACAGATAAACTAGCACGCTTATACGCCAACCGATCATTTAAATACTCTGATTTAGATGTTCATGAGTCATTAGATCAAAAAGGCATGCCAAGTGAGGTGTTGCAGGGTTACTTATTACACATCACCAATGATAATTTACATCATTTTTTGATGAAAAACGTGCGCTATAGTCATGATTGGGCACAAGATAAACACCTTAAAGGAAAAAAAATAACGCTATTAGGAGTGTTATTACGCTCTTGGTTTTCTTTCTTTCGCGAATACATCATGCGAGCTGACCTATTAGGCGGAGCCTACGGTTATATTCTAGCTTTTGCCTCGCTAGGTTATACTATGGATAAATACATCATGCTCTGGCAACTTAACCAAGAAAAAAAGTAAATACAGAACTGTGTCATCAGCCTAACAACCGCGACTGATCGTCATCCGCACATCACTGAAGCATTTACAAAGCAAAACATCCCTTTTGAGTTTTTGATGCGATAGCAGTTCTTCAACTGGAGGAAGCATCTAGAACATTAGATTTACGCTTGGCAGAAAGTGGGCGTTTATTGCCTATAGAAAAAGCTTGTTTTTTAAGCCATGTTTGCTTATGGCAAAAAGCCATAGACGACAATCTCGAATATATGTCAATATTTGAGGACGATATTTATTTAGGGAAAAATGCTGATAATTTTTTAACTGAGTACAGATGGATATCAGAAAACCTTACTGACATGGATGTTATTAAGTTAGAAATAACTCTTGAAAAAACTCATTTTAATCAAGCATCAATTAGCTATGAGAACTGGCACTTTTCTCGCCTGAAAAGCTGTCATACAGGAACAGCTGCTTACATTATCTCAAAAAAGGCAGCCAAGACCTTTATTCAGCATGTCCGAGCTTTGAGTGCAACTGACTATATAGTAATGGATCACTTAATATTTGGTAAGTTATTAGCTGTTACCTATATTTATCAATTATCTCCTTCTTTAAGTGTCCAATCTACCATTTTAGAGCCAGAAAACCCTACTTTAGAAAGCGATATAAGTAAGGCTCGCCTAGCACATAATAATAGCATGATTAAAAACCCAAGAGACCTCAAACACTTTTTCAGAAAAAATAAAACGAAGTGTAAGTAAACGTATGTTTTATACTATTGTACCTTTCGACTAATTCACTAAATCAGCTTCTCATTTTTAATCTGTCTTTAATATTTGCTTTGGCCTTTGGTTTTTCCGTATTAAGTGCTTCACCTGCAAGCACTTTTTCATAACATTGCATATAACCTTTTGCCATAGCCACATGACTAAAGTATGTCTGTGCATGATGGTGGCAAGCGCGCCTATCAAATCTATCAATATTTTTGGTCGCATCAATAAGCTCAGCATAACTGCTGGATACAATACCAATATCACCTTGCGTGATAATATCTGGTAAAGATCCAAAAGGTGTTGCCAATACAGGACAACCAAGATATAAACTTTCAATCACTGCCAAGCCAAAAGGCTCGTGCCACAATACGGGAAAGAGCAATCCTTTAGAATGACGAACCAACTGACTCTTTTGCTCACCACCAACCATTCCATGAAACGTCAGATTTGAAGACATATAAAAGTAAGGGTTTCGGCGGATATTAAAACGTTCACCACCTAAGATATGTAGCGGTATATCCGCTTGCTTTGCTATTTTTACAGTTCCCTGCAGGTTTTTAATGCGCCAAGAAGCTTTTGCTAAAAAATGAACATAATTTTTAGGACTAAAGTTTGGCTCACCATAATCATTCCAATATAGGCCATTGTGGACATAGCAGCTGGCATTATAGTTTTCCGCATGCTTCTTCGATAAGTAGATCGTATTGACAGGATATTCTTGTTCAATCTCGCTGTTACTGTGTTCAGTACAAACGAATGGGATGTCAATATCTCCATCATAGCGAAAATGAAAATGAATGATATCTGCCCACCCTTCTATCTGCTTTTCTAAAGACAGCTGCTCATCGAAATAGATCGCATCCTCATGTGAGCTTTTGTGCTTGGTTAAAAACCTAACTTCATGCCCTAGTGATTTTTGTCCTTGATACAATCCCCACAACACGCGTTCAGTACCCCCATAATCTTTAGGCGGGATACTTAACTGAGTCAAAAGCACATGTAATATTTTCATCATCTAACCTTTTAATCTTTTAAGACAAACTCATAGGGGAGGTTTTTAGTTACCTCAGGAGCTGTCTTATGTAAAGTATGACCATTTAAGACTTTTTCATAATAATATAAGTAGTTTTTACTCATCACTAGGTGACTAAATGTGTCTCGTGCATAATCATGACAGCGCTGACGACTAAATTGTCCAATATTTTTTAGAGTATCTATCATCACAGTTTTACTATCGGTACTAATACCAACATCTTGATTAATGAGCTCTGGCAGAGAACCACATCGACTACCAATAACAGGGCAGCCTAAATATAAGCTTTCAATCATAGCTAAGCCAAAAGCTTCATTTGTTAATACGGGAAAAATTAATGCTTGCGAGTTGCGAATAACCTGATTCTTTTTGTCACCGCCAAGCATGCCATAAAACTTAAGGTCATTACCTGGATAAACGTAAGGTTGGTATTTGCCGTCTTTACGCCATTTTAGGCAGTAACGTTTGCTACCAATGGCATGCAATTTTTTATTTGCTTTTCTTGCAATATCCACACTGTCTTTTAAATTTTTATCTTTATATTTTGCATTTGCTAAAAAATGTACATAGTTTTCTGGCTGTTTTATATTAGGTCGACCATAATCTTCCCAGTATAAACCATTATAAACATACGCTTCCCCACCACTACGTTCAGCATGTAACTTTCCCAAAAAGATAGTGTTTTTAGGAAATATAGCGGGGGTAATCTGTTGATTATGTGTTGTACAGACAAAAGGAGTTTTTAATGTTCCTTGAAATAAGAAGTGAAAGTGAATAACATCGGCCCACCCTTCTACTTGATCTTCAATTCTCTGAGAAGGGTTATATAAAATTGAATCAGGATGTTGGTTTTGATATTTGGTCATAAACTTAACGTCATGCCCCAACTCCTTTTGCCCTTTATATAGTGCCCAGACAACTCGTTCGGTGCCGCCATATTTTAAAGGCGGTATAGGCATTCTAGTTAACAGAACATGAAGGATTTTCACAGTTACCTCAAGATGATAGACATTAAAAGCGGATCAAGAAAACAGTTCATAAAGCAGTTATTACTGATTTTTTGTGCAACTACTATATGTTGTTTATATTTAAAAAATTGATTTAGTCATAAAAAAGCTGGACAGTAATGTCCAGCTTTTTTCAAGAAGATAAACTAATACACCTAATCAATAAAGCTTAACCAATCCATATACTGCTCATTACGCCCATGTACCACATCAAAGTACAAGGTTTGCAGCTTTTCGGTCAACGGACCGCGACCACCATTACCGATGGTACGATCATCGTATTCACGAATAGGCGTGACTTCAGCAGCGGTACCAGTCATAAATATCTCATCCGCTAGGTAAAACTCATCACGAGTGATACGACGCTCAATGACTTTAATACCTAAGTCATGAGCGAACTGAATGATAGTACGACGCGTGATGCCATCTAATGCACCGCCTGCTAAGTCTGGTGTATGTAACACGCCATCTTTAACTAAGAATAAGTTCTCACCTGCGCCTTGGCACACAAAACCTTGTGGATCCATCAAGATGGCTTCGTCATAACCATTACGGGTAACTTCTTGGTTAGCCATAATAGATACTGGATAATTGCTTGAGGCTTTCGCTTTACACATGGTTACGTTTGGCATGTGATGGGTGTATGACGAGGTCTTAACTCGGATGCCGTTTTTGATACCTTCTTCACCCAAATAAGCGCCCCAATGCCAAGCGCCAACCATCGCATTGACGCTGTTGTCACGTGACGACAAGCCAAGTTTTTCTGCGCCAATCCAAATCAGTGGGCGAATATACGCTTCTGCTAGATTGTTTTGTTTGACCACATCTTTTTGTGCTTGCTCAAGGGTTGCCGCATCAAAAGGCACATCTAGCTGGAAAATTTTAGCCGAGCCTAGCAGGCGCTCAGTATGCTCTTTTAGACGAAAAATCGCGGTACGATTATCAGCAGTTTGATAAGCACGCACGCCTTCAAATACCGCTATACCGTAATGTAGGCTGTGGGTAAATATATGAACCTTGGCATCTGGCTGATCAATCATCGTGCCATTCATCCAAAGCTTGCCTTCCTGTGTTGCCATATTCATCTAATAATCCTTATGCTAGCGCTAACGTCTAACTTTTTTTGTTGAGTGTTAAGTAAATGTTTCAATTAAAATTTTATAATGATACTGAGTGCCTGTTTTAATGCACGAATATCCTGTGCAAATTTAATGCGCAAATGATTATATCACCAGCACGCCAAGCAAATGAAATATTTTAGTTCATTACGACAGTGCCTTTATTTATACAGCGTTAAATATCAATGCCAAGACCGTTTTAGCACTGCTATTCAGCCGATTCCACACCCATTAGTTGCTGCCACTGTGTCTGTACCAGTGTACGGGTTTCGGTCCAAAGCGACTCATCGACCAATAATGTCTGCTCGGATAATGCCAACTGATGCGTCGCGGCGCGGATGCGTAAATACGCATCGGTCAAATCTTGACAGATCTCACTCTCCCAAATACCTAATGCCGCCATCTCTTCAAAGATACGGACGTTATCACTCCATTTGGTCAAGGTTGGATGCTCATGCGAATAGGCCAATACGGCAAATTGCGCCAAAAACTCGATATCAACGATACCGCCTGCATCTTGCTTAAGATGAAACTTACCCGCTTGCTGCTGCCATTGACTGGTACCCAGATGCTTTTGCATTTTAATACGCATACTGGTTACTTCAATACGAACTTGCTCAATCGTGCGCGGTAATGCCAAAACAGTACGGCGAATATCACAAAAACGGGCTGTGACGCGTTTGTCACCGCAGATTGCCCGAGCCCGCACCAACGCTTGATGCTCCCAAGACCACGCTTTCTCAAGCTGATAGGTTTCAAACGCATGACAAGACACCACCATCATGCCAGCATTGCCTGAGGGACGCAGGCGCATATCCACCTCATAAGCACGGCCATCACGGGTTTGGGTATTTAGATAGGTCATAAGCTTTTGTGCCAAGCGTGCCGCAAACTTCATACCGCTGACCGATTTCTCACCCGTGGTCATACCCTGCTCTTTTATCTTATGCAAAAATACCAAGTCTAAGTCTGATGAATAAGACAACTCAAGCCCGCCAAGCTTGCCATAACCGATAATCGCAAAGCCGCAGTCCGCTTCGGTGACCGGATCGCCATCTTGACCAATAGGATACCCATAACGTTTGACAATCTCGGCAAAAGCACGCTCAAGCGCCGCTTCTAATACTACCTCAGCAATATAGGTTAAAGAGTCCGATACCTTCATGATGGGACGTTCAGCGAGTACGTCACTGGCAGCAACCGCCAATACTTGATTCTTTTTAAACAGTCGCAGGACGCTGAGTAACGACTCTTCATCATCAGGCTCTACTCTTAATAACTGCTGACGCAAGATATCACGCAGCTCAAGCTTGTCCGGTAAATGCCGATAACGTTGCTGTAAAAAGGTATCCAATAACACTGGATACTGCGCCAACTCTTTGGCAATCCAAGGGCTAGCGGATAACATCGGAATCAACTCAACCGTGGCATTTGGGTTTTCTGCAATCATCACTAAGTAGATAGAACGACGACAAATCGCCTCAAGCAAAGCAATCAAGCGTGGTAAGGCAGTATTCGCCAGTTGCTGCTGATCTTGATGAGCAAGTAGCGCATGTACAATGACTGGATACGCTCCATCCAAGCGCTCACGCGCCTCATCGCTTAAATTGGCAACCATCTTTGACTGCCAAAAATTTTGCAATTGAGCATGATTCTCATCCGTCAAAACATCATGTAAACGGGCAACTTGCTCATCCAAGTTGGCAGGTTCAAGCTCATCATCATGAGCCGGCACTTGCCTTTCAGTCACCATGCGCTCAAACGGCACATTGACATGATAGCGGTGATGGTTCAGGGTAGCTAATAACCCCTCCCACTCTTTGAACCCAAGCGTCAGTGCCAGATTGTGCTGCCAATATACATCGTGAGGGAGGCGCTGGGTTTGCTGGTCATTAATCGCCTGAATACCGTGCTCAAGCCGGCGTAAAAACCGATAAGCGCTCTGCAGATTTTGATAAGTGATTGCTTCTAAATACTTAAGCTCATATAGCGCCTGCATCGCCTTCAAGCAAGACTTAACCTGTAGCTGTGGATGCCGTCCGCCATAAATCAGCTGAAAGGCTTGGACGATAAACTCGATATCTCGGATACCGCCAGCGCCAAGCTTGATATTGTCCAAATCTTCGCGCTGTGCCACTTGGTTTTGAATCAGAGACTTCATCTCTCTGAGTGCTGAAAAAGCACTATAGTCGACATAATATCGAAAGACAAACGGCTTAATAAGCGCCTGAATATCCTCATAAAACGGCTGCTCTATATGACCAACCACGCGCGCCTTTAACCAAGCAAACCGCTCCCATGCCCGCCCATGCTGAGCAAAGTATTTTTGTAATGCCGACAGATGAATTGCCAAATCGCTACCATCGCCCCATGGACGCAGGCGCATATCTACTCGAAACACAAAACCATCTGCGGTATTGTTATCAAGCAGCCTGATGATACCTTGACCGAGCCGCGTCATAAACCGCTTATTATCAATACTACGCGTGCCTTTGGCTTTATCACCGTCAGTCTCACCGCGTGCCTGATGAATAAAAATTAGGTCAATATCACTCGATAAATTCAGCTCATGAGCGCCAAGCTTGCCCATCGCCATGATTGCCATATCATCAACTTGTACATTGCCCATCTCATTTATAAAGGTAGGCTGACCATATTGAGTCACCAGCTGCTGATAGGTATAGTCTTTGGCAAATAAAATACAACCATCAGCAAATTCAGACAATTCATCGGTCAGCTGCTCAAGCGCAATCACCGCCAATGCGTCTTGCCATACCCAGCGCATCATAAGCAGCATGCGCAAGTTGCGTAAGCCACTCATCACTTTGGTTTCGTGACCAAGCTGGTAGTTTTCATCTAAAGTATAATCTTGAATAAGATCGTCAATTTGCTGGCGCGTTAAGGTTGTATCCAAAGGATAGCTGCGTAAAAACGTCTGGCAGGCACCCGTGCGACTTTGCCATACCTGATAGGCAAACTCACTGGCAGTTTGCAGTACTTTTAGCTGTTCTGATGTGGGCTGATAGCCGTTACCATTGGGGGTGGTAGATAGCATAATGATATTACCTCATTGCAGCATAGAGCCATAAGCCTACGTGAACTGGGCGAATAAGTTTATTGTTTTTTCTTACGGGACGGTCATAACTGCTATGAATCAGCGAGACACCATGCTTTTATAGTAACATAAATAAGGCCATGTGCAGCTAAGAGCAAGCATACTTGCAAAAAATGAAAAAGCGCTGAATGATGCTACAATATACGTCAATAAGGTCTCAGTCCTTTTAACCATTCATTTATTCAATGCTTATTCTTACTATGTGATACCGCGATTATGACAACCTCAACACCCCTACTTTTAATCACCGCTGACCCAAGCCATCCACTTGCCCATTTGGCATTACGCTATGCGCGCGCTTATTTACAAAACGCCTCTTTAGCCGATAATACGCCTAATAGCACCACTCATGAAAATCCCACATTAAACCTCTTTTTTTATGCAGATGCAGCACATACTGCCAATCGTTTACGCTGGCAATCCGCCGATCAGACAAATATTACCCAAGAGTGGCAGGCACTTGCTGAGCAATATAATCTTGTGCTGCCGGTGTGCGTCAGTACGGCACTTAGCCGCGGTATCAGTGATACGGACAATAGCACACGCCATCAGTTAGAGACAGAGAACCTAGCGACAGGTTTTAAACTCGTAGGTCTGAGTGAGCTTGCGATGATGATGCAAGGCGACTGCCGATTACTACAATTCTAATAAAAAATTAGGAACACCCCCATGAAACTTCTCATTCGACTGCATACGCCCACTGAGATGGCAAGCTATGAAGGCTGTGCGCTGGCTTTGACATTAGCGACTTTTGGACATGAGGTGCAGCTGTATTTGGATGCACCCGTTTTTGGATTTTTAATGCAGCCAGATTCACGCTTGCAAGGTATGATTCAAGCGCTTGAGCTTTATGATATGCCGCCTGCGTGGCTACCTGATGATGTTTTTAGTGGCTGGATAGCGGGCATGCTACCAACGGACTTGGCAGCGCAGTTGGTTTTGATTCCAGAAGAAGTAAATTTACAAGCATTTGAGCAAATTCTGACTTTTTAAACTTAGAACCATCTCTAGCAAAGCTGATGTACCATTTTATGGTTTTAAACCTATAGATAGATAGCAACCAATCGGACACAAGTATGGCAACTTTATATCAATTACATAGCAGTATGGATACGCTCAGACGCACTACAGAACAAATGGCTCTATCATGGCAGGCAGGCGATAGCATCCTTTTATTGGGCACGACCGTTGCGTATATAGATTGGTTCAATGCGTATTTGGGTGATATCGAAAATACGGAGATAGATACCATTGCTGGTATTTATGCGCTTGCCGATGATGTGGCACAGTTGCATGAAAATACCGCAGCAAAGCTTAATCTAGCAGCAAAGCTCACTGGTATTTTAAGTGATGCAGAATGGGTCGCGATGACCCAAGACAGCCAATTTGATAAAGTGGTAACGATTGCCTTATGAGTATTTCTACTGACATGTCGCCATCCTTGCTGAGCCCAATCGATGTATCATTAGACGATGTTGCATTGGATCAAGATGGACATTTATGCGACCATACTGTCTGGACGCCAATTATTGCACAGCAGCTAGCCAATACTTTGGACGTGCATTTAAATGCTGAGCACTTGGCCATATTGCAGCAAGTACGAGCGTTTTTTATAAAATTTAATCATGCCCCCGCTACCCGCCCGTTGATCAAATGGCTGCAACAGACTTTGCCCGATAATGACATCAGCAATCAAAAGCTACAGCAGCTATTTAATACAGGTCTGGTCGCCCGCCACGTCAATCGTCTCGCTGGGCTACCCAAACCGCCGAATTGCTTATAAATGCTCATAAAAAAGGCAGATAAATTCTTTTATTTATCTGTCTTTTTATAATACAAGTACTATTTTGGGTCGTAGACAGTCAAGGTTTCATAGCCGATACTACGACCCTCATCACCCCTAAAGCCTTGCTGTCGCCATACTTCATATAAGCATATTGCCACGCTGTTCGACAGATTCAAACTGCGCGAATCTGCTAACATCGGCAATCGTAGCCAGTTATCAGCGCCAATATCTTCACGTATATCCTCTGCCAGTCCCGCTGTTTCTGAGCCAAAAACCATGGCCACGTTATTTTTAGACAACTCACTGCCCGACTCTGCCAACGCTTGCCCGCCAAAATCATATTCATAAAAAGGCTGACTTAACTTGGTCGTTAATGCCGTAATGGTATGGCAGTCAGCATCTTGCAGTGCTTGCTTTGTTATTAACCAATTGTCATGTACTTGCAGATGGGCATACTCATGATAATCCAATCCTGCACGGCGCAATTTTTTATCATCCAACTCAAACCCTAATGGTTTGACCAAATGCAACTGCGCCCCACTATTGGCACACAGACGAATGATATTGCCGGTATTACTGGGCATTTTTGGCGCTACCAGCACGATATGAATGGTCATACTCTCTCCGTCATTAGGATTAGGGTTGTTTTTCTGGCTTATATGGCAAGGGTAATTAAAAGTTACAGTTTACTGCCAATAATTACATTTTGATACTGGGCACGTATTTTAACTTTCATTATGATGGCTATAACGGACAACGGGATAATATAAAAACATTGTCATCGTCTGTTATCATCTTGCAGTGCAACTTAGGATTAACATTAGGTTTCACTGTAATTATACTACTTATCTATCTCTGTCTTTTTTGAGGAATATACCATGAAAAAATTAGTTATCGCATCTTTGGCTGCTATGTTTGTACTAACTGGTTGTAATACTTTTAAAGGTCTAGGCCAAGACGTATCAAGCGCTGGTAGCGCTGTAAGTGGTACGGCACAAGAAGTACAGAACAAAATCTAAGCTGTGAATATTTAGATTATTTAAAGGGCTTATCATTTATGTGGTAAGCCCTTTTTCTTAAGCTTAAACCTTATACAGTAGCGCTTTTTCATTTTAGGCCCTTAATCAGACCATTACGCTATAAGAACGCTCTTAACATTTGATTGAGATATCTTTTACCAAGCTCGGTTGGTTGCAACTGCTCCGAATGATCTATCAATAGACCTTGCTCGATCATTCTAGTAACTTGTATTGCAATGCTGTCATAACTTAACCCCGTACGTGCTTCAAATAACGACCATGCTACGCCACCATGTAAACGTAAGGCATTGAGCATAAACTCACTAACCAGCTCCTCTTGATCAATGGCTTGCCAGCCAATCATCTTTGGCGCTTGTCTTACTTGTACTAAACTCAACTCTTGCTCTTTGGCTTCGTGATACTCCATATAATCTTTTGGCATACGGGATTTACTAAAGCGATAGATACCTGATTGTGTGTTTTCGCTATCCATACTCCATACATCGGCAGGCATATGATTGCTTATATTTTGCCCAACAATATCTTGTCCGACAGTCGCTTTGCCATGCGCACCTGCTCCGATTGCTAAATAGTCACCAAACTGCCAATAATTGACGTTATGACGACATGGCTTATCTGCTGACCCAGACCACGCAGACACTTCATAATGGTTATAGCCTAAATCCTTTAATAACGTCTGACCCGCTTGTTCGATATCTGCCAAACGATCCTCATCAGGTAAAATCGGCTGACTGCGATAAAAAACGGTATTTGGCTCAATGGTCAGCTGATACCATGAAATATGAGTCGCACCAGCGTCGTGTGCCATCTGAATATCATCTAACGCTTCGCTCGTGGTTTGTCCTGGTAATCCATGCATTAGATCTACGTTCACACGCGAAAACCCTGCTTCTCGAGCCGCTTTAATCGCAGAGAGCGCCTGGATAGGATTGTGAATACGCCCAAGCGTGGTTAACTGTTCAGCAGAAAAGCTCTGCACACCGATCGACAAACGATTGATCCCGACTGCCAAATACTCAGCAAATGGCGCATGCTCAAGAGTGCCTGGATTTGCCTCCATCGTCACCTCAATATCATGTGCAAATCTAAAAATCTTACGCAATTGGGTAAACAAGCGCTGATACTGCACAATGGGCAACAATGAGGGCGTACCGCCGCCGATAAATATAGAGCTGACCTCGCGACCTTGGGTCAATATCTGCTGCATAGCAGCATCTTTTAATAGCGCATCTACATATTCGTCATACATGGACAGCTGACTATCAACTGGCAACTCATGTGAATTAAAATCGCAGTAAGGGCATTTTTTGACACACCATGGGATATGGATATATAACGCCAACGGAATGTCGCTTACCTCTATCGTATGGGTAGAGTGCTCATCATAAGCAGGTTTTGCTTGCTGAGACAGCTGATTGGGTTTGATATTTGACATAAGCGCACTTATCTATAAATAGGTTGCTGCTATCAGTAGCAGAAAATACCGCTAGGATAACGGCTAAGTACTGTAAAAAAAAGCTTAACTTTAAGAAAAAGCTATGGATAACAAAATCAATGACAAACTTTTATGTTAAAGACCTTTAGTAATGGGCAAAATAACTTAGGATCACCATCACTATATAAAACACTGATCAATGAATAAGTGTTAAAAAAAGATAAAAAGGATCAAAAAGCATGGCATATTGGCTTATAAAATCTAACCCAAGCTGTTTTGGTATAAAAGATTTAAAAGAGGCAGGCACTGAGATGTGGGATGGGGTGCGCAATTACCGAGCTCGCAATTTTATGCGTGATGATATGCAAGTGGGTGACAAGGCATTCTTTTATCATTCCAGTGCTAAGCCTTCTGGCGTTGCTGGTGTCGTAACCATTAGCAGAGCGGGCTATCCTGACACCACCCAGTTTTATCCTGAGCACCGACATTACGACCCTAAAGCAACTGCGGATAAGCCGCGTTGGTACATGGTAGATGTGACCTTTGAGCAAACTTTTAATGATATTTTGCCGCTGTCAGAGCTAAAGTTTTTGCCCGCCCTCGAAGACTCTTTGCTACTTAAAAAAGGCTGTGAGCAATTGACCATCATACCACTTGAGCCTAAACACTGGTATGCGATTATGGATATGGCAGAAAAGCTTCATTTACTGTCAGAAGATACTGACTCTATTGAATAAATCACTCTGGCTGACAAGTACCAAAATTGATGTTTGATTCTTCTATCAAGTGCTTAGTACAGCCGTATCTCCAACTTTTACCAAACCGTTCTAACACGTTTACATCATAGCCTAACTTCTTTACCATTTGATTAACTGCTGACCTGTCACTTCATTACTTGAGTTGACGGGTTATTTTTATTTTTGCAGCAGTGATTATTTTTTTACACTGTATCTTGAGTCTTATTAAAAATGGACTTGCTCATATTATTTATCGGAGTATTATCGACGCACAAACCTTCTGTTTTACCATCTCGCTATTGATTTATTAATGATCCTATTCGTTCATTAATAACATTTATTTATCAAAAATAATTATTGTAAAGAATAAAAGTTGCTCATTATGGTTTTCCCATTGTCTTTTGTAGATTTTAAAAGTTACAGTTTACGCTTAGGTATACTCGCGCTTCCCATTTTAATTACCCAATTTTGTCAAGCAGCGCTTGGGGTTGTCGATGCCATTATGGCAGGTCAGGTTTCGGCGCTTGATTTAGCAGCCGTCGCTGTTGGTTCTGGCATCTGGCTACCATTGTTTTTATTAGCCACAGGTATTTTGATTGCGACGACGCCTCTGATTGGTGAAGCCATTGGTCAAAGCCAACTTGATAAAGTGCCGCATATCACCCAGCAGTCATTATGGACGGCTGGTGTCATTGGCATCCTAGGTTTTATCATTGTCAATTTGGCACCCAATGTCCTTGGTATTATGGGTGTTCCTGAAAACATCCAACCGATAGCGACGCAGTATCTGCATGGCGTATCATTTGGTTTTCCTGCGATTGCGGTTTATGCGGTGCTGCGTAGTTACTGTGAAGCGCTTGGTCGACCTGAGCCGGTGACGGTTATTAGTATCATAGGTTTGCTTGCAGATATCCCGCTTAACTATATATTTATCCACGGTCTGTTTGGTATGCCTGAGATGGGCGGTGCTGGCTGCGGTGTGGCAACCGCCATCGTTTTGTGGATTAACGTTTTATTATTAGCCGCTTATACCAGCTTTACTAAGCGTCAACAGTTTGCCAGTACGCGCTTTTTTTATGCCTTTGCCAGCCCCAATCGGGTACAAATCAAAAAACTGCTCAAGCTTGGTATTCCAATTGGCGTTTCTATCTTTTTTGAAGCCAGTCTATTTAGCTTAGGCGCATTGGTGATTAGCCCGCTGGGTGAAATAGCAACTGCATCGCACCAAGTCGCCCTCTCAGTGACCTCGCAGCTGTTTATGATTCCCATTTCGGTTGCGATGGCTCTGACTATTATGGTGTCCAATCGCTTTGGTGAAAAAAACCTGATGGCACTGCGTCAAGTACAAGCTACCGGTCTTATATGGACTATCCTCATTGCGTTTGCCTGTATGATTGGGGTGTGGTTATTTAGACCGCAATTGGCAGCAGCGTTCACTGACAATCCTGTGGTACGAGCACAAGCCATGCATCTGCTGGTCTTTGCGCTCGCGTATCAGCTGTTTGATGGCTGGCAAGTCAACGTTGCGGGCATATTACGCGGCATGCAAGATACAACGATACCGATGTGGGTGACGTTATTTTGTTATTGGATAGTGGCGCTGCCCCTTGGTATTTATTTGGTACGTTTTACTGAGCTTGGGGCGCAAGGTTTTTGGATGGCGTTAATCACAGGGCTATTCTTATCGTCTATTCTGCTGACCATACGTCTGCGCTACCAACAAAAGCGCTTATTGGCGATGTGGGGTTAACGATACCGTTAGATTTACACAAGTTTGTCTAAATGTTATCGCTAATAATCATCACTGGCGCTCGCAAGTCACATAGACTATGATAAATTCTTGAGCATTTCTTACTCAAACGGGCGCTTACGTCATAATATGTAAAAAAACTCAGTTAACAACTGTACATCGATTGCTCATTGCCGTGAATATAGGTATCATTAGCAATTATCTACACAATATTTAGTTACACTATTTTTCTCGAATTTGTTACAAGGCAAAAATACGATTATGGATATTGAAAAAATACGCACCCTTATTGCACTCATGGAAGAAAGCGAACTGGTTAATTTAGAAATCAGCTCAGACGACGAGCACATCAGTTTGACTCGCCATTATGATGCACCAGCGCCTACCATGATGGCCGCACCTGCTGCTGGCCCTGCGCCTGTTGCTGCTGAAGGCAAGCCTGCGACGAAAGCAGGTAGCGTTGAGACGTCGCCTATGGTTGGCGTTTATTACTCAGCCCCTAGCCCTAATGATCCACCATTTATTAAGGTTGGTCAAAAAGTACAGGCTGGTGATACGCTTGGTATCATCGAAGCGATGAAAATCATGAACCCGCTTGAAGCAACACAAAGCGGTGTCATTGATGAGATTTTGGTCAATAATTCTGAAGTGGTACAGTTCGGTCAGCCTGTCGTACGCTATAAAGCGTAACCAGATTTGCCAACCTTTACCTCGTTATGAGGGAGCGTGTGCTATTTAGTAGGCAATATCAATTTTTTTACTTAGGCTATTTTAGCTCAACCTGATTTTATCTATGCTTAAATATCGCAAAGTTGGATAATAACTGGGTTTAATAATAAATTTGATATTGCTCAGCATAGCACCTCCATTAAAAAACGCCGCTTCAACAAGGATGACCCCATGATAAAAAAACTGCTCATCGCCAATAGAGGTGAGATCGCCCTACGTATCGTTCGTGCCTGCAAAGCCCTTGGTATCAAAACCGTTGGCGTTTACTCTACGGCCGATGCCAATTTGATGCATTTACGCTTTGTTGACGAAGCCATCTGTATCGGCGAGCCAAATGCCAGTCAAAGCTACCTAAATATCAATACTATTTTGACCGCGGCGGAAATCACTGGCGCTGATGCCATCCATCCCGGTTATGGTTTTTTGGCTGAAAATGCTGAGTTTGCTGAACGTATTGAAGAAGCTGGATTGACCTTTGTAGGTCCTACCGCAGATCATATTCGCCTGATGGGCAATAAGGTTTCCGCTATCAATGCCATGAAAAAGGCAGGTGTTCCGACAGTACCGGGTTCAGTAGGTGCGGTAACACTACACAATGCTGAAGAACAAGCACGCAATATTGGCTTTCCTTTGTTGATTAAAGCGGCATCGGGTGGCGGTGGTCGTGGTATGCGTGTGGTTGAGCGTTTTGAAGAAATTATCGGTCAAGTGCAAGCGGCTAAGCAAGAAGCTGAATTGTGGTTTGGTGACGATACGGTTTATATGGAACGCTATCTTCAAAATCCGCGCCATGTAGAAATACAAGTACTTGGTGACGGTAATGGTAATGCCATTCATTTATATGACAGAGACTGCTCATTGCAGCGTCGTCATCAAAAAGTGTTAGAAGAAGCCCCAGCCCCTGATATTCCTGATGATGTCCGTCAGCCTATCTTAGATGCCTGCGTAAAAGCCTGTAAGCTGGTCAAATACCGCGGTGCTGGTACTTTTGAGTTTTTGTTTGAAAACAATGAGTACTTCTTTATTGAGATGAACACTCGTGTGCAAGTTGAGCATACCATTACTGAGATGATCACGGGCATCGATGTGGTCGTTGAACAATTAAAAATTGCAGCGGGCTACGGCTTATCTTATCGCCAAAGTGAAATTGAAATTCAAGGTCATGCGATCGAATGTCGTATCAATGCTGAAGATCCAGTGACGTTCATGCCTTCGCCGGGTAAAGTGACTCAGCTGTATTCACCTAGTGGAGCTGGTGTGCGTTTTGACTCACATCTGTATCCTGGTTATGAGATTCCAAGCTACTATGATTCACTGATTGGTAAGCTTATTTGTCATGGTCAAACGCGTCAGCAAGCGATCTCTAAAACCCTGCAGGCACTTGATGAATTGGTTATTGAAGGTATCAAAACCAATATCCCGCTGCACCGTGATGTGATCTTATCGGATGATAGCTTTGTCAATGAAGCACAAAATATCCACTATCTTGAAAGAGAGCTGTTGACTGCGAATAAAGAAAAAGCCAGCTTGTAAACTGACTATCGCACTCAAGCACTTGTATCATCAAGAACTGCCTTCACTAAAAAACCGCTATCTATATGGATAGCGGTTTTTTAGTGAATATTATAAGCAACTCCAAATTAAGCAACTCCAAATGATGAAAAAACTGCTGCTATGGCAGGATTCTAGTAAAGTTCATAAAGCACTCTGTGCCATCAGGGTCAGCGCACCACTGCATTTGATCGCCATCATGATTTAAAAATGCAATCAATGCCTCATTGCTCTGATCTATCTGGTTACCTGAGCAATCTATTTCATTATTATCATAAACCGTTTTAATGGCAATGATAGGTAGCCCCTCTTCACGATGGGTAATCAGATAACGTCCATAAGTCCATTCTTTGCCACTGACAGACCACATCTCATTATCAGCAGCAAAGTTATATAGCTCACGGCATTGAGCAGATTTCTTAGCTGATGGGATGGTTTTTCTGTTGGTATCCGGCTGAATATTAATAAGGCGTTTCTCGTTTTGTGTCAATAGTCCTGCACCGGCATCGACTTTAGGTTCGTCACTTTTAAGCTGACTCTTATCTTTTAACGCTGCTTGTCGCGCTTGTGCTTCTTTGGTCATCGTGATACTGCTGTCTAAATCAATCTCCCACTGCCCAGCAATCGCAGGACTGATATGCGTGGTGATGGTCGGCTTATTAACTGCTTTACCGTTTACTGGCAACGACGCCAAAATAGCAGCTAATGAAAATGAAGCAAAGGAGAGAGGTTCCATAGTTAACCTTGTTATTTATACTATTATAATAATGAATGCTATGTACATTAGCGTAAGTCTTAGTCACTAAAAACACAAGTAACATTATGCTATTAGGCTCTACCCTTCTGAGTGATAATCATCTCAGTAAAACTCTCAGTTACCTAGTAACTCCTTAGTTTTAAAAATAAAAAATAACGCCATGGCTCTGAGCGGCTTAGCGCAATGAGTCATGACGTTATTTTTATAGCACCCTAAGCTTCTATGCCTAAATAGTGCTTGTTCAGTATTTAGCTATCAAGCCGCGACAGTGCTAACTGCTTGAGCAAAAGCCGATAAAGCACCTTTAAGCATGGCCGATACTGTGCTGCTACAAGTACCGATACCAGAATATACTTCACCATCGACATTGAGCTGGATATAGGCGGCGGCATTGGCATTGGTCTTATTGTCACTATTGTTATCATCGTCGATACCATTACCACTGTTGTGCTGTGGATTGATGGCATGCTCAGCATAGTTTATAACATGGATTGATTTGCCTGTATGCTGTGCTAAGCCATCAATAAACGAAGATAATGGACCGTTACCATTACCATCTATAGTGATGGTATCACCATTCATCTGCACCTGACCGTTAAAGTAGACTTCACCGCCTTTATTATTGACCGTATAGTCTAACAGCTCAAAACTGCCTTGCTGTAAATAAGTATCTTCAAAGGTTTGTAAGATTTCATCATTTTGCAATTCGCGAGCCGCCGTTTCAGCTTGTTTTTGTACCACACCACTAAAGTCAATTTGCATCCAACGTGGCAAATTAAAGCCGTAATTGCGCTGTAGAATATAGGCAACCCCGCCTTTACCAGATTGGCTATTAATACGTACCACATCCTGATAGCTGCGACCGATATGCGCCGGATCAATCGGCAAATAGGCTACATCCCAGACGTTTTCTGTTTCATCAACATGCTTCTCGTTATAATCGAGGCATTTTTTGATCGCATCTTGGTGCGAGCCACTAAAGGCGGTGAATACCAGCTCACCCACATAAGGATGGCGCGGATGTAGTGGCAAATTATTGCACTCACTCACAACCTGTACAATCTCACTCATATTACTAAAATCAAGCTTAGGATCGATACCTTGGCTAAATAAATTCATCGCCATGACCATGATATCCATGTTGCCAGTACGCTCGCCATTACCGAGCAAGGTACCTTCAATACGATCAGCGCCAGCAAGTACGCCAAGCTCAGCGGCCGCAACCGCACAGCCACGGTCATTATGGGTATGTAAGCTAATGGTCACATGCTCACGCTTGGCAAGGTTACGACAAAAATACTCAACTTGATCAGCAAATAAATTGGGCATTGACGCCTCAACAGTCGCTGGCAAATTCAAGATGACTTCTTGACCATGCTCTGGCTGCCATACATCACAAACAGCATCACAGACTTCTACGGCATAGTCGGTTTCTGTTTGGCTAAAGCTCTCTGGTGAATACTGGAATACCCACTCTGTTTCTGGATATTTTGCCGCATACTCCACCAATAATTTGGCACCAGTCACAGCAATCTCTTTGATATCTTCTTTGTCTTTGCCATATACTTTTTCGCGCTGAATACGGCACGTTGAATTATAGACGTGTACGATGGCACGTTTAGCACCTTTTAACGACTCAAAAGTACGAGCAATCAAATGCTCGCGTGCCTGCACCAATACTTGCAAAGTAACGTCATCAGGCACATGGTTTTCTTCAATCAATTTACGAGCAAAATCAAACTCTACTTGCGCCGCTGATGGGAACCCTATTTCAATCTCTTTAAAACCCACACCAACTAAGGTTTCAAAAAAACGCATTTTTTGCTCAATGGTCATCGGATCAATCAATGCCTGATTGCCATCACGCAGATCCACACTTGCCCATATCGGTGATTTCTCTAGCGTTTTGCTCGGCCATGTACGATCTGGCAACAGTGGCGCAAATGCAAAGGGGCGATATTTACGGAAATCGAAAGCGGCTTTTTTGGGTGTAGTCGTTGCAGCGGCTGGCGCTACAGGGCGTGTTGCATGGTCAGACATAATCAATCCTTAGATGGCATTAGGGTTGTATTTTTGATGAGGCAATCAATGCCAAAATCCTGCTTTATCATACGAGATAATACGAACTTATGCCATTATAATATCAAAGTTTATAAGGTGAATATCGGCTTTATAGCCAGTATATTTGCATATTATTAGTGAATTCCACTAAAATAATACATATTATTAATACAATCTACCAATATAGGTGCTTTTTATGCAACATACTCATTCTAAGCAGTTGTTAATCACAGATATTGATGACACTGACAGACGCTTATTGCGCTTATTGCAAACCGATGCCCGTATGAGCATTACTGAGCTTGCTGAACATGTCAATCTATCGGCAACCCCTTGCGCGCGCCGTATTAAGCGCTTAGAAGATAGCGGCATTATCACCGGTTATCATACCCAAACCAATGCCCAAAAACTTGGCTACCCTTTAGCTGTATTTATTGCGATTAGTATGGATCGTCATACCGCTGACCGTTTTGAGCAGTTTGAGCGCAAAGTTAGAAGTTTTGATGAGGTGATTAGCTGCAGCATTGTCACTGGTCGCTCTGAGGATTACTTAATCAAAGTACGCGTGCGCGATATGGCACATTATGAGGAGTTTTTATTGCACAGACTAAATCGCATCGAGGGCGTGGCCCAAGTCCATACCAGTTTTGAGCTGCAAGAGGTATTTAGTCGCAGTATGGTGTAGTCATACTTATGTTATCAGCTTAAAAGGCTCCTTTGCCTAGATGATTTATCTAGACGACTTTCCTACCTTTATTTGACGCCAAAAACAGAAGACCAATACCAATCCTATTAATAGCCCGATTGCCGCTACCAGTAGTCCAGCATTAAAATTATCATTGTCACCAGCCAGCGCTACTGTTACCAACGGTCCGATAAACTGCCCTAATGCATATGCCAACGTTGCCAGCCCTATCAGTAGGTTTGAATAAGTAGGATTGATGTTTTTGATAATTGTCAGCGTCATAGAAACCATACCGACGAAAGTTAATCCCAAAATCATCGCGTTACCATATAAGCCAATGGGACCATCAATCCCTATAGGTAAGTACATACCAAGCGCTTGTAATAACGTCAATCCCATCAAGGTCTTGACCTCACCAATACGCTTGGCAAGGGCGCCCCATATTGGGTTTGAAATCATAGCGAAAATACCGACCACCAACCAAATGGACAGTCCAGCACAAGCCTCTGTAGTAAGCCGCTGCGCTGCCATGACGGGTAAAAAAGTCGCTGAGGTTATATAGCCAAATCCTGCCAATACATAGCTAGCCAGCAATAATGCAATGGCTTTATGATGACCAACAATGGCTTCATATAAAGAGCGTTTAAAGTTGCGATAGGTTTGGCGAATGGAAGAGGCTTGATCCTTGCCTAACTCAAAAGCCATGGCGTCCACTGGGCGTATGGCATACAACAGCCATAAGACAGGTAAGCCAATTATACCAGCCACCAGCCATATCACCTCAAAATGATAACCAAGGCTCAATAACCACCATGTCAAGATAGCGGAGGCGCTAATACCAACGCCAATACCTGCATAATGCACCGTTGAGAGCACTGAGCGGCGCTCATCACTGAGGCTTTGGATAACAAATGATGAGCTTAAAATCATCGCTATGCCGCTTGCGATACCTGATAATAGCCGAACGATATACCATAGGTTTAATGACATATTTGGCACGACCAATAGCATGGTCGTGATGACACTGACTATCGTCCATAAAATGAGCATGCGCCATGTCAAACGCTGCGGCACAAACATCGCAATGAGCGCACCGATAAAGTAGCCAATATAATTGATAGAGGCAAGCCAACCAGCTATGGTCGTCGATAAGGGCAACTGGGTCATGATATCAGGCAAGGTTGCGGTAAATAAAAAGCGCCCAAACCCCATGACCACTGCCATGCAGTACATACCAATTAGCGCAATAGCGGTTTCATTGGTGATAATAATAGCAGCACGGCTTTTTAGAGCAGTCATCATGACAGAGCCATTTTGTGGCAGTAAGCACACAATCCTTTGTGTTAAAAAATTCAGCAATTGTAAACGGATAGTTATGTATAGTACAAGATGATGGAGTCGCTGCTATTAAGATCTATACTACTGACTAAAAAGTATCTATCAAGCAAGGCTAGCTATTCCTAATCTAGACCGTCTCACTGTGCCCCAACATCTGTACGCGCTGATCACTAAACATATCCATATCAGGGGCAAGCGTGCGCATAAAGCGGTCAAAATAGAGCATTTGCTTGGTTAGTAAAGCAAAGTCACGCGGAAAATGAATGCCATGACGTTTGCCAACCTCAACGATTTCTAGCATCATTTTATTAAGCTCATCCGCCTGCTCTTTACTATTAAAAGGCACACCGCTAGTAAATGCCT
Organism: Psychrobacter sp.; assembly: GCF_041554015.1. Classification (GTDB taxonomy): domain Bacteria; phylum Pseudomonadota; class Gammaproteobacteria; order Pseudomonadales; family Moraxellaceae; genus Psychrobacter. The sequence continues at coordinate 69,509 of NZ_JBFFMS010000003.1, read as the reverse complement.
TATCCTCTGCCATGATAGTCTTCATCATACGCTGCAAATCATCACCCAGTGCCATGACATCGACCTGATTACCGCCATGAGTCATCTCCATATCGACCATATTACGCGCCATCGCATGATAGTCATTGTCTTGCAGGGCTTGCATCATGCCCATGCAGGCGCGCCAACTCTCAGCCTTTAATTTACCGACAATACCAAAATCTAAAAATCCGATACGTCCATCAGTCAGTAGCATGAGATTGCCAGCATGCAAATCAGCATGGAAACTATTGCATAACATCAGGCTTGCAAACCAGGTATTGAGCGTATCTGCCATCACTTGCGCAGGGTCAGCACAATACTGACGCATCAAAGATTCATCTACCATAGAGACGCCATATAAGCGGCTCATGGTCAACACACGCTTGGTGGTCAGTGCCTCGTATACGGTTGGCGCAACCACGCGCGTATTGCCTGATACTGCCAAGAACTGCTGAAAATCACGAATATTTTGCGCTTCAGCAATAAAGTCTGTCTCTGCAAGCATGCGCAAACGAATCTCATCGATAATCGGTGCAATACTGGCAAATTTCATCGACGGCATTAGCAGCTCAACCAATTTTGTCACCCCATGCAATACGCCCAAATCCGTTTGCATGATGGTTTCGACACCAGGTTTCTGTACCTTTAATACCACTTCCTCACCATTATGCAAACGCGCTGCATGAACTTGGGCGATAGAAGCTGATGCCAATGGCTTTTTATCAATATGAGCAAACATATCATCAAGGGTCTGTCCGTCAACAGCCAGCTCTTCTTTTAACACCTGTTCGATATAAGTATAAGATAAGGGCGTCGTTTGATCTAAGCAGCTCTGAAACGCTTGTACATAGTCGCGCGGGAATAATGACGGCGTACTGGCAATAAACTGCCCGATTTTGATATAAGTGGTGCCCAGTTGCTCAAAGGTCTCTTTTAAGAGCATGGCATCAGGTTTTTCGCCTTTTGCGACTCTCAGCGCAGATAGACCAGCGACACTTGCCGTTTGTCGAACCCGATTGACGACATTAAAGGTATGTTTTAATAAATGCGGACGATGTATTTTCATAAAAAACAACTGTGCTTATATAAAGGATATTTGAGGATGAGTGAGGATAATGCTTTATAGCAAACGATAAAAATTAACAAAGGCTATTGCAGACAGGGCACTCGATATCTTTTCGATAGCCCATCAAGCGCTGCTGCATCTGATTACCATCCCATAACAGCAGTTTATTTGTCAGTGGATTTTTGGTTAATCCTAAATATTGCAAGGCCGCATTGGCTTGTAGATTACCCATGATAGCGGTCGTACTGGCAAGTACGCCTGAATTGGCACAGGTACGCTCATCTGCCGCGGCATCGGGTATCACTGAGCCAAACACACAGTGGTAGCAGCCTGTATTTAATTGCGGCTCATACAATGCTAACTGCCCTTGCATGGCAATAGCAGATGCTGACAATAATGGAATCTGATAACGGACACTGATACGATTGATAATATCACGGGTAGCAAAATTATCAGTGCAGTCTAATAGCAGATCAGGCTTACCAGATGCCATATCAAGCAGCTCATAAGCGTTGTCTGTACTCAGGCGCGCGACCGTTCCGCGCGCAATTATCAAAGGATTGATACGCACTAGCATTTTCGCCGCGGTCAGTGCTTTAGACTTACCGATATCATCAGGTAAAAATAAGGTTTGACGCTGCAAATTACTGGCCTCAATCACATCATCATCGATCAGATGCACCTGCCCTAACCCTGCTCGCACCAGTGTCTCAGACGCCGGACAGCCAAGACCGCCTGCGCCTATCATAACGATACGCGATGCTTTTAGACGTAGCTGAGCATCAATATCCCAACCATCTAGCAGTATCTGACGTGCATAACGCAGCAGCTCATCATCTGACAACATCTCTGTTTCTACCAACTTACTCATATTTATAACCACTCATTAAGATTTAAGCGGATGTTTATTCAATTGTCCAAGCGTCACTCTATCGTTTGAGCCAAAATCTTTAACCGTTTGGATATTACCAAAGTCATTATCGGCAAATAATTGGCGCACAGCAAATCCTTGGTCAAAGCCATGCTCAATCGCCAATAATCCGCCTATTTTTAGATATTTAGGGGCTTGTTGGGCGATATGCTCAATATCAGCAAGCCCATGATTGGGTGCACTCAGAGCGCTCATAGGTTCAGCTACCAAACGTACTAAATGCTCATCGGCTTCATCGATATAAGGCGGGTTTGAGACAATCACATCAAATAACTGCTCATCTTGAGTCGATAGTGCCTCGTACCAGCTACTATGAATAAACTCAATGTCTACCGCATTATTAACGGCATTATGCTGAGCAATCTTTATTGCCTCTGTTGATAGATCAACGGCAACGACTTGCCAGCGTATTTGTTTTAACTTATCAGCCAGCTTTAGCTCATGGGCAAGGCTGATAGCAATACAACCAGAACCTGTGCCCAAGTCTAGCAGACGCTTCTTAATCGTCTGCTCAGATTGCGCGACAGGCTGGGCGTTTATCCATGCCAGTACCGTTTCTACCAATACCTCAGTATCAGGTCTGGGTATCAGCGTATGCTCATTCACCGCAAATGTCAGCGACCAAAACTCTTGCTCACCTGTTAGATAAGCTAAGGGTATGCCCTGCTGCATTTTGATGATACCTGCATTAAACTGCTCAAGCTCGCTATCGGTCAGTTGATAATTTTCATCAGTAATTAAAAACGAGCTTGGCTGCCCAATGACAAATAACAACCAATCAGTGAGCCAAAATGGCGGTACAGATAACTCTTTCGCCATTTGCGGCGCTTGCTGTTTGATTTTCTCTATCGTAATGCTTGCTGCTTTGGGCACTGTCATAAATGACTCTTAATGATTGTCTCTGGTTTACCTTTAAAACCCGCGCTCTACTCTGAGGCGCGCGGCGGCTCATTGGTATTGGTTAAATTAGGGTTGGCTTTGGTTAATTCAACGCCTTCATGACTGCTATTACTGCCATCATTACTATCGTTGCTATCACTGTAAAAGTCATCGTTATCACCAATAACGATATACTTATCAACATAATAAATCAGCGCTAAAATAGGAATGCCAATTAAAAAGGTAAACATAAAGAAGAATGGATAGCTGGTACTGTCAACGATGGTACCTGAGTAACCACCAACTACTTTTGGTAGTAAAGTCATGAGTGATGAGAATATCGAGTACTGCACGGCGGTAAAGCGAATGGAGGTTAATGCAGATAAAAAGGCAATAAATACCGCACTCGCAAGACCAGCAGCCAAGTTATCAAGAATCACTGCCAAATACATGTAAGGTAAGCTACCAGGATGATAGGTCAGTAGGATAAATAATAAGTTGGTCACACAGGCAAGAATTGCCCCGACCATCATGGCGCGCATGATACGCATTTTTTGGGCCAATAAACCACCCAAAAAACCACCTGCAATCGCCATAACAACGCCAACCAGCTTGACGGCATTGGCAATATCAACTTTGGTAAATTGCATATCTTGATAAAAGACGTTAGAGATGACCCCAGCGACAATATCGGATATACGGTATAAACCAATGAGCGCCAGTAATAATAAAGCCTTTTTGCCATAACGACGGAAAAAGTCAGCAACAGGCTCAATCCATGTGGTCTTAGCAAACTCTTGCTCTACAAGGTTTGCTTTTACTAAACCGTAACCAATAGCCAACGCCGCAGCCAAGCTCGCTAGCATGCGCACCACTTCGTTTATAAAGCCTGCAAACACACCTTCTGTCTCAGGTAATACCAATCCTGCATTGGCAAATACCAACACAAAACCTATGACTGAGATAGCAAATACCAATACCAAACGGGTATAGTCTGAATTTTTACGCTCAACCACGACTTGTTGTCTAATCGGCTCATGGATCACTAAAGTGGTAATAACCCCAATACCCATGATCGCGGCCATAATCCAGTAAGTATTTCGCCAAGCTTCATAGCTATAAAAGCTCTCCGTAGAACCAAAATAATCAGCCAAATACAATGCCCCAGCGCCAGCAACGATCATCCCGATACGATAACCGGTCACATACATGGCAGACAATACTGCCTGTAAGCTTGGCGGCGCCAATTCAATACGGTACGCATCGATAACAATATCTTGTGTCGCTGATGAAAAGCCAAGCAGTACTGCGCCCACGGCCATCAGCACTAGGCTGCCCTCATTCGCTGGATTGACACTCGCCATGATACAAATGGCGGCAATAATCATCACCTGCGACACTAGTATCCAGCTGCGCCTACGACCTAAGAGCTTGGTTAGTATCGGTAAGGGTATCGCATCAATTAAGGGCGCCCAAATAAACTTAAAAGCATATCCAAGTGCCGCCCAGCTAAACATGGTCACCACGCTACGATCAATCCCTGCTTCACGCAGCCATAATGACAAGCTTGAGAAAATCAGCAAGATAGGAATGCCGGCGACAAAGCCTAAAAACAGCATGATAATCGAACGTCGATCAAGATATGCCTGCAAAGATTCGCTAAGTGACTTCTTGGCAATCGGAGGATTGGGCGGAATAGGTTTGACTGCAGACATAATAACTCACCAAAATTTAGACAAAGAATACGACAGCGCGCTATCTTTTATCCAAAAATCCTATCTACCGGCAGTGTGCTATTGAGATTATCAGGATAAAAAGGGACAAAAAATCGCCTAGCTCTGTACAAAGAAAATGCTACTTGCTGCAAAATTGAATAATGGTACTTGAGAACGTCTATCTTGACTAGATGTTTTTGCATTAACTGCTTGATTGAGCGTATCGGCTACACTCTATGACTAGCCTTGTTAATCGTGTGTATCTCAACCTTACTTAATTATAAACCATCCTCTTCTCTTTATAGATTTTCCCATGGATTTTTCATATGAGCTATCCCTCAATAAAATCTCTATATTCCTTATCTACATAAATAGATACCTATTTATTATATACAAGAATAATAGCTTTGATTTACACTAACGACTTATTGAATATTTCTAGGTTTTTATTTTTATATACAGATGGGTTTGTATATTTATACAATAGGGTTAAGTGATGGCAATCGACGTAGTGGTCAATCAGCGACATCTGCAAATTCAACTCAAACAGTTGGAGACCGTGTGGCATACCGTAATCAATGGCTACAACTTAAGTCAAGCAGCTACGGTACTGCATACCAGCCAATCAAGTCTATCTAAGCATATCGCAGCGCTTGAAAACCAGCTTAAAACTGAAGTATTCGTGCGCCAAGGCAAACGTTTGACTGGGCTTACGACCATGGGTACGGCGCTTATGCCGCATATCGAATCTATCTTTGCTGAGATTCGTACCATTGAAAACTTAAGCTTGGATTTTAATAACCCCAATATTGGCACGCTGACGATTGCTACCACTCACACGCAGGCACGTTATGTACTGCCAGAGGTGGTTAAAGCTTTTAAAGAGCGCTTTCCTAAAGTCAATCTCATCTTGCAGCAAGCAGACCCTGAAACCATCGCCCAAATGGTGATACGTGGACAAGCCGATATTGGTATTGCGACCGAGTCGTTGTTACACAATAACTATCTACGCTGCTATCGCTATTATGACTGGACGCACCGCGTTATTGTGCCAAGTGATCATGAACTTGCCGGCCTAGAATCTATCGACTTACCAACCCTTGCCAGCTATCCGATCGTGACCTATCACGGTGGTTTTACGGGGCGCGGCGCCATTGACAAGACCTTTAGTGACGCAGGACTTGAGCCAGATATTGTCCTCGCTGCACTTGATGCCGATGTGATTAGCACTTATGTAGGACTGGGATTAGGCATTGGTATTATTGCCGAAATGGCATTTGAGCCAAGTCACTACCAAAATTTAACGGCTATTCCAGTAGACCACTTTGGTCGCTTTACCAGTTGGATGGCGGTACGTGATGATGCAGAGATTCGTCAATATGGACGCGCCTTTATGGAGCTATGCCAAAAACAGTTTAGTCAATAGCTATTAATTTAATCAGTAGCTGGTTAAGTAGCTGCATTTGAGCAATGAACACCGACTTCAAGTATCGAGGCTAAATAATCGCCTTGCTAACCAATAAAAACAGCACCGTTATCACTGATAGCGGTGTTTTTCTTTTATGAGGCTATCAATTTCGGTAAGACACCTGCGCGGCACTCTTATATGCGCCTCGAATTATTACGATTTGTTATCACCTTGGGCATTGACCTTTATATTCTCTATAACTGCCCCATCATATGAGCTACTGAATAATCAGCATACTTTTTTATTACTGATGTTTAAAAAAACCAACTATAAAAATGTCGTTGAATGGCGCCATCATAACCATAGGTGAATTATGAGCAACACAATCCCACTATCTTTTTTAGATTTGGCTCCCGTCCCCGAGGGCAAAACCATTGCTGAAGGTATCGCTCAAACCGTTGAGACCGCGCAGCAAGCCGAAAAATCCGGTCTAAACCGGTACTGGATGGCAGAACATCATAATATGCCCGGTATCGCTAGCGCAGCGACGTCAGTGCTGCTGTCACATATCGGTGCTCAGACCAAGCGTATACGTATTGGCGCAGGCGGCGTGATGCTGCCCAATCATGCACCGCTTGTTATCGCAGAGCAGTTTGGTACTTTGCAAGCTTTATACGGCGATCGCGTAGATTTGGGTTTGGGTCGTGCGCCCGGTACCGATGGTGCTACCTTTCAAGCATTACGTCGCCAGATGCAAGATGCTGATCGCTTTCCACAAGATGTGCAAGAGTTGATGTACTTTTTGGGAAATGGTACAGACGATAGTCCGGTACAGGCGTTCCCCGGTGCAAAATCAAACATTCCTATCTGGATATTGGGTTCGTCTCTTTTTGGGGCAACCTTAGCAGCACACTTAGGATTGCCATATGTCTTTGCCTCGCACTTTGCACCGCAAATGCTTGGGCAAGCCATCAATGCTTATCGCGAACAATTTAGACCATCAGCTTATTTAGACAAGCCCTATGTCATGCTAGCGGCGAATTTATTGCTGGCAGATGACGATGCAACCGCCCATTATCACTTTACTTCAGCGCAGCAGAGCTTTGTGCGTTTGCGCCGTGGTGAAACCGGTCAAATGCCAAAGCCTACTCATAATATGGATAGTATTTGGAGTGCGGCTGAGAAAATGATGGTAGATAGTGCATTGTCGGTAGCATTTATCGGCTCTGTTGCAACCGTCAAACCCAAGCTTGCAGCGTTCCTTGCTACCCATCAGCCAGATGAGCTGATTGTGACAGCAAATATCTATGACCAAGCAGCACGGGTGCGCTCGCTTGAGCTTGTCTCTGAGCTTGATTTGTTTGACTTACAGCCAACGTAAATATTTGCATAATACTAAAAAGCCTCCCCTTCTATAAAGATGAGGAGGCTTTTTAGTTAGAGCTTTAGAAGCAATTAATAAAGGTCTTTTAATTGAATCATTGTTTGATACGTCTGTGGTCATTTATCAAGCCATGGTTAAATTAGCCCCATGGCGCGCAGTATTGCCGCGCCAATCGCCATACCAAACATACCTACGACGGTGGTAAACGCTAAAATATTAGCGGCCAATATATCATTCCCACCCATGGCCTTTGCCATCACATAACTGGCAGCGGCAGTCGGTGACGCCACCATTAAAAACAGCACACCCATATGCATACCCGATAAGCCAAAGCCCAGCCCAACGGCAATAGCAACCACAGGGGCAATGACAATACGCCCAATACTGGCCTGCATGGATAACCCCGACAAATGTAGCATCGACCTTAAATCAATACTTGCTCCAGCGCAAATCAATGCCAGCGGTAGTGCCACCGCTGCTAGCAAATCGCCGGTCTTATGAATCACGCCCGTAATCGGCGGCAGCGATAACGCCTTATAAGCAAATGCTGCGACCAAGGCGATGATTAATGGATTGGTAAACAGCTTTTTGACAATCATGGTACTACGACTGAGCCACGTATCGTCCGTGCTTTTAGACACACGACTTAGGGTAATGACAGCTAAGATATTAAATAATATCGTCACCACCCCCATATAAACGGCGCCAATACTTAAGCCTTGCTCACCATAGGCGTTGGCAACGGTTGCCAGTCCGATAATCGCCATATTACTACGAAAGATACCTTGTACAAACACCCCTTGGTCAGCTGGCTTACTGATAAAGCGGTTGGCATAGAGCTCAGAACCGATAAACAAGATAAAGGTCACCACAATGCCTGCAATAATTAACACCATTTGCTTGGCATAATCGACCTCACTGTCAACGACGCTAAAAAACAATAAGCAAGGCAAACAATAGTTAAAAACGAAGCTGGAAGCTTGATCGATAAACGCTTGACTCACCTCGCCGCGTCGCTGCATAAAAAAACCCAACCCCATTAAAAATAGGTTAGGCAGGACAATGGTGATGGCAAAAATAATAGCAGCGGTCATAAATAAGCTCAACGGGGTAACAAGCTCACCATATTATGAACAACAGCGAGATAAATAATGAATAAGTGAGATGAGTTGTCGCATTAGTATAGAGACAAAACAGCCAGCAAGACAAGCGGGTACGCAGCTTTCTTTTTATCCCAATAATAATTGGCTAAAAAAAAGCCCATAATGAGGTGTCATTATGGGCTTTTTACGTTTATGTCATTATAACAACACGCCTTATGACGCGTTTAATGCTGCTTGTACTTTTTTCTGTTTTTTAACGGTCATCGCTAATAACTGAATAGCAGCAGGCGTGACTCCGCTAATGCGTCCCGCTTGGGCAAGCGTTGCAGGACGGATCTGCGCCAGTTTCTGCACAATCTCATTGGATAAGCCCGATACCACACTATAATCAAAATCCAGTGGTAATGCGGTATTCTCCAAACGCTTCATCTGGTCGATGTCTTCTTGCTGACGATCAATATAGCCTGCATATTTGACAGAAATCTCAATCTGCTCACCGACTTGACTATCAACCTCTGAGTCTGTAATCGCTGCAATATCATTAAAGTGAATTTGTGGGCGTTTCAATAAATCATAAGCATTTGATTCTTTAGACAGCACCTCTCCTGTTTGCTCTGTGACTTTCGCCCCTAGCGCATTGGTAGGCGTCGCCCAAATATCTTTTAGACGTGCGGTTTCTGAGGCTATCGCTTCCATCTTTTCTTCATAAGCCTGCCAGCGCACATCATCTACCAAGCCAAGCTTACGACCAGTTTCGGTTAAGCGTTGATCAGCATTGTCTTCACGTAACAGCAAACGATACTCAGCACGACTGGTAAACATACGATATGGTTCAGTGGTGCCATGGGTAATCAAATCATCGACCAGTACGCCAAGATACGCTTCATCGCGGCGCGGCGTCCAAACATCAAACTCACTGTTTTCACAAGTGACCAGTGCCGCATTGGTACCTGCTAATAGACCTTGTACGCCCGCTTCTTCATAGCCTGTCGTACCATTGATTTGCCCAGCAAAATACAAGCGCTCAATCGACTTGGTCTCTAAAGTTGGCTTTAAGCTCTGTGGATCGAAATAATCATACTCAATCGCATAGCCTGGGCGGGTGATATGCGCGTTCTCTAAGCCTTTCATACTATGGATAAAGTCTAACTGCACATCGAATGGTAAGCTGGTTGAAATACCATTTGGATATAGCTCATGCGTGGTCAAACCTTCTGGCTCGATAAAGATTTGATGACTGTCTTTATCGGCAAAACGGTGGATTTTGTCTTCAATAGATGGACAATAACGCGGACCTACGCCTTCGATTTTGCCAGAGAACATCGGTGAGCGATCAAGGTTTTCACGAATGATGTCATGAGTACGGGCATTGGTATGGGTGATATAGCAATTGACCTGCTCAGGATGCATAGACACATCGCCCATATAGCTCATGACTGGGAGCGGCGTGTCACCCGGCTGTACAGTCATCACACTAAAATCAACACTGCGCGCATCAATACGCGCAGGCGTACCCGTCTTTAAGCGACCAACAGGGAGTTTCAGCTCACGTAAACGATCAGCAAGCTTAATAGACGGCTGATCACCTGCGCGCCCTCCTTTTGAGCTCTCAAGACCAATATGAATCACCCCACCTAAAAACGTACCTGAGGTTAATACCACCGTTTGCGTCTTAAAAACAATACCCGTCGCAGTCACAACCGCTGTGGCTCGACCGTTTTCAACCAAGATATCATCAGCCGCTTGCTGAAAGATATCAAGATTTGGCTGATTCTCAAGCGTATGACGAATAGCAGCTTTGTAAAGAATACGATCTGCTTGCGCGCGCGTGGCTCGTACAGCGGCACCCTTACGGCTATTGAGTACGCGAAACTGGATACCTGACTTATCCGTTGCCAGTGCCATGGCGCCGCCAAGCGCATCAATCTCACGCACCAAATGCGACTTACCGATACCACCAATCGCGGGGTTACAGCTCATCTGCCCTAGCGTCTCAATATTATGCGTCAATAGTAAAGTTTGCGCACCCATACGTGCGGCCGCCAGAGCCGCTTCTGTACCAGCATGACCGCCGCCGATCACTACCACGTCGTAATTTTTTGGGTATTGCATGTATGCCTCACTTGACTGTCAACGCTACCATAAGCCAAAAGCTATGTTCAAATAGCTTGGCTACAGGTAAATAAACGTCAGTCGAATTTAAAAAGAGATAACGACTCAGAGCCGCCGTTAAAGATAGGTTAGATAGCCGGTAATTATAACAATTTTTTGCCGCTTAAAAAACGTTAGAACAAAAACTATTAAAATTAAGTTTGAGCATCAGCAAACATAGCCATCAATAGTCTAATAAACAGCTATGAGTTACCAGGACTGAGCGGTACAATTTGGTCTGATTGACCACTGCTCAGCATATGCTGACTGCCATAACCTTCTGGATTGATCTGTAAATAGGCATTCATCAGACCAATAGCATCACCATCATCACTGGCTAAAATCTGCTCTTTAATCATGTCAACGGGCGGTAGTAGCAGGTTTTTTAATAATGCTAAACGCTGCTGATTGTCGCCTTTATTAACGACCAGCTCAATCAGTTGACGCGCATCGATGGGCAAATCTGGCGTATTTTGTGCCAATAGCGCCAAATGATAGGCACCAGCAGTATCTTGATCAGCGACGATACGCTGTTCAATCGCAATATAAGTGGCTTCGGTAGCACCGCCTGCCACACTCAGCTGATGGATACATTTAAGGGCAGAATTTGGCTCACAATCTGCAATATCGATAATACGTAGTGATTCAGTTTTTAGATGCTCGCGACGTTTTTCAATCGCAGCTTGCTCGGCATCTTGTGTTTGTGCTGCTTGGCTGTTTAACTCTTTAGTCATAGAAGGCTCTTATTATTGATTGAGTGTGTCAGTATTTCTCAATGCTTCGCTGCTTCGATGTTTCAAACATCGATATTAAGAATAATATGGGGACAAAGTTGGCAAAAACAATTTACTTTAAACAATTGAACGTGCTGCCTATCAATATTAAAAAATAAAAATCCGAGCCACCTTTGATAAGGTAGCTCGGATTTGGAGCTTAAATGTGAACGTTACTTATATCAACATTCAAATATCAAACGCTAATATATAGTATGTTAGATATTAAGCAGCTGGGCTGTTTGCTTCTACCAATGGCTTAAGCTCGCCTGATTGGTACATTTGCAAGATGATATCTGATCCGCCCATCAACTCGCCATCGATCCACAGCTGCGGAAAAGTTGGCCAATTGGCGATTTGTGGTAACGTTGCACGGATCTCTGGGTTTTCTAAGATATTGACAAACGCAAATGGACGACCAATTTGCGTTAAGACTTCAATCGCTTTGGCAGAAAAACCACACTGTGGAAACTGTGGTGTGCCTTTCATATACAAAATGACTTTGTTGTCTTTGATTTGGTTACGAATCAGTTGTTCAATATCATTGGCAGCCGTATTTGGGGTTTGCTCGCTCATAAAAACTCCTATTTATATAAAAGACATTTAACATTAAATTTTTCGTTTGGCTGCTATATGGGGCAGTATCAACCAGATTGCAAGTTATTTTGATAGCTGGCAGCCATAATCATAGGCTCTGATCTGCTATTGTAGATGAAACGCCAGACGCATTCGGCACCAATAATACCACGGCATTGGCCATAATACCCTCTTGGCGACCGGTAAAGCCCAATTTTTCAGTGGTGGTTGCCTTTACACTGATATTACTCACATCGGTCTGCAAGTCGCTCGCGATATTGGCGCGCATGGCTAAATTATGCGGTGCCAGTTTGGGGCGCTCACACATCACGGTGATATCAGCATTGCCTAACATATAACCGGCAGCCAATACTTTTCCATACACATAACGAAGCAATACGCGCGAATCTAAACCAGCATTTGCCGCATCGGTATCTGGAAAATGTTGCCCGATATCACCGAGTGCCAAGGCGCCAAGCAACGCATCGGCAAGCGCATGCAATACCACATCACCATCAGAGTGCGCAAGCAAACTGTGCGTATGATCGATCGGCACACCTGCCAGCACTACATATTGCTGCTGCTGACCGTTGTTATGAAACGCATGAACATCAATACCTTGACCAATTTTTATCATTCTCATTCCAAATAAATTAATGGTGATTAGGATAATTGAAAACCATTATCTAAATTTTTAAAGCGGTTTTATAGCCAGTAAGATGCCATAGCTCGCCACCAGTTTCAATTAACTGGTATAATATGACGCTTATTTTATCATAATACCCAGTCTAAAAGAAAAACCGGCACTAGCAACTTGCTCAGCTTATCATGATAGCTCCTGCATTTAGCGTCTGTGCCATTATAAATCTTGGACAAAGTATAAATAGTTGAGCCGCTTTATGTCAGCCATACCAAACGCTTCTAACACCTCAGTCTCTGCTGCTTTTGACGCCCATCGTCCCTTAACGCTTGCCGATATCGATAACCCTAGCACTAAGCATGTGATTGTCGGGATGTCAGGCGGAGTCGACTCTTCTGTCTCTGCTGTATTACTTCAGCAGGCAGGCTTTGTGGTCGAAGGTCTTTTTATGAAAAACTGGGAAGAAGATGACGGCACGGAATACTGTACCGCGATGGATGACTTGGCTGACGCGCAAGCAGTGTGCGACAAAATTGGCATAAAGCTGCATACCGCCAACTTTGCCATGGAGTATTGGGATCGTGTTTTTGAGCATTTTTTAGCAGAATATAAAGCCGGACGTACACCCAATCCAGACATCCTATGCAACAAAGAGATTAAGTTTAAAGCATTTTTAGACTATGCCTTGACGCTTGGCGCTGATTATATCGCTACTGGTCACTATACCCGCCGCAGTGTGAATTATGAGAATAGTAATGGTATTGAAGTAGCGCAGCTGCTGCGCGGACTTGATAACAATAAAGACCAAAGCTACTTCTTACATGCCGTAGGCGGTGATAAAATTGCCAAAACTTTATTTCCAGTTGGTGAGCTTGAAAAGCCAGTGGTACGTCAAATCGCTGAAGAGCATGACCTGATTACCGCCAATAAAAAGGACTCAACTGGTATTTGTTTTATTGGCGAGCGCCGTTTTAAAGACTTTTTACAGCAGTACTTGCCGGCACAAAAAGGCGATATCGTCACTGACGATGGTCATATCATTGGTACGCATGACGGTCTGATGTATTACACCTTAGGTCAGCGCGGCGGTATCGGTATTGGCGGTGTCAAAGACCGTCCTGAAGAGCCGTGGTTTGTGCTCGCAAAAGACCTAGATAACAATCGTCTTATTGTCGGTCAAGGTCACGAGCATCCTATGATGCTGAGCAATGAGCTGCAAGCTTATAAGCTTGATTGGATAGACGGTCTACCACCTACTGATATCTTTAGTCCTGATGGTTTGCGCTGTATGGCAAAATCTCGCTACCGTCAGCCCGACCAAGCCTGTACTGTATTTGCTAGCAATGAAGACGGCTCTGAGGTACGAGTCGTTTTTGATGAGCAACAACGCGCCGTTACCCCCGGTCAATCAGCCGTATTTTATATCGATGAGGTTTGCTTAGGTGGCGGTGTGATTGCCGCTATTGATGCGCCTTGTGGATTTTAAAGCTATTTTTCTGTAAAAATTAAACGTTGTATTATTTGTTAGTTTGTAGTCATTCTTAATTTCCAACCCTTCTGATCACTACTTGTTACTACTTGACACTACTTAAGGTATCTTTATGAATTTACTTACCGCCCTATCCCCAATCGATGGCCGTTATGCATCTAAAGCCGACAGCTTACGCCCTTATTTATCTGAATTTGGTCTAATTAAAGCCCGCGTCACGGTTGAGATTCGCTGGTTACAGTCATTAGCGGAAAACAATGCGATTGGTGAATTGGCAGCATTTGATACCGAGACCAATGCGTTTTTGAATGCTATCGTTGATGATTTTAGCGAAGCTGATGCACAAGCGATTAAAGATATCGAAGCAACCACCAACCATGATGTCAAAGCGGTTGAGTATTTTATCAAAGACAAATTCCGTGGTCAGGCAGCGCTTGAAGATTCATTAGAATTTATTCATTTTGCTTGTACCAGTGAAGACATTAACAACCTATCTTACGCATTAATGCTAAAAGACAGCCGCGACATCGTCGTTGCCAAAATGCAGCAAGTCACAGATAGCATCGTTGACTTAGCAATTGCTCATGCTGACCAACCGATGTTATCACGTACGCATGGTCAAACTGCTAGCCCGACAACTTTAGGTAAAGAGATGGCAAACGTCGCTTATCGTCTAGCCCGTCAAATCAAGCAAGTCGGTGAAGTTGAGCTACTTGGTAAAATCAATGGTGCCGTTGGTAATTATAACGCCCATTATGCTTCATACCCTGATGTTGATTGGCAGACCCATGCTGAGCAATTTATCAATGAGCGTCTAGAATTGACATTTAATCCGTACACCACGCAAATTGAGCCGCACGATTATATCGCTGAGTTGTTCGACGTGGTAAAACGTTTTAACACTATTCTTATCGATTTCAACCGTGATATTTGGCAATATATTAGCTTAGGCTATTTCAAACAGCGCCTAAAAGATGGTGAAGTTGGCTCTTCTACGATGCCGCATAAAGTCAATCCAATTGATTTCGAAAACTCTGAAGGTAACTTGGGCGTAGCCAATGCAATGCTTGCTCACTTAGGTGAAAAACTGCCAATTTCACGTATGCAGCGCGACTTGTCTGACTCTACCGTATTACGCAATATCGGTGTTGGTTTGGCGCAAAGTATGATTGCTTATGATGCGTGCCTAAAAGGCGTAGGCAAACTTGAATTAAATGCCCAGCGTCTAAACGATGATTTGGACAGCGCCCAAGAAGTATTGGCAGAGCCGATTCAAACCGTGATGCGTCGCTACCGTGTTGAAAACCCATACGAGAAGCTAAAAGCTCTCACCCGTGGTAATGCGATGACCCGTGAAGCCATGCTGACTTTCGTTGAGAGCGATGAGCTGTCTGCGGTGAGCGATGCTGATAAAGCGCGCCTACGCGAGATGACACCAGCGACTTATGTGGGTAATGCGGCTGAACAAGCACGCACGATTAAAGAGTGGATTGCTAAAATTTAACTGGCAACCAGCTCATCTTTATAAAGTGTGAAAAAGCTATAAATGAGCACTCATTTATAGCTTGATAAAAAACCTTACTCTAAATGCTATAAGTTATCTTTAAAGATGCGTCTTTGAAAATACATAGCTTTTGGGTAAGGTTTTATTTTTTATCTTCATCATCACTGTCACCCGGTATAATAGCCTTGCCTACAGCAACCGTACCCTTTACCACGCCTTTAGTGGTTTTATAAGCGATTTTGGCAGGTACTGTCACTATCTTATGCACACAGGCTTGTAATAAAAACACACTGACGATAATGACGATAAAATGCAGTTTTTTCATAAATACCCTAAGAATTATTGGATGCTCTGATAATAGTCTTTAATACTATGATAGTAGCTATCAGATGGATTATCATCATAAACTATTAGAGCTGCCCTATAAAGCATCCCTCGTTACTTCTCTGATACCCATTTTCAAATACGGATTTACCCATGACTTCTATACTCATTTGTTTACCAGATTCCATCACACCAGAACAATTTTTAAATGACTATTGGCAAAAAAAACCGCTGTTGATTAAGCAAGGCCTACCACAATTAATTGGTATGTTTGAGCCAGAGGATATTTTAGGCTTATCAATAGATGAAGACGCGACCGCAAGGCTACTCACTCAAGCTGCCAGCAAGCAAGACGGTCAGCCTCAATGGCAACTTAAAAAAAGCCCGCTAGCTGAAGCAGATTTTGATAGTTTGCCTGAGCAATGGTCGGTATTGGTACAGAACCTTGAGCAATGGTCGCCGGAACTTGGCGCTCTCTGGCAAGCGCTTGATTTTATCCCGCAGTGGCAGCGCGACGATATTATGGTCTCTTATGCGCCAAAAGGCGGCTCAGTTGGCAAGCATTATGATGATTATGATGTGTTTTTAGCGCAAGGTTATGGCTCTAGACGCTGGCAGTTGGGTAAGTTTTGTGATGAGCAAACCCAATTTGTCGCCGATGAGCCAATACGTCTATTTGATGATATGGGCGAGATTATCTTTGATGAGATATTAGAAGCCGGTGATGTGCTGTATGTACCGCCAAAGTTAGCGCATTTTGGCGTGGCGCAAGATGATTGCCTAACCTTCTCATTTGGCTGCCGTCGTCCGAACTTGATGCAAATCATTGACAGCCTTGCCGATGTGGCAACCAATGACAGCGCTTTATTTATCCCGATGTTATTGCCACAAGCTGTGCAAGCATCAGGTGAATTAAAAACCGACAGTGTCGAGGCGATTAAAACGCAATTATTACAACTACTCCAATCTGAGCGCGGTGATACGATTATTCGCCAAGCTGTGTCTGAAGTGGTCAGCAAGCGTCAATATGATGTGCTCGTCCCTGAAGAATCGCTAACGACCGATGATATGATAGCTGCATTGGCAGCTGGCGCGACGTTACAAGCCGATTATAGCAATCGCTTGTTATATACCCAAGTGGATAATGACATCGTTTTATATGCCAATGGGCAACGCCTAGATGATTTGCATGAAACATCTATAGCACTACTCGTGCGCTTATCGAATGGCGAGCATTTAACCCTTGACGATATGGAAGGGGTTGACCCTGACGAAGTCATGGAGTGGCTAGAAAATGGTTGGATATGGATGAATCATCCAGAGTAATGACATAGTCTTTAGTTAATTCTACAGCACATTGGCTATTAAGCACTATCTAAGAAACATCAGCGTCTATTTACTAAGATTTAAATGTCTTAATAAATAGGCGTTGATTTTTATGTAAAAATTCTTATTTAAGCTAAAAATACTTTCAACACTTCCCTTTATGCAGCAACCGCCTTTTTATAACGACTCACGCCAGCGATAATCGTTTCTTCAATCACTCTATCATCACCTAACATCATCAGCACAAATAACTGCTCATCAAGCGACTTGGTCTGTGTCATACGGCGCTCCATTAAATCAGTACCACCCATATCTATCACCACAAAATCTGCTTCTTTATTCGGCATAAAGTTACCGATTTTATTATCTAATAACAGTGACTGCGCGTTGCCTAAAGTAATTTGATATAAGCCTTGATGCGCCGATAGCGGATTACTCTGTAATTGCTGAACTTTATAGGCTTCTGATAACGTAGTAAGCATCGATAAACTGGTACCTGCACCGACGTCGGTTGCGATACTGACGCCGGTATAACTTAGGGTTTTGGATAAATCAAACAGTCCACTACCTAAAAATAAATTGGACGTCGGGCAATGAGCTATTTGGGTGCCAGTATCACGTAGCACTTCATACTCCGATGTCGAGAGATGGATACCATGCGCTAGTGTCGTATGCCGACCAAGTAAGCCCATATCGTGATAAACGTCGAGATAACCTTTATGGTTGGGGTAAAGCTCACGTACAAAGGCAATTTCATCAAGGTTTTCAGCCAGATGTGTTTGTAGATAAACGCTGTCATAGCTGCGATATAGCTCACCTGTCATTTGCAATTGCTTCGGCGACGAGGTAATGGCAAATCTTGGCGTAATCGCCACATGCTGACGTCCTCGCTCATGCCATTTATCAATGATATTCTGCGTATCGCGAATGCCCTGCTCTGTTGGCACACATAGACGCTCAGGGGCGTTTTGATCCATCAATACATTACCCGTAATCATACGAGTATTCAGACGGCAGCTTTCGTTAAAGAACGACTCTACTGACTGCGGATGACTGGTAGAGAACACTAAGGCGCTCGTTGTGCCGTTAGCCAGCAGCTGCTTTAAAAAGAATTTTGCGGTATCATCAGCAATCTTTGCATCGCCAAAATTGGCTTCAGTCACAAAGGTATAGTTATTCAGCCAATCAAGCAATTGCTCACCAAACGCAGCAATCATATCTATCTGCGGATAATGCACATGAGTGTCGATAAAACCTGGCATGATAAGCTTATCTTTATAATCATGAATCTGTACTGGTGCTTTGGCTTCTTGACTACTGGCGTTGCCGTACTGCGACATAATTGAAGTACAATCACCATAACCTACCACACGACCAGTTGCATCATCGACCACCAAGGCACCATTGGCAATATACTCAGGATAAACCTTGACCCCTGCCACCACCGGCAGCAAGGTAACGTTTTTATCGACCACCGTAATGCTAGGTCGCTCAGCATTGGTTAAATGAGCATCAGTTAAAGCATCTGTCTCTAAATGAGCACGCTTGGCTCTGGTGGCCAGATTCTCTTCTGTTAAATAATGCAGCAACTGTGCTTGATAAATATGTATAGTCATAAAAAATCTCACAATAAAGGATAAGTATGTTAGTTAAAGATTCATCCACATCATCTGTCTACCCAAGTACAAGCACATAAATATAGGCACATAAATACAAGCACAAAGTTACTGAGCGCAGCCTACATCTTGTGATGGCTGACAAGCTAAAACCAAGGTCTTAATGCATTTAGGGCAGATAGATGAAGAATGAAAAACGGCTAATTAGGGTTTATGTTGGTTATAAATCATGATAAAGCTGCATCATTTGCGCCGCGATAGAGATAGCGACCGCCATTGGCTCTTTTCCGCCCGTATTAAGACCGATTGGCATGGTCAGTTTATCAACGACCTGCTCACTATAGTCACGCTGTAGTAAGCGATCTCTAAAACGCTTGGCTTTGGTCGCTGAGCTGATACAGCCAAGATAAGGCAAGAAGCTGCTATCTATGCCTGTTTTCCCATAAGCATCGAGCGTGGCACGTACCAAATCAAAATCAAGGCTGTGATCATGAGTCATGACCAGGATAAAATACTGAGTACCCTTTTTTGTTGATGCATTCAAAGCATTTTGAATGCTTTTAGCGACAAACGGTTGGATAAAATCAACCGGATCTTCATCAATATGCGGGCGAATATGAGGAGGCAATTGATAACTCGCTTGCCCCTCTGCAGTATCGGCATTATAGGTCAAATACCGCTCAAACATCTCAGCTCGGCTGTCTACCCAGTCAACTTGACAAGGCAGCTCAGCAAGAATACTCATCAATGCAGCCGCTACATGTCCTGCACCAAATACCAGTAAGGTCATGGGCGGCGTCACATTAAAGCATTCAAACATTACCGTGACGCTACCACCGCAGCATTGAGCCAATGTAGCGCCCAATGGATAATGCTTGGTATATACGGCATCACGGCTTACTGCGTGGGCCTTTGCAGACTTGCCCTCTTTTAATGGCTGGGTACTTCTTGTTTCAGTCATATCAAGCTCGCCATTTAGCAACTGCCGAGCAGTTGTTGTCACGTCATGTTCGAGGCTGCCGCCTCCTAAGGTGTCACAGCATGCATCAAGCGTCACAATCATTTTGGATTGAAGCTCACGAGGTGCTGAGCCATTGACCGCAATGACAGTGGCCAAAACATGTGCAATACCTTGCTGCTGATAGTGCGCCAGTCCGTCATACCATTTTGTTAGGGGCATCGGTGCGATGAGTGACTTATTCACTATGCGCCGGTCCACGAGCCGTTGATACATTTGGGTTTTCTATCGCTTCAGGCTGATCATCCGTTAACTTGCCGACGACTTCTGGGGGATTAATATCTTTGCCATGTGCGACCTGCTGCGGCTTGACTTTATCATCATCAATACCGCCATCATCATTGGTTACTGTCAGACTTGCGATCGTACCAGTATCCGTTTTGACAGCGATATCCCACGCTTGACCCTGCATACGCATGACAGATTTTAATACCGCTTCTGGCGTTGCCGGCATGGTCAGCTCAGGGTTTTTCTGATAACCCCCTAAGCTTGCAACCGCGTTATTAATCGCGCACCAAACACTAGCCGCTAGCATAAATGGTGGCTCACCAACGGCTTTGGAGTTATAAATGGTCTGCTCTTCATTTTTACGTTCAAACAGCTTAACGCTCCACTGTTTAGGTAAATCATGGGCGGTTGGAATTTTATAATTGGCAGCGCCATTGGATGCAAGGTTGCCTTTCTTATCCCAAACCAGCTCTTCAGCGGTCAACCAGCCCATACCTTGCACAAAACCGCCCTCAATCTGCCCGATATCAATCGCAGGATTGATCGACTGCCCCACATCATGCAAGATATCGCAGCGCAATACTTTATATTCACCCGTTAGGATATCAATCTCAACCTCAGAACAAGACGCGCCCAAGGCAAAGTAAAAGAACGGACGACCCCATGCTTTTGAGCGATCATAAAATATCTTGGGGGTTTTGTAGTAGCCAGTAGACGACAAGCTAACGCGGTGCTGGTATGCCAGCAATACCATCTCTGCAAAGGTCAGTGTTTCTTTATCACCGATATGGACATGATTGCACTCAAATTTGATATCTGCTGCATTTACGTCAAAATGTTCAGCAGCAAACTCAACCAAACGCTCTCTGATGATAATACAAGCGTTCTGCGCCGCTTTACCATTGATATCAGTGCCTGACGACGCCGCCGTTGGCGAGGTATTGGGTACTTTATCGGTACGAGTTGCGGTTACCTTTACGGTATCCAAATCTACATCAAATTCATTAGCAACGATTTGGGCAATCTTAATATATAGCCCTTGCCCCATCTCAGTACCGCCATGATTGATCTGAATGGTGCCGTCAGTATAGATATGCACCAGAGCACCCGCTTGATTTAGCATCTGCACTGTAAATGAGATACCAAATTTGACCGGCGTTAACGCCATACCATAACGTTTGTCACTGCCCTCAGCTTCCGCTTTTTGATTGGCGGCTGTGATTTGCGCGCGGCGCTGATCATACTCATTATCATCGGCAAGCGTCTGCATAATGGTTGCCAAATCAAAGTGCTCAATCGGCTGCCCATAATGGGTACTTTGACCATTTTGATATAGATTTGCCAAGCGTACCTGCAGAGGATCTTTGCCCAAACTATAGGCAATATCATCCATCATATATTCAGCGGTCAGCAAACCTTGGGGACCACCGAAACCTCGATAAGCGGTATTTGATACCGTATGCGTCTTGCAGCGATGACCTGCGATTTGCGCAGCTGGATAATAATAGGCGTTGTCACAGTGGAACATTGCCCGATCGACGATGGCATCCGACAAATCTGGTGAATAACCGCACAGCCCTGACAATTGCATATCAACGCCAAGTACTTGACCAGCATCATTGACACCGACCTCATAGCGATTGGCAAATTCATGGCGTTTACCCGTTACCACCATGTCATCTTGGCGGTCTAAGCGCATACTGACCGGCACATTATGACGTTTGGCAACGATACCGCACAGACAGGCCCATGCTGCCGCTTGGGTTTCTTTACCGCCAAAACCACCGCCCATGCGGCGCACTACTGTCGTCACCGCATGAAAAGGCAAATCAACCACTTCTGCGACCAGCTGCTGTACCTCACTCGGGTGCTGTGAAGAGGTATAGACTTCAAGTCCGCCATCATCGCAAGGGACGACATATGACACCTGCCCTTCCAAATAAAAATGCTCTTGACCCAGCATATGGATGTGCCCAGCGATACGAATAGGCGCACCCTCAAGCTCAGCCTGAGCATCGCCGCGGGTCATAAAATGACTTGGACGCACAAATTGTTCTTGCTTTAGCGCCTCATCAATTGTCAAAATCGCCGCTAATGGCTCATATTCTACAATAGCCTTAAGCGCGGCTTTCTTGGCCGCACGGTGACTGGTGGCAACCACCGTAAAGAGCGTTTGACCGACATATTCTGTAATTTGATCGACCATCAGGGGATCGCCATCAAACACAGGGCCAATATCCGTTTTGGCGGGTAAGTCTTTAAAAGTAATGACGTCGATTACCCCGTCTGCTGCTTGTACGGCACTCAAATCCATACTTAAAACACGAGCATGCGCGTGGGCACTTTTACCTATAGCCAAATGCAGGGTATTTTGTGGTTTTAGCATATCGTCTACATAAGTAGCAGTGCCCATGACATGGCTAACGGCACTGTCATGTTTGGCTTGGCTGCCAATCTTATCTTTTGGTGGACGTTGTCTGCGGGTACTATATCTGTCAAATAATGAAGAATGGTGGCTCATGATGGCTCTCTCTTATATTTTTAGCAAAACCTATCGATCTAGCAATAGCGTTTTGACGGTATCTTTTGGTGATGCAAAAGTGAGTTTAGTAAATACAGTCAAATAAGTTTTAACAGGACTGTCTACTCAGCCTCTGCCGCGTCTACTTTTTATGTAGTTACGCATCGACCGTTTGCACATCAGCAATCAATTGCTTGCCGCACTTAATGATTAGCCGCTGCATCACATGCATACGATACTCTCGGCTGGCTCTCACATCGGTCATCGGCGAGACATCTTTAGATAGCATTTGTGCCGCTTGCTCAAAGCTGGCAACATGCGCCGCTTGCCCAATCAGGGCCTCTTGACACTCTACCGCCAATAAAGGTATCGCTGCCATACCCCCAAGTCCAAATTTTGCATTTTGGATAGTCATACCATCCATTGACAAATCGAGTCTCGCCGCCAGCAGACAAGCTGAAATATCATCTTCGTAACGCTTACTAATTTTATGAATATAGAGATACTGATGCTCTTGCATCAGCGGAATATGAAGGGCAACCACGTAACTACCCGCTCGCAGCTTGGTCTTTTTGTAATCTAAAAAGAAGTCTGATAAAGGGATAATCTCATCAATATAAGACACTTGATTTGAGTGGTCATTTTGAACATTGATATCGTCAGAGGCGCTGTTAATAGTAGCGCAATGACGCAAATGAATATGAGCATCTAATGCTAATAGCACGGGAGGCAAATCGCCAATCGGCGAGGCATTAGCGACGTTACCGCCGATGGTGCCCATATTACGGATTTGCGGAGAAGCAATACGTTCAAATAAATTGGCAAATTCAGGAAAATGCTGCTCAAGGACTGGGAACATGCTCTTATAGCTCATGCCAGCACCCAATACTAAAGCTTGTACTTCGCTAGCACCAGTTGACTGCTCATCCGTATTTAAGCTTAGAGCCTGTAGCGACCAAGATTTTAGCTCATCAATCGCCGACAGTTGTACGATAACATCGTGATCGACCAGATGCTGCGTCACACTCAAGCCCAAGTCCGTACCGCCTGCCCAAATGGTCGCTTTTGGCTTAGCTGCTAGTACTTGATTCAGCTCATCAATCGATTGCGGAATAAACAGCGTGCGCGAATCTTGTGTCAGTGCAGGTTCGATGAAGTTGGTTGTTGTTACTGAAGATAAAGGCTGCTTATGCTTGCTGCTTGCCATGGCATCGGTTGCCAAATGAATGCTTAAATTTTTTGCTGCCGTTTTATCCGTATCTCTTTGCTTACCGATAGCACTCATTGCCAAGCCCGCCTCAATAATCGGACGATAGCCCGTACAGCGGCACAGATTCCCTGCGATAGAAGCCACGATATCATCGTAGCTTAACTCATCTGTGATTGTCCCCTTTGCAACTTGCAAACGATGATTCTCGTAGGTACTGGCTAGCGTCATCACAAATCCAGGCGTACAAAAGCCGCACTGCGAGCCATGGCATTCGACCATCGCTTGCTGCGCAGGATGCAATAAAGCACGTTCTGGATGATGTTCAGGATTGTCCGCGATATAAGCGGCCGTCATCAGATGATGACCATCCATCAATGACAGTAGCGTGATACAGGCATTCAGCGTATAAAAGGGCGCATCAGCAGTATCTGCACTGCTGGGTAAGCGCTGCGCCATCACCGTGCAAGCGCCGCAGTCGCCACTACCGCAGCCTTCTTTAGTATCAGTCTGGCGTTCGTGCAAGCGCAAATACTCAAGCACCGTAGTATTCGGATTGAGGTCAGTTAATTGCTTATATTGGCCGTTCAAATAAAAATGAATCATAGCAATGCTCAGCTGTCAGAATAAAAGGAAGATAAAAGACTGCTTTATCTTTAATCGAATAATAAAAACTTAACAATCAGTATCTTAAAGGATATGCGCACACAGATACGCTGCCCTTAAGTGAGTACTTAATTACCATGTTAATAAATTTATACGATGATGATCATCATACCTACATCAATACTGAAAGTTATAACTGTATTGAATAAGCTGACTGCCTATCTGACTACTGACTTGCTCAGGCTTAATCTGTTTGCGGTTTGAGCTTTTTTATTTACCAATGATGCATATACATCTTTAGTAAATATAAAAGCATTATTATGGGTTTGAGTGACATCTTAGTGATGACTCTATCGGAAAATCGAGGGATATAAGCACCGCTAAAGCATCCTATGCAGGCTTAGATTATGTCAACATTCCGTGTTACACGTACTTATCAACCTTTTAGTCAATAATTGCTGACTAAGCGGTTAACTTATATTATCACCATCTTTGTTTAACTTACAACTCAAAAAACACCTTATTTTGGTCAAAAATCCAAGAAAATTCATTACTAAAGTTGGTATTTAGTAAAAAGATCTGTCTTTTTTACCCTAAATGTACGCATAAAAAAACGATCAGCAATTACTCACCAAATATTTGGGAATAATAACTGACCGTCATTTTTACTATTCAAACTATTTCTGTACCGCTACTGACATCCTTTTAGTTGTCTATAAGAATATCAATGGCCTGCCCTAAATTATTGCTGTGTCTGCTATGTACCAAGCTCTAATAAGCTTGCATTTCCGCCAATAGCAGTGGTATTAATGGTTTTCACACGCTCAGTGACGAAGCGGTATAGATAATCAGGCGTCAACATCTCTGAGAAGCCGTCCATATCAGTGACGCTAATAACTTGCGTCAACATACCATCAGTTTTGGCAAGCTCTTGACTGACCGCTTGTACTTCTTGTTTATTACCAGAAACGGCAACTTGCGCAAGGCGATCGATATATAAAAGCGTGACAGTTTGCGAGTCATTGGCGACACTCAGCACATCATCACTGATGCCGCTCTCATAAAGAATCTTTGCCGCTTCAACACACATCTCATCTTGGCTTGGGCAATGCAGTATCACCTCATTACCCGTTAGTAAGGCTGCTAATAATTGCCCAAGTACGGCCATCGCGCGAGCAGATTCGCCGCCAACAACCATGGTCTTACCGCGACCCGTTACGTACAGATCATTTGACTCACCCGTAGCACCAGTCATACGGTGCTCTTCGTCAAGCATGGGGGCGGCGCTCAATAAATGATTGAATAGGCGCTTCGCTTTATTGGCATCACCGGTCAATAATGCCAGTCTTGGTGCCGCTTCTTGCAGATAAGTGGCACGGTTCACGGCGCCAAGTAAACGCCAAGTTTCACAAACTTGGCCATGATTTTTTTTGAATTCAGTCGCCATAGTGCTACTCCTTATGCGATTATTGTTTGAGTACTGGTTGCCGTGGTATTGTCTATCAGAGTTACTTGCTCATCAGCCAATTGCTCTGTCGTTAAGCTCATCAGACGGGCAACATAGTGCGGACCACCTGCTTTTGGACCTGTGCCCGATAGGCCACAGCCACCGAACGGCTGTACGTTAACGACCGCGCCGATCTGGTTGCGGTTGATATAAGTATTACCGACAAAGGCACGGCGCTCAATATGCTCTACGGTGTTTTCGATACGACTATGAATCCCTAAAGTCAAACCAAAACCGGTTGCATTGATGGCATCAATCAGCTTATTTAGATCACGTGCATCATAACGCATTACATGCAAAATAGGACCAAAATGCTCACCGCCGATCACATCGATACTCTTGACTTCAATCGCCGTTGGCAATACAAACGTTGATTGTTCTTGACTGACTTCTGAGCTGGCACTCATCGGTGTCTGTGCCAAAATCGTCGCTGTTGGCTCAGCGCGCATGCGTTCGATATGCGCTTCAAGTCCACGTTTGGCATCAATATCAATCACAGGGCCCACATCTGTGGTTGCATATAGCGGATTGCCAACGACCAATTCAGCCATATTACCTTGTAGCAGCTCAATCAAATCCTCTGCCATCTCTTCTTGCACACACAAGATACGGCACGCTGAACAGCGCTGACCAGCTGAGCCAAAGGCAGATAGCACCGCATCTCTCACTACTTGCTCAGGCAATGCCGTTGAATCCACGATCATGGCATTTTGTCCGCCAGTCTCGGCGATAAAGACCGGCAGCTCACCGCTGACTTGAGCATGAGCGTTTAAGCTTTGGTTGATGCGCTGCGCCGTTTGAGTAGAGCCAGTAAAGATAACGCCTGCGATATTATCAGCAGCAGTCAATGCAGCGCCAACGTCGCCTGCACCAATCACAAGTTGCAACGCTGCTACTGGCACGCCAGCTTGATACATAAGCTGCGCAGCAAAATGGGCAATGAGGCTGGTTTGCTCAGCAGGTTTTGCCACTACAGTATTACCTGCAGCCAGTGCCGCAACCACTTGGCCTGTATAAATAGCCAATGGAAAGTTCCAAGGACTGATACAAATAAAGGTGCCACGGGCTTTATAAACTTGACGCGATGGCTTGCCTGCCAAATCAGTAAACTCATAGACGACATCATCTAGACGCTCTGCTTCATCGGCATAAAAACGGCAAAAATCTACCGCTTCTTTAATCTCATCAATGCTATCTTGTAGGGTTTTACCAGCTTCAACTTGGCATAATGCCATCAGCTCTGCATAGTTTTCTTCATACAATTCCGCTATTTTACGCAGTATCGCCGCACGCTTAGTAGCAGCAACTGCTTGCCACGCGCCTTGTCCAGCGACTGCCGCCGCAATGGCTTGCTGTGCGATAGCAGCATTGGCATAAACGACTTCACCAGCGATGACATCGTGGTTCCAAGGCGCACGTACAGCTTGCTTGTCAAGCGCTTGAGTGTCACCATCTACTGTATTATCAGCGACTGCATTGCCATTAATAACAGAAGTCGCCGACCACGTCTTATGTAAATGGCTGTCGATAGCCGCTTTAAACGGTATCCACTGCGACTCTACAAAGATATTGGGACCAAAGCTGGCTTGGCGCGCACCATAAATAGCCAACGGTAGCGGGATATCTGGATTATGCAGCGTTGCATTGGCAAGTAGCTTGTCATATGGATGCACAGTTAGCTTATCAATCGGATAAGACTTGTCTAATAGCTGATGCACAAACGAGCTATTGGCACCGTTTTCGAGCAATCGACGTACTAGATATGGTAGCAGATCTTTATGAGCGCCAACTGGCGCATAGATACGCACAGGGATTTGATAGGCCTGTAAAATATGGTCATACAGCGCATCACCCATACCATGCAGGCGCTGAAACTCAAAGTCTCTATGCGAGCTCATGGTCATGATTGATGCAAGGGTATGGGCATTATGAGTGGCAAACTGTGGCCAGATTAAGCCGCGCAAATGCTCTGACAATAAAAAGCGTGCACAAGCAAGGTAGGCAGTATCCGTGCCCTCTTTACGTGTCCAAACCGGATAGCCTGAGAGACCTTTTTGCTGAGCAAGCTTGATTTCTGTGTCCCAATAAGCGCCTTTTACCAGACGTACAGGAATGCGGTCGCCAACCTCAGTCGCCAAGCGTGCAAGCCACGCTAAGATGGCAATGGCACGCTTTGAGTAACCTTGAACGACCAAGCCAAGACCATCCCAATCAGCGGTTAGATTATCACGGTATAGAGATTCAAATAATTTTAATGATATTTCAAGACGATCGGCTTCTTCAGCATCAATACTGATGTCGACATTGACCTCACGCGCCGCTTCAATCAACAACAGGCAGCGTTGACGTAGCAATCCCATGACCTGCGCTTCTTGGGTGGCTTCATAGCGCGGGTGCAATGCGGACAACTTGATAGACACTGACGGCTTTGGCATGCCTTCTTTGACCTTGACACTTGCGGTGGCTTTGATCGCATGCAGATAATCGTTAAAGTATTTCTCGGCATCTTTGTGGGTAATTGCCGCCTCACCTAGCATATCGAATGAGTAGGTATAACCTTTATTACGATATGGTTGGCTGTTTTTATTAGCGCCTTCGATGGTTTCGCCAAGGACAAACTGATGCCCCATGATGCGCATGGCTTTTTGCATGGCACTACGAATAACAGGCTCGCCCATCTTCTTGGTCATACGGTCCAAGAATCCAGATGCTGTGGTATCACTATCGATACTCACCACGCGACCTGTCATCATCATGCCCCACGTTGAGGCATTGACCATAAAACCATTGTCATTTTTTAAATGTTTTTTCCAGTCGGCAACGCTCATCTTGTCATGAATCAGCGCATCAGCCGTATAGTTGTCGGGCACACGAATCAAGGCTTCTGCCAAGCTCATGAGCAAAACACCTTCTTGGGTATCAAGGCTATACTCAAGCAATAATGAGTCGACCATTTTAACCGCTTTACCATCATTACGCACATGCTCAACCAGCTGGCGCGTTTGCGTCGCTGCACTGTCACGCTCGACATCCGTTGGTTTGGCAAGTGGCAATAACTGCGTCAACCAGCGCTCTTCATCCACGCTATACAAAGGCGATATACGCGTATGCAGCTCTGCTGCTGACTGAGCAATATAGGCTGGTGACAACAAATCGATCGGATTAAACAAAATCGGCTCTTGCGGGGTAAATTGCTCTACTGGGTTCATAACAACTCCATAACTTGAAAATCCATCATAAGGGATGCGCTGGGGCTTTTTAACATTGAGACACTTTGTTATCGTGACGCTAAGCCTTTGAAATATCTCATTATCTACCCTATCAAAAACGACTTTTAATCACAATCAGCTGTTAGGTAGCGCAAGTGATCTAGCGACGATAAAATAAATGATAATGAGCAGACCAAACGACAGTAATTAAAAACACGAGAAAATCCAGCATAAGCTGGAAAAGGTCAAGTATCTCGTTTGACTGTACAACGGACGACGTCAACAATACAAAGGCAACAACATAAAACTAAGCGGCATTAGTGCCTTCTTCTTGTTCGTAGTGAAAGGAGAGTGTTTGCAATATAAAGTAGCAATATGCAAAGCGGATTCACTGATAAGAAAAACCTCTACGGCGTTGATTGAGGTGATGCGCTTAATATCCGCATATTACCATGAAACAAATTTTCAAACTAACAATATTACGCATTTTAGCCAATTATAATAGTGTTAAAAAACAAACAGTTATTAACGCATTTATAAACGTGACGCTTTGGTTGTAATTTCTGGTTTACTATTCATCATTAATTGTTTTATGAATCAAATAGTTGGCGCTACTGTCTTGATATAATAAGAATATCAAATACCAAAAAGCCCCTCTTATCATTTGATAATAAGAAGGGCTTAACTGACATCTCTATAGCAATATCAATCGTACTTAACAGTGTGCGTCGGTTGATTAAAAACTAGATAAAGATGATTTTAGCCAGTAAGACTGCCGTCAATAGCAAAACAGGAATACTAACATCAGAGAATTTACCAGCCACTACTTTGATGGCAGTATAAGTGATAAAGCCAAGCGCAATACCATCAGCGACAGAATAAGTCAAAGGCGTAAACAATAGCACTACCACGACTGGCGCGGCTTCTGTCAAATCATTCCATTTGACGCCTTTCAATGTCTCCATCATGAGTACGGCGACATAAAAGATAGCACCGGCCGTCGCATATCCCGGAATCATACCAGCAAGTGGTGAAAAGAATAAGCTGAGTAAAAACAATACCCCAACCGTCACCGCCATCAAACCAGTACGACCACCTGCAGCAATACCTGAAACACTTTCAACAAAACTGGTTGTTGATGAGGTACCAAGTACCGTACCTGCTACCGTTGCCGTCGAATCTGCTAGTAATGCTTTGCCCATATTTGGGATTTTACCATCTTTACCAATCAAACCTGCTTGAGTGGTAGTGGCAATCAGCGTGCCTGCTGTATCGAATAAATCAACGAATAAGAAAGCAAAGATAACACTGATCATCGCTACATCAAAAGCGCCAGCAATATCAAGCTGCATCAGTGTTGGCGCAATAGGCGGCGGCGCTGAGATAATACCTGTAAACTGGGTATGTCCTGTGACAAGACTGATAAGCGCGACCAATAAGATACCAATCGTCACCGCACCTGGTACTCTTTTGTATGACAAACCAACAATGACAATAAAACCAAGGGCTGCCATCGCCGGTGAAAACGAGGTCATGTCACCAAGTCCTACCAGCGTCGCATCATTATTGACGATGACGCCTGAGGTTTGAAGCGAGATAAAGGCTAAAAACGCGCCAATACCAGCGACAACCCCTTGTTTGATACTGGTCGGAATAGAATTGATAATGATTTCACGGATTTTAAATAAACTGAGTAGGATAAAGATACAACCTGACAAAAATACTGCGCCAAGCGCCGTTTGCCAAGCATAGCCCATTCCTAAAACCACGCCATAAGTAAAGAAGGCGTTGAGTCCCATGCCAGGTGCTAGGGCCACTGGCAGGCGGGCATAAATACCCATAATAAAACAACCAATCGCTGCGGCAAGACAGGTGGCTACGAATACCGCGCCTTTATCCATACCGGCATCAGCAAGTATGTTAGGGTTGACAAATATGATGTAAGCCATCGTCAAGAACGTGGTTACACCTGCTAAAATCTCTGTTTTGATCGTGGTATTGTGCCCATCGATCCCAAAATATCGTTCAATTGCGTTCATAGGAGTCGCTTCCAAATTGCAGTGAGTAAATTATCATTATCAAATGGTACTGATAAATGTCGCTTCCAAATTGCGACGATAAAGGCCGCTTTTAACTCAAACATAAAAAATACACCTAAATAGCGACGATAAATGACGCTTCCAAATTGCGACTGTAAATGACGCTTATAAACTACGGTTGAAGATGATGTTTTTAATCCTTTAGCCACACAATATTTGCCAAAAATAAAACCACTGTGAAAAATTACAGCAACAAATCATAACACTTTATGAAACTGAATAGATAATTTCAATGAGTGCAATGAACTTTTCAGTGAAAGAGCAAAAAATAGTTGACCATATGGACAATATTATAAAATAATCGCTCTGTCACCATAAATTTTACAAAAAAAATGACTCAGTATGTAATTAACACATTATTAATGATATTTACCAAGATTAGCAGTACACTAGGGGGTTAATATGAGCACCCTATTTTAATGACTATTATTAATTATCCATGAGTCCTTTACATGCCTGAATCCTTAAATATTATCGACCTTATTACTCAAGCGAGCCTGCTGGTTCAGATTGTCATGGCGCTACTATTATTAGCATCGTTACTCAGTTGGGTGATTATCTTTCGTATGAGTGCACGTCTTGGCACTGCTAGAAATTTTGACCAACAGTTTGAGGCATGGTTTTGGTCGGGTGAGGACTTGGCAAAATTGTATCAAGGTATTCAAGGTTCACCTGAGCGCCAAGGACTTGAGCAGATTTTCTATGTTGGCTTCTCTGAATATTTAAGAATGCATAAAAAACGCCAACCAAAGGATGACATCATCGATGGCGTTGAGCGCAAATTAAGGGTTGGTCTAGGTCGTCAGCAGCTACTTTTGGAATCAGGACTGACAACGCTTGCCAGTATCGGCTCTGTTGCGCCTTACGTCGGTCTGTTTGGTACTGTTTGGGGTATCATGAATGCCTTTTTGGGCTTATCACAAAACGAGCAGGCGACCCTAGCTGCTGTGGCACCGGGTATCGCTGAAGCACTGATTGCCACCGCTATGGGTTTGTTTGCTGCGATTCCTGCAGTATTGGCTTATAACCACTTTACCGCCAAATCTGGCCGTTTATATGACTCACGTGCTCTGTTCTGTGATGAGATGACCGGTATGCTCCAGCGCGAAACCAGTAACGAAAGCCCGCAGCCTAGCACTCAAGTAAGCAAAGCCAATCAGGGTACTCAGGTGGCTGGTCTATGAAACAAAGCCCCTATCGCCGTGAGAAAAAAGCGCTGAATGCGGAGATGAACGTTGTTCCTTATATCGACGTCATGCTGGTGCTGCTGGTGATATTTATGGTGACCGCGCCGATGCTAATTACTGGCGTCGATGTTGACTTGCCAAAAGAGCAAACCAACACCATGAGTCAAAGCCAGCTACCCGTCATTGTATCTTTAACGGGTAACGGCGAGATCTTTATCAGTTATGAGAGCAATGTTGACCTACCTGTTAGTGAGCCTGAGCTGATTGATATCCTGTCGACTTTGCAAAGCCAGAGCAGCGATGCCGGTGCACAACCCGTACAAGTAATGATTAATGCTGACCAAAACAATCAGTATGGCGCTATCATGACCTTGATGGCAACATTGCAGCAAGCTGGTATCCAAAAGGTCGGGCTATTAACCGGTGCACCATTGCCTACACCAGCAGTTTAAAGATTCTATACTGTCAAGAAACAGTCTTTTTGGTGTAGGCGATTATAATAAAGCAGATAAGCTGATGCAGCTGATCTTTTAGTATCACGTTTTTGAGTATCACGACCATGCACAAGGCTCCAACCGTTTATGTACCAACCGAACCCGAAGGCAATGGGCTAACTTTACCCACGCTGCTCAGTTTGCTGGCACATGGTCTTGTCATTGGCATCCTTATCTATACCTATCAAAATATGGACGTTGAGACTGCAGGCAGTCTTGAAACCACTATGGTATCTCCTGAACAGTTGGCGCAGATGCAAGGTCAAATCCTTGCCAATCGCGCCGCAGCAGCCAGTGCCATGCAAGCAGAAAGTGGCGCAAGTAGCACCGCTATGCCAACCGAAGCCTTTGATGGTAGCGTCAGCACTCCAAATCCTGCTCAACCAAACTCTCAGCAAGTGCCTGTCTTTACACGCTCAGATGAGTCCGCTACCAGTCCAATGCTCATGAGTGAGGAGCAGCATCAACGCCTACTTGAACAAAATCAAGAGTATGAGCGCAGTATGGCTGAGTGGGCCGCGCGATTAGACGAGTCTGTCTTAGAAGAGCATGACCAAATCGAGAAGGAAAGACGACAGCAGCTGATTGAAGAACAAAAAAGGCTTGGAGATTTTCGTAATAAACAAAATAATCCACCTAAAATTAAGCGCCCAACTGCCACCGACCGAAATATAGAAATCAATACGGGCGGCTCTAGTGGTTCAGGTCAAACTTTGAGTCTATCAAACGATGGGCAGTCAACTTTATCCGGTGATAGCACCACCTCAAGCCCTACAAAAGGCAACAGCCGCTCAGCGTCAGGTGGCAGTCGCGGTGCTAGTAATAGTGAAATCATTAACCTTATCAGACGTAACTATAACCCACCGACTGCCGCAAAGGGCTCAACCCAGCGTGCGACGCTCACAATTACGGTCAATGCCAGCGGTAATATCACCAATGTCACTGCCTCAGGACCGGATGAGGCGGTTAATGAAGCCGCCAAACAAGCCGTACTAAATACTGGCAGCTTACCAATCGATGCTGACGATCCAAAATATCCTACCTTTACCGTTCAGTTTAAAGGCAGCAATTAATCAGTTGCTCATGTTTTATATTATTGATAACGTTACCTTAAACAGCTTGTACTGTAGAAGGCACTGCCTTATCTTTATGACGGACTAATAACCTATAAAAATAACACTCATACTGTTTTAGGAGCTTAACTTACTCATGCGCACTCATAAAAAACTACTCATCTCCTTAATTACTAGCGCCACAAGCTTACTTATCGCGCCCAGTGTGTTGGCAGCGCCTGTCGTTTTAGAACTGGATTACGATATTCCTGTGCAACAAAACCAAGTGGCGTTTGTGCCTTTTGCTGGTGATAGCGTATTGTCACCTATTATTGTCAATGACTTAAGTAAAACTGAGCTCAAAGTCACCAGTCAAAATCTGCCACAGCAGCCGCGCAGTAGCAGTGAGCTGGCAGGGACATTACCGGTATGGCAAAGTATGGGCATCCCCTATCTTGTCGTGGGTAGCACGCGCAGTAGCCGCGGTAAAGTGGTGACCGATTATGAAGTGATTGAGGTTAAAACAGGACGCGTGATCGAAGGCAAACAAACGTTAACCGCTGATAATAACAAAGACAGCATGCGCTATGCTGGCCACGTCATCGCGGATAAAGTCTATGAGCTGATTACCGGCATTCCAGGTGATTTCTCAGGGCGCATTGCTTATATTGAAGAAACTGGCACTGGTAAAGCAAAAGTATCGCGCTTAAAGGTGATGGATGCCGATGGCGAAAACGCCAAAACCATTACTGAGGTTGCAGGCTCTATCTTTTCTCCAGCTTGGTCACCCGATGGCAATCGTATCGCCTACGCAGTACAGCGTGACAAATCGTACCCGGTCATTTATGTACAAAGCGTGAGCGGCGGCGGTGCTACACCATTGACCCCATTCCCTGGTAGCAACTTAAGTCCTTCGTTCTCACCAGATGGCAGCAAAATACTGTTTTCTAGTAGCTTTGAAGGCAGTGCTGATATTTATGAGATGAGTGCCAGCGGCGGTCAACCAAGACGACTGACCAATTGGCCAAGCAGTGAAGTACAGCCAAGCTACGCACCAGATGGCAGATCCTTTGTGTTTGTCTCTGACAAAGCTGGATTTAATAAGCCGCAAATTTATCGTTATGAATTTGGTTCAGGGCGCATCACCAAGGTGTCAAATAGTGGTTACGCAACCAGTCCGCAATTTAGTAGTGATGGCACCTAGATTGCCTTTTTAAATGGGCGCTCAGCAGCGGTTATGAATAGCGGCGGCGCAGTCACTGCCAATTTGGGCAATACCGGTATTGATGAAGCACCGAGCTTTTCGCCCAATGGTAAACGTGTCGTTTATGCTTCAAAGCAAGGCGGTAAAGGCGTACTGACCATCAAATCCTTAAATGGCGGCGAAGCCTTTGGCAAATCTGGCCAAGGTACGATTCGCTCACCGGTCTGGTCAGCCAGTCCTAGATAGAGCTAGAAATTCGTAATGTCTTAACCAAGAAAAGCGCCCAATCGATGATTGGGCGCTTTTTTATAGGAGAGTAAATCGAACAGCTTTTATTCTAAGGAAACATTGTTCACAGCAACACTATTCACTGGGATCATAGCCTGGCGGATTGGCATGTCTTAGCTTGGCCACGTTTTCAGCGGTCACTGTATCAGTGTAACCATTTAAGTCACTGACAACATACTGTGTCACTGCTGCCATTTGCTCATCATTCATCATCATATGAAAAGATGGCATACCGCGAAAACCATTGATGAGAATATCAATGATGTAATATTTTGACTGCATTTTGCTGTTATTAGCCAGCGGCGGATAATAACCTGCACCATAAGCGCCCTCACCTTTATGCATATGACAGCCGGCACAAGAATAATGATAAAGCTTTTTACCATCCGTTGTCACAAAGGCATTGGACCCTTCAAACTTTGCTTCCCATTCATTAAGACTGGGGTCATTTTCCATATTGGGTAGTGAGCTGTCATCGACGATATTGACAGGCTGCGCTTTTAGCTCGTCACGGCTCATATAGACGGCGCCCCAGCTGCCTGTATTGCGACTTGCTTGATAGTCAACTACTTGCGCAGCATCATGCTTGCTGGCTATCGTCTCCACGTCCTCAGCTTCTTGACTACAGCCTAATAATACTGAGCTGCTACTCAACAGCATAAACATCAGCATTTTAAGTTTCATATTTTTCATGATGGGTGTTTTCATGATTATAGTATCCATACCAGTCTCTGAATTTATAATTATCATCTTTATTAGCGCCGCATTTAACCCAGCATTTTTGCTTTTTTATGCAAGCGTTTTGCGGCATCCATACCAGATAATATAGCCCCTTCCTGCCAAGCAGGGATATGCGAGCAATGCTCACCGGTCAACACAATACGGTTGTCTATGCTACACAAGTTATCGTAATGCTGCTCACGACTCGACTCACTCCAAATACCATAGCAGCCGAGTGTCCATGGGATACGGTGCCAGACAACGGATGTTCCGGCGCGGAATTCTTTTGGATACTGCGGATGGATATATTTGCCATAAGCAAGCGCTACGTTGATACGCTCTTGCGGGGTTAGGGTGTTAAATTTATAAGAAGTCGCTCCAAACCCATAGGCACCTAACAGCACACCTGTGCCTGTCTTAAACATATCTTCTGAAGGATAAGCAATCTGGGTAATCGGCATATTGGTATAGGTTAAGCCACCATAAATCCATTCGTCCTCTTCCCAAAAGCGGCGGTTAAATTCCAAACCAACTTTATAAGAAGTATCGTAAGGAACTGCTGCCATCGCTTGTTTCATCGGCTTTGAGACATTGATATCCAGCTGAGTTAATACCGTCAAAGGTATATTACAGACACACCAATCCGCTCGAATGGTTTTGGTTGCGCCATCGGGGCTGTTACTATCTACGTAATCAACGGTAACGCCCGTATCATCTTGATGAATCTTAGTGACTTTGGCATTGAACTCAATCATATCGCGGCACTCGCGAGTGAAGGCATCACCAATTTTACCCATACCGCCTACCGGCTGAAACATGGTTGGCTGATGTCCATAGGTCATATGATTGCTATAAATATCCGCCCACATACCTGAATCCAATATCTCACTGATTGGTAACGGTTTTGACGGCTTTTCGTTTGGCATCAGTCCACCACCTGGAAACACACTAAAGCCACGATGTTTGGTGGTCTCGTTGCTGGCACGGTAGCGATAATCCTTATCGAGTACACCCCAGCCTTTTAATCCTTCTAGTAGCTTTTCTTTATCCTCAGTATTGACTGAACGGTCAAGACCACCAACGTTGACTGACTTTGATAATAGCTCTGCCACATGCCCTTGAATGTCATTTTTGATGTCGCCCAAACGCTGCGGCACGCCATTAAAGTGCGTAGTACGGTGCAAATAAGCACGGTCATTGGTTTGGATAAAGGGCTGCATCTCAACACCAAACTGCTTACAATAATGAAAGACAGCATAGTGATGGCTTGGCAGACGCCATGGTCCACCATTGAAGTAATTGCCTTGTTCAAAATCACAGGTGACCTCTTCGCCGCCAAGCTCAGTATATTTATCACCGCTGTTTAGTGTCCAGCTACGACCGCCACCACGGTTTTGAAATTCGAGCACTTTGACATTGTAGCCCGCTTTGCGCAGCTCATAAGCAGCAGTCAATCCTCCAAGACCAGCACCAAGAATGACAATACTCGCGCCAGCAGGGGCGCCTTTAAGATCCATGGTCTCTTTAAAACTGGACTCTGAGGCAAAGCCTAATGTCGTCATTGCTTGATACATGGCGGTTGCGCCCGCTGTCTTACCAATCATCGAGAGCAATTGGCGGCGTGTGGGCGATTGAAGCATGTCTTTCATAATAATATCCTTAAAGTAGACAGGGGTGCAGGATGTAAGCGCCTCTTTATCACTGTATTTGGCTTATTTGTCTCTACTGTATTTCGTTGCC
The DNA here is from genome assembly GCF_041554015.1 of Psychrobacter sp. Classification (GTDB taxonomy): domain Bacteria; phylum Pseudomonadota; class Gammaproteobacteria; order Pseudomonadales; family Moraxellaceae; genus Psychrobacter. The sequence goes on along the minus strand of NZ_JBFFMS010000003.1, from coordinate 31,523 downwards.
AAATAATAGCGCTTTATCCTAGTGCCCCACTCCTTGTCTTATAATCAGTATCTAGTGTTGTAATAGTTGTATCTACGCTGCTTGGTAAAAAGTATAACCTACATCAATGGCGGCGCTTAGAGCGTATGATGGCTCGAATAATAAATATAATGACAGCAATAGCGATGAGGATACCCAATATCGCCAGTAAGCCTGCATATTTAATTAACAATGGCTTTTCGGCACTCGTGGCAGCGATACGCTCGACATCGGCAGCGCTGACATCGCTGCTTGCAAGACCGCCAAAGCTTACCCGTACATAGTTGGCGATACTGGCAATTTGCTCGCTGCTCAGCTCATCAGAGAAGGCTGGCATAATCGGTGACGTATTGGTGCTGCCAACGACCCCATGCAAAATCATGTTGACGAGCACATCAGGCTTATCACGGCGCAGACTGCTTAGGCCTACGATGGGTGAATACTGTGCATCAGGTTGCCCATACCCGTCTACGCCATGACAGCTACCACATGTTGCCAAATACAAAGCTTCTGGTGAATTGCTGCCCTTGCTCACAGCGGTCTTTGCTTGAGCCAAATAATCTTTTTGCGCAAGTAAATCATGGGTGATAGACTCGTTTACACGAGTTGGCAAACGTGAGACATCGACGGCAGATACCTTATCATCGGTTTGAATGGCGGGTACTGCTTTTAGATAAGCGGCTATCGCACTTAAGTCTTCTTGCTTTAAATACTGAGTGCTGTGCGCGACCGCCTCACCCATTGGACCACCAGCATAAGCGCGCTGATCAAGCTCGCCTGTGCGCAGATAAGTAATGATATCTTGCTCACTCCAGCTACCGATACCGCTCGACTCATCAGGGGTAATATTGGGCGCGTACCAGTGCCCGAGCTGCGCGCCAGATAAATACATTTTTTTATCGAAGCCCATGGTACTGTTACGCGGCGTATGACAAGTACCGCAGTGCTCTAGATTGTTAACCAGATACTCACCGCGCTTTTGCGTCTCATTGAGACCATCACGCCCCTCAGTAGAAGGAACATTTAGAAAGTTCCAACCGAGCATGAGCGCACGAATATTAAATGGAAACGGCAAATCAGTTTTGTGCTGTGGCGCTTCATCTACTACTGGTACGGTTTGCAGATAGGCAAATAGCGCGCTGATGTCTTCTTCTGTCATGCCACTATAAGAAGGATATGGCATCGCCGGATATAACATATGACTTGGCGCACGGCCCTTTTGTAGGGCATTTGTTAGATCTTTTTCGGTATAGTTTCCGATGCCGTAACGTTTGGAGGGCGTGATATTGGTAGAATAAACCTCCCCCATGGGCGTCTCTATTGCCGTACCGCCAGTATAGTCCTCACCATGACACGCCATACAGTCCGCTGCCCGAGCAATATAGGCGCCTCGATTAACGAGGGCGCTATTGGCGGGACTGATATTAGGTAAAGTAGCATTGGGTAAAGTTGTATTCGTATAACCTGTGTCGTCAGCCATGGCAGTGCTGGAAGCAATGCTAATGGCAAGCATCGATAACATCATAGAAAATCGCTTCATAATTCCCTCATCTCGCTAACATCTCATATATTTTTATGGTTGCTGCGCATAACATCCACTGTCGTTCAAAATTTTTATCATTGTTATTTGCTATTATCAGGGCAAGGTAAAACAGTGATAAAGCCTCTGTTTATAAATCCTTGCTAAATAATGTCCGTATACCCTCACTACTGTAAGACTATTTCCCCTCTATTACTTGAATAATAACGCATTGCTATCATTTTTTTACAAAACTTAAAAAGAGAAATAATCGAATATATTTTTTAATAACCAGCTATACTTTTTTATATTATAAATTTATATAAATAATAAATACTTTATAAAACAAGGAGTAAAACTATAAAAATGGATCGTTGCATAATTATAAATATTAATTGTGAATCAATTGTGGCTAGTCCATGAGGTTAATGGCTCATCCCAACTGGTTTCGACTGTACATAATGGATACATAACGTCAATTCTAAATACTTCTCATAGTGCCTACGACTGCCACTTATCGTGAGATAATCTCTTGCACAATCTTGTACATTGGTTATGATGAGCGCTATTTTACCGTTACCGCTTACCTATTGAGACATCATTATGAAGTCATTAACCCTACCCTATATATTTATAGCCGTTTTGTTTATGACAGGTTGTCAGTCGTTTCAGTTTGTCGAAAGCCCGATTCCTGTCAAGAATGCTCCGAGCAAAAACCTATTGGTCAAAACAGTTTCAGTTACGGATATGACTGGTGAAAATAGCGAGCACTAAAAGCGCTATAAACAGCCAATAATAAAAAAGCAGATATCTATTTGATATCTGCTTTTTGGTATTTACTACTGCATCAATAGTTTTTGGACTTTTGTGAAGTATAGTGAATTTAGTATTAAAACGATATGGCCTAATAGCGTATCTATTTTATTTGGAATCGACGATAGGTTGATGTTTGATGATGGTTTTTGCCAGATGATCACCAAACCAAATCGCTGTATCTATATCGCCTGCGCCTGGTGTTTCTTGAGGTGGACCATCAAGCGACTGGGTCATCAAACCCAAATTACTCGATAAACGGTTAAGATCATGAGGCTCATGACCAGTCGGTCTGAGTGGCAATCCTATCCAGTTCATGCCATGCTGCATGCTATAAAGACAAATCTGCTGTAGTACGGCAAGCTTATCGCCGCTAAGCCCACCTGAGTTGGCAAAACCAGCCGCCCATTTGCCTTGCCACTTACCATGATACCAACGCTTCGATGTCGCATCCATAAAGGTTTTAAAACCTGCTGTCACACTGCCCATATATACCGCACTACCAAAAACCAGCAGGTCTGCTTGATCTAAAAAATCCCAATCGACATCATTGACATCAACCGCCTTGACGCTTACTTCAGGCAGCTGCTGCCGCGCGCCCGTCACGATGGCCTCGGCGACGCGCTTAGTATGACCATAGTTGCTATGATAAATTACAGCCATTGATATGTTGGCTACGCTAGGAGCAGACTCATCAAGAGGCGGTACAATGGACGGTGTAACAGATGTATTCATATAAACTCTAATAATGGCTATAAATAATAAAATAATACGTTAGGCTGACGACCATGGATATGGATGATAAAAAGAGACCTTTATCATACGGTGGCAACTATTTTAAATAACTATATTCTAATTACCCTAATTTAATAACTATATAGAAGCACTGCGGATAATAATCAAGGCCATCCGCCCTGTCGCAGGTTGCTGCAAATGGGTTTGACGTCGATAAGAATAGTAATGGCCGCCCGCATAGCTACAAGGGATAGAGGACTCATTGCCAATGACAATCCCTGCTGCGACCAATTGATCAGTAGTAATTTTTGGCAAATCTATTTTAATCTTTTCTGCATAGGTTTCTGCACAGATCGTTCCTTGGTCTGATAACTTATCTGCTGTACTTGTTATCATTGACTCACTAGCACGTGACGCTATCACATAGCGCTGATCAAAATTCTTTATCGCATCTGCCATCAAGGCGTTATTCGCAATACAACCTGCCAATAACTTATCGCGAACATTGCCATCGACTTCGTAATTATCCTGACTGATACAAACACCTATCCATGCCATAATCTGACCGCTATCATGAAAGCGTTCAGCAGTTGCCTTAATCACACCGCACGCTAACCCTTGCCAGCCTGCATGAATAGCCGCTATTTGTCCCGTTGCTGGCTGATATAAAACAATCGGCACACAATCAGCTGTCATTATGGCAAGCCCAGTACCGTCTTGCCTGCTCACCATAGCATCAGCTGCCACGGGTGCCATACTTAGCGTAGTGGCGTCGATATCATAGATATCATTACCATGGACTTGATTAACCCAATGTAGCGCTTTGACAGGAACGCTATGCATGGGTAGGTTTTGCTGCGCTATCAACTGCTCATTTATTGCAGCAAGCACATGCATCCGATTGTTTAATACTGAACTTGCATCATCATTGACATGCAGACCCAAGTTCAGCTCGCCGTAATCTGCTTGCAGTCGCTCATGTGGCTGCTGAGCTATTTTGGACCCAGCTATATCCGTACTTGAGCCGTCTATAGCAGAAAAAGCGGCCGTTTGAAACACAGCCACATCATCAAGCTGCGCTAGCAATGTCAGGGGAAGCGTATTTTTCATAGCGGATATACCGTTTTAATCAAACGTTTTTATAGCATTTATTTATCAGTGCTTATCTATCAATGCTTACTCTTCATCATAATTGTCACTTAATACTGCCATGAGCTGCTGCATATCTTCAGGCATCGGGGTGGTGACTTCGATGTCTTCACCAGTCGTTGGATGAACAAAACCCAACGTATAAGCATGAAGTGCTTGACGGGGGAAGCTATTAATCGCTTGACGCTGTGCTTCTGTTAGTCCAGCACGCAGCTGACGACGACCGCCATAGACTCTATCACCGACGATAGGATAAGTAATATGACTTAGATGCACACGAATCTGATGCGTACGACCCGTCTCAAGCCCGATATCGAGCAAACAATAATTGTCGTTCAGCGCAGTCACATTCAATAAATGGGTCACAGCTTCGCGCCCTGCCGTCATTACCGTCATTTTGGTACGCTGATTACGATGGCGTCCGATTGGCGCGTCAATACGGCGATGGCGCGATAAGCTTGCCGCATCGCCAGCGACCACACATTGGTAATGACGATAAACTGACTTGTCTTTTAGCTGCTCCATCAGCGCAAGCTGGGCGGGCTTGGTCTTACCAATCAATAATAACCCTGAGGTATCCTTATCAATACGGTGGACTAAGCCTGCTCGCGGCAAATGGTGCTGCTGAGGATAGTGGTATAGAAGCGCATTGACCAAAGTACCAGTTTGATTGCCGGCGCCTGGATGTACCACCATACCGACGGGCTTATTGATGACCAATACATCATCATCTTCATAAACCACATCGATTGCGATATCTTCTGGCTGATCCTCACTATGCTGCTCTAAAGTCGTCGACAGATGCAACATATCACCGGCTTTGACGCGAACCTTGGGTTTTTGTACGCTGCCGTTATAAAGTAAGCTGCCATCGCTGACCCAGCCTTGTAACTGGACACGTGAAAAATCAGTAAATATCTTTGATGCCAGCTTATCAATACGCAAACCTGCTTCATCTTCTGTAACCGTGTGCATCACATCAATCACGACAGGCACAGCTTGCCCTGCGACCGAAGCCTCATCATCGCCATGGTCGTCTTCATCATGAAGCATCTCATCATCTGACAAGTCTTCGGACACATGCTCGTCGTCCATATGCTCGTCAAACTGCTTATTGGTGGTTAATAATTCGTTGGGTATCGTTGATTCTGGCACAGGTGAACCTTGCGTTGATAAGTTTGTCATTGATGAATCTTCAGTAGATTGATTCGCGGGTAAATTGGTAGTCATAGCATCATTATTCATAACAAATTTATATAGTAAAGTCTCTGACAATATTTAGTCGAAGCACTTCATAAAAAAACAGATTGCACTTATAAAGCATAAATAGACCATAAAGAATAATCGTGGTCAAAAATGGCAATGTTATCGCTCTAGTGTAACATGCTGAGCGTTTAAGCCCTATAGAAGCCGTCGGTTATCTGGCAATTTATAGTACTCATTAGCTCTCTAAAATATAACTTGGCTGTAATTTACTGTATATTTATCACTGTCGGCACTATTGAATATCGCTCGCTACAGCCGCTCATGCTAAACTAGCGGACGCAAATCTTGATAAGACTGCTATATAACGATTATATATCTAAGGTATCACTGAACAAAAATGCCTTATAGAATAAGCATACGATGTGCCTAACTACAAAATAGCGTACGAAAAAATAGACGCAGCAAATGTTATTCTATAAAGTAAGCCATGTTTTGCTGTATGCTATGGCATTGTGCCGCTATTGAAGATTTTATAACAGCGTTACATTTGCTGCACATCCTATTGGGTGGCATTTTACAAAGCAATTTTTTACTACCTTAAAACACTATTATGTACCACCCGGTTTTTACGATAATACACATGCTCAGTGATTGGCATGTAAAATGATAGACCATTACTGATGCACTGAGCATCGTTTTTATCATCAATCTACTAAATAGTATGATAGCGTCGCTGCTATTATGCGTCTTGTGTCGGAGAAGAAGTATGCAAGCTGTTGGCAATACGTTTATCAAACTGTCCTCAATCACCTTACTTGCCCTAAGTGTCAACTTAGTGGGTTGTCAAACCTTTAAAAACCTTACCGGCGGTAAAGACGTGGATGCGGTTGTCACTGCTGAGAAGTCAGAGCAAGCGTATTATAATGACGCAATTGCTCAGATTGATAAAGGTCGCTATACCCAAGCAATCGAAGATTTAACCAACTTGCGTACCTTTTATCCGACTGGGCAGTATGCAGAACAAGCACTGCTCGATATGATGTATGCACAGTATGCCAGTGGCAAATATGAAACTGCGGCTGCCAGTGCTGAGCAGTTCATTCGTCTGTACCCATCGAACCCACAGGTCAGCTACGCTTACTATGTGCGCGGCGTTGCCAATATGCAAGGCTCCTCTGAAGGTCTAAAACTGTTTAAACTGAACCAAGCGGAGCGCGATACTGCCTACTACCGTATTGCTTTTGCCAATTTCCAAGAGCTGTTGAACAAATACCCAAACAGCCCTTATGCACCTGATGCCGCTCAGCGCATGACTTTTATTTATAATCAGTTTGCAGAAAGTGAGATGAGCGCCGCCAACTGGTATATTGAGCGTGAAGCCTATGTGGCAGCGGTCAATCGTGCCAAATGGGTTTTCCAATATTATCCGCTTAGCGAATCTGTGCCAGATGCGATTGCCGTCCTTGCTTATAGCCATGAAAAATTGGGTCTAACTGATTTGGCAAAAGAGTATAAAACCCTATTGCAAATAAACTATCCAAACATGCTAAACGCTGATGGACGTGTGAAGCTCAATACCAAACGTGAGCGCTCTTTAGTAAACAAATTGACTTTTGGGCAGCTGAGTCGTTTTGATAAAGACACTTCAGTTTCCACTGCCAACTATAGCGGTGCGACCAAAACTCAAGTCATTCGTAACGCCAATCAATTGAGATTGCCAAGTGACAATGCTACAAACTCTACGAATGCTGCAAATACAGCAGCCCCAAGCAGCACTGCTCCGCTGCGCCTAACTGATGACAATCGTCGTGTCCGTTTAGGGGCGGTTGAAAATGACAGCACCGATATGACCGATAGCAATTAATCGTATCTTGGTATAATTGATTAACAGCGCTTATGCGCTTTAATCAGTCATGCTGTTATGGCTTCAAACGTAAGACGTCAGATGTCAGACGTCAACTAAAAATAAGGTCAACGATAGGGTTGGCCTTATTTTTTCTGTTTTGGTTTTTGCATTATTTTGAGCATCAACAATACTGTACCTATGGTAAACTGTTTTTCGCATGAGTATCCCAAATCACATCCTTGAACAATTAAATAGCCAAGCTGATTTAGTCAGTATCATTGGGCGTCATACTACGCTTAAACGTGCTGGTAGTGAGTATAAAGGCTGTTGCCCTTTTCATGGTGAAAAATCACCGTCTTTTTATGTCAATCCACAAAAAAACATCTACCACTGCTTTGGCTGTAGTGTTGGCGGTAATGCCATCAGTTTCTTACGTGATTATGAAAATCTCACCTTTATCGAAGCGGTCAATGAGCTGTCAAAGCAGACAGGCATTGAGGTACCAAAAGAAGAGCAGCAAAACGTCAGCTATCAGCGTAGCAAAAAACCGCCAACGGTACAGCCAGTAGCAGTAGCAGTCGCGCAAGTACCAAATAAGTCTGTTAGTCCTGTACAATCATCGACTGATACGCCATCAGCGCACGTGACACTAGACTATAGCGATAGCAGCTATGAAAACTACCCGCCTCTAGATCTGGATGCCTATGATTCTTTGCCTTATGCAGCAGAGAGTTATGACGCAGAATACCAAGACGATGATAGCTATCCACCTGCATGGTTATCTGGAGATGATACCGCTCTCTACAATGACAATAGTCTCTCTGATAAAGATGGCAACTTATATGAGCTATTAGAGCAGATCCAGCAGTTTTATCAGCACAATCTCACGATCCATCCGCATGCCAAGCATTATTTTTTATCGCGCGGTATCACAGAGGATATCTTTGAGACTTTTGGCTTGGGCTATGCGCCCTTTGGCTGGCAACATCTTGAGCATCAATTCCCACAAGATATCGAAGGTCTCAAAGCGCTTGGCTTAGTACGTAAGTCGGAATCCGGACGTGATTATGACCTACTTCGTGATCGGGTTATTTTTCCCATTCGCGACAACCAAGGGCGCACCATTGGGTTTGGTGGTCGGGCGCTTGATGATGAGGTCAAGCCCAAATATATCAACTCCTCCGACTCGCCCGTCTTTCATAAGCAGCATGTACTCTATGGTTATTATGAATCACGCCAAAAACGTGCAAATGACTGGCTAGTGGTTGAAGGCTATATGGATGTCATTGCCCTATATCAAGCCGGTATCTATGGTGCTATTGCTTCCATGGGCACGGCGATCAATGAGAGCCAAATCTCACGCTTACTGACGTTAAATCCTACTTTGACGTTAAGCTTTGATGGCGACAGCGCCGGACAAAAAGCCGCTTGGCGCACCCTTGAGGTGGCGCTACCAGTGCTCAGTGATGACAAAGAGCTGCGGTTTTTAACCTTACCCAATAATCATGATCCCGACACCTTTATAAAAAGTCAGGGCGCGGATGCCATGCGTGAGCAAATCACCAATGCCATGCCGCTATCACAGTATATCTTTGCTTATTTAAGCGAGCGTTATGATTTGACCTTGGTAGAGGGCAAAGCCAAGCTTATGTCGCAAGTGCGTGCCTTGACCACCGCTTTGCCAAAAGGCAGTAGCTTTCGCTATCTACTAAACAATGATATCTATCAAAAGCTAGGCGGCAAACGCAATCAAAATAAAGAGGCAAGGGATGCGCTGCTAGATTTTGATGGTGAGATGACCATCAGTCAGCAATTGCAGCTGTGCTTTGTCTTTCAACCGCGTGCTTTAATTGATGACCCTATTGAAGTCATTTGGCAGCAGGCTGGTATCAATGACTTACAGCTACCGGCGCATATTAAACAGAAAGCCTCGGCTGACATTTTACGCCCGCTTGCTTGGGAGGATATGCAGGATGCTGCGCTACTCGATGTCGTTAGCAATATTAAGCGCTGCCTAAATTATTTGCCAAAAGATGCCAATGCAGCGGCGCACTTTATCTTATCCAATGTCAAACCCAGTACCCAAGAGACGCTTAGTCGTGATTGGGGTGGTTTTTATAAAGCCCTTACCACGCGCAATATCTTAAGCCTCGATGGTTTGGTTGAAGAATTGGTCAGCCAGTTAATTGAACGTCATATGAAGAAAAAAATCCAAGATTTGGTTAAAAATCCCGACAATATAAAACTGGCGATTGTCCGTAAACAATCCCAGTTATTAAATGACTGGCTACGCGCGCAGCAAGCCGAGCAATCGGCACAGATGGCAACGGTTAAATCTTAATATGGTGATTAGATTGTATTTATAAAACAGCGGCCCTTTAAAAGGGTCGACATTGTCCCCACTATTAATGATTATGCCCTGTTGTCTTAGTTTATTAGAACAGGCCGTTATTAAAACCATATTTAACGGAGTATAGCTGTTAAATAATCCGTAAAAAACAGTGGGTAGATATCACTACCTCGTGCTTGAATACACTGGTCTGTGTTAAACTATGTCGCTAACTATTTATAGCATGGCTTAATGAATAACGACAAAATGATGATACGCCCGTATGATTGAGCACAGTTTTAGGTATAAATTTTTAAATGTTATCGTTAAATCGCATTTTAGAACATCTATTTTTAGGTACTAGCCTTTTAAAAATGGTTGAGCGTTAGCGGTTTTATAGCATTGTAATTGTAGTATTTTGAGCCTTTATTCATATCCACTCATTTTTGATATTATTGACTACCTTTACGCCATATTTTGATCAATCGATTGATAAGATCAACGCACCCAGCGAGCGATAGCCAGTCACAATATAAAAATGTCCGATGCAAGTAAGCGAGTATTTATGAACGATAAGTCAGTTTCTAAGTCCACATCTCAACTGGCCACCTTAATCCAAATGGGTAAAGAGCAAGGGTATTTGACCTATGCTGAGGTGAATGACCAACTGCCCGACTCTATTACCGAAAGCGATCAGATCGAAGATATTGTACAAATGCTAACCGACGTTGGCATCAAAATCTTTGAATCTGCGCCTGATGCCGATGACATCTTGATGAACGACGATTCAAGTGATGATGACATGGCAGCCGATGAGGCCGCAGCAGTACTCGCCTCTGTTGAGACTGAGCCTGGTCGCACCACTGACCCTGTGCGTATGTATATGCGTGAGATGGGTACGGTTGATCTATTGACCCGTGAAGGCGAGATTGCCATTGCCAAGCGTATCGAAGAAGGTATTCGTGACGTACAGCATGCCATGTCTTACTGGCCGGGTACGGTACAGTTCGTCCTTGACGAGTACCAAAAAGTCCAAGACGGCGAGAAAAAACTGTCTGACGTCATCACAGGTTTCTTAGATCCTGAAACCGAAGAAGACAAAATCGCCGCTCAAGAAGCCAAAGACGCAGCAAAAGAAGAGCGCGAGCGCATAAAAGAAGAAAAAGAAAACCCACCGATCATCAAAGAAAAACTTAAAGTGAAATCTGCGCTTGATGAGGATGATGACGACGAGGACGAAGTAGAAGTCGAAGAGGACGCTGAAGAAGAAACCAGCGGTATCGATCCAGAAGAGGTGCGCCTGCGCCTAGAAGAGATCGAGCACTTATTTATCAAAGCCAAGCAAGCCTTGCTCGACTATGGTCGCGGTAGTGCGCAGGCCAACGCAGCTTATGAAGAACTGGCTAGCCGCTTTATGATGCTAAAGCTCAATAACCGCCTGTCTGACCAAGTGATGGCCATCATGCATGATGTCTATGATGACGTGCGTAAGCATGAGCGTCAAATCATGCGTTTGGTGATTCGCCGTGGTCGTATGCCGCGTGAAGAGTTCCGTAAGACCTTCCCAAGCAATGAAACCAACGTTGATTGGTTGATTGAGCGTATCAAAGGTAAGCCTGCTTTTGCCGGTACACTAGAAAAAGTCGCCGACGATGTGATTCTTTTACAACGTGCTATCCGTGATTACGAGCATAAGCTTGAGATGGAAATCCACGATATGAAAGATGTGGCACGCCGTATGGCCGTTGGTGAAGCCAAAGCCCGCCGTGCCAAAAAAGAGATGGTTGAAGCCAACTTACGTCTGGTTATCTCAATCGCTAAGAAATACACCAACCGTGGTCTACAATTCTTGGATTTGATTCAAGAAGGTAATATTGGTCTAATGAAAGCGGTCGATAAATTTGAATATCGCCGCGGTTACAAGTTCTCAACCTATGCTACTTGGTGGATTCGTCAGGCGATTACCCGCTCTATCGCAGATCAGGCGCGTACCATTCGTATCCCTGTGCATATGATTGAGACGATCAATAAAATCAACCGCGTTTCTCGCCAGCTATTGCAAGAAATGGGGCGCGAGCCGACGCCTGAAGAGTTAGGCGAACGCTTAGAGATGGACGAAACCAAAGTCCGTAAAGTGCTAAAAATCGCCAAAGAGCCTATCTCGATGGAAACCCCAATCGGTGATGATGAAGACTCGCACCTAGGCGACTTCATTGAAGATGGGACGATTTCAAGCCCTGTTGACGATGCGACAGCAGCGGGTCTACGTGAAGCGACGCGTGATGTGCTAGGCAACTTGACTGAGCGTGAAGCACGCGTGCTAAAAATGCGTTTTGGTATCGATATGCCAACCGATCATACCTTAGAGGAAGTTGGTAAGCAGTTTGATGTGACACGTGAGCGTATCCGTCAGATTGAAGCAAAAGCACTGCGTAAACTCCGTCATCCTTCACGCTCTGAGCATCTGCGCTCATTCCTTGAAAATGACTAATTTAACTAGTAGGTGCTAAACATATACCGACGTTCTTAATGACAAACCAAAAAAGCTGAGCATGTCTCAGCTTTTTTGTGCCTGTTATTTGATGGCTATTAGCTTTTATAGTCAGTGAAAAGTAATACCGATACATCACGCACTGCTGATATCAATTTTTCTTACTTGCTGTGCCTGCGCAGACAGAGGCTATAAAAAATTGATATCAGCAATACCGTAGCGTTTTAGGATATTTTGACTATATTTATTAAATATAGAGCCGCTATAGCATGACATAAGCAATTAATTCATAAAAACATTGCCTTTATTTAAAATAGCGAGTATAACTACCTACCGTTCGGTAGTTAAAAAATTAAATAGATAAATAGCGCACTCTTATGAATAAGCAAACCAATGTAAAACACATCAGTATCAAAACCGTCATCTCTCTTGCCATCATTGTGGCGCTTGGCCCTGCAGCGATTGATATGTACTTGGCCTCAATGCCAAATATGGCAACAGACCTCAATACCTCCTACGCCACCACACAAATCACGTTGACCGTCTTTCTTATCTTTATGGGTTTGGGACAGCTGATATTTGGTCCAGTATCTGATGCCATAGGGCGAATAGCACCATTATTTGCAGGCTTGCTGGCATATATTGGTGCTTCCGTGTGGGCGATGTGGTCACAAAGTATTGAAAGCCTAATTTTTGCTCGTATCTTGCAAGGTCTTGGCGCCTCTATGGCTATCGTGGTGGTGATGAGTATGGTGCGCGACTTAGTCGATGGATCAAAAGCGGCACAAATTTATGCTTTATTAAATACCATTGTGGCATTAGGTCCAATCGTCGCTCCAGCAATCGGTGGTATCGTCGGTGCGCATTATGGTTGGCGCGGCGTCATGTTTGTTTTGGCGGCGTTAGGTATCATCGTGCTGATTAATACGCTGTTGAATATCAAAGAAACCTTGCCGAAAGACGAGCGCATTCAATTAAATATAAAAAACATTACCGGCATCTATGTCGGTATATTAAAGAACAAAACCTTTGTTTTTAACCTATTTGCGCTATCTGCGGTGTATTTCTTTTTGTTTGCCTACATCGGTGGTTCTGCTTATGTTTATCAAACCGACTACGGTCTTAGCCTAGAGCAATTTGGTTTTGTCTTTGGCTTGACCAGTATCAGTCTGATTTTAGGTGCATCTTCCACCGCTTATTTGGTCAAAAAAATATCAGCATCACATTTGGCTTTAATTGGCGCCGGTGTCATGATGCTTGGTAGTGCCATCTGCATTGTCGCTTATCTGCTATCGATGGGTTTGGTCGGTATTGTCACTGGCATTGCCTTGGGACTATTTGGTCTTGGCGTATTAGAAGCGACGTTGATGGCGATTGCAATGGACTCGCAGCGCAGCGCTTTAGGTTCAAGCGCAGCTTTATTGGGCGCCATTCCTATGTTACTCTCATCTACTGCCACACCCATCGCTGGACAATTGGTCGAAATAAACACCTTATACTGGTTAATCTTGCTAGGTGCCATGGGACCGATTATTTTGATACTGGTCTATCTCGGTTCTAGAAGCTTAAAACCTTATAACACTGCCGCCACACCATCATTAGAGGAGGCCTATGCAAAGTCATAAACCACGCTCAATCGCTAAGCAACGTATTATTGATGCCGCGTTTGAGCCTTTCTTTATGCACGGCTATGAGGGCGCATCACTCAGTGATATTGCCAAGGCTGTGGGCATCCGCAAAGCCTCCCTCTATACGCATTTTGCCAGCAAAGAAGCGATATTTTTAGAATTACTGAAAGATGCGCTCGAGTCAGAATGTACATTTATTAAGTCATGCTTTGCTACAACTAATGAATTTTCTGCTCCCGGTGAGGCGTATTGCCATGCTTTTGAAGCGCGTTATGAAAGCGCGATTACCTTACGGTTTTTAATTCGCATGGCCTATGCCGCACCTGTGCATTTGACCGATACCAGCGCGGCGACTTTTAATGTCTATATAAAGGTGTTGACTGAGCACATACAGCTGGCTCTACAGCCTTATCAGCTCGACTCTGAGCAGCTAGAGCTGTATACCGATGCTTATCTGGGCGTGGTCGATAGCTTAAGTGTAGAGCTGCTATATGCAGAAGGCTTATATGATCGCCGTTTTAAAGCCATGTTGATGCTCTACCATACTGCTATTGAACAGCTTACTAAAAAATAGATTTTTCAATGTAGGTCGCCTTTATTGATGGTTGTTTGGACATCACTTGCTAATGATGGCTGAGTTCGCCTATCATAGGGCTGATCTTATTAAGCTATTTTGAAATGCTGCTTGTAAACTATGCTTAAACACGAACTAATTAAACAGTAGCTCAAAGCTATATTAGAATTACTTTAAAGTCGATACAATTTTAAAATCGATACAGTGCGACTGGGATGAATTTTTCGTCGCCTCTGTGATAACAGCAAGCAAGGAAAATTTATACCAGTCGCACATAGCTATAGCGTATCGCTTTTATTTTGAACTGACTATATCTGAATTTTATATTTATTATTAAAAAACAAACCTTGTCGGGGTGCTCTGATTTTTAACGCTTTAACTACAATCAAAATCATGGCTGAGAGTTACCCGCGAACCTGATGCAGTTAGCACTGACGTAGGAAACAAGCGTGTCGATAGATAAGTCACATTTACTTCATATTTTGCCAATCTATTTAAATTAGACTGGCAAATTTTTTGTGCCCTATCTCTTCTCGTTTTCTGCCATTTGCTTGCTCGCGTTTTATGAAAGTAAGTGAAAACTATGGATTACCAAACGCTACGTCACAATTGCCCCACATGGGATGATTATATTCAGCATGATTTTGTCAAGCAGCTGACCGCTGGCACGCTTGCCGCTGACAGCTTTCGTCACTATCTTGTGCAAGACTATTTATACTTAATTCAATATACCCGCGTAATGGCGCTGAGCGTATATAAGAGTGACACGCTGGCACAAATGCGCGTCGGTCAAGCAGGTATTAATGCCATGCTCGATATGGAAATCGCCATGTATTTGGATTTCTGCCGTCAGTGGAATATACCACTTGCACAAGTAGAAAACTCTCCTGAATCTGCCGTAACCATCGCCTATAGCCGCTATATATTAGACGCTGCTATGTCAGGCTCGTTGGCTGAGCTTTATGCAGCGATTGCGCCTTGCTTAATGGGCTATGGGGAAATTGGTAAACGTATCAAAGATGAGGGTTTCATCACAGGCAACCCTTATCAACCATGGATTGATGTGTTTTCTAGTGAGGAGTTTCAAGTAATTACCGCGCAAAACGAAGCACAGATTAATACGCTGTTAGCCGAAGCCAGCCCTGCTCAAGCAGACAAGTTCCAGCGGTTATTTAACAATGCCGCACGTATGGAAGTGAATTTTTGGCAGCAGGCGTTAGATTTGTCATAGCCCCTATTTTTATAGCAAATACTTTTTTAGCTCATATTTCTTATAAGTAAAATTCGACTTAATCCTGAATATAATAATAGATATACCTAAGGAGAAACATCATGGCAGCATTCGATGAACACGCAAGCGCGTACGACAGCTGGTTTTTTGACAATAAAAACCTACTGACCAGTGAGCTAAAGCTGGTCGCCCATTTCTTAGATAAAGATAGCGAGATATTGTCTATCGGCTGTGGTAGCGGTCTTTTCGAATCATTATTAGCCAAAGATTACGGCATTCATATCACGCATGGTATCGAGCCATCAAAAGACATGGCTGAAGTCGCTGAAAAGCGCGGCTTGCAAGTAGATATCAGCCCTGCTGAAACCTGCGAGATTGAGCCTAATAAATTTGATATCATTATGTTTAATGGCAGTGTCAGCTATATCAGCGATTTGGATATCTGTATTAAAAAGGCATTTGATGCCCTAAAAACTGGCGGCAAGCTTATCCTGATTGATGTGCCAAAAGAAAGCGGATTTGCCAGCTTATACAATTTGGCCAGCGCGGTAGATACGTGGGAACATCCACTACTCGAACACATCTCCCCTGCTGACCCTTATCCTATTGAGCTGGTTAAGTCAGCAAACTGGCGTACCTCTGACGAAAAAATCGCTTTGATGCAAGCCAATGGCTTTGTCGATTTTGAATACGCGCAAACTTTATTGACCCATCCTATGTATGCCAATGACAAAGTACAAGAGGTCATCGAAGGTTATGATCGCGGTGATTATGTGGCAGTGTGCGGTTATAAAAAATAGCGATTTTAATAGGAGTTATTACTGGGCAACTCTTGAATAACATGATGAGTGTCCTTATAAATGGCGAATAAAGCGCTAACCTGCATAATCCATAAGCTCATATTTTCGAAAAAATAAGGACAACATCATGACTGATGATCCAAAAAACACCACTGATCAGATTAACAATTCAAATAGCACAAACCAACGTAGCAACAAGCAAGAGCAAACGACTAAAAAAGAGGTCAACGTTTCTCAAATATCGTTGGACAATGATAAAATCAAAGGCAAAAAGACCGACATTCAAAATCCTGAATTGTGGGATTTCCCGATGAACTACCCGATGAGTATCATCGGCAATGAAGGTGAGCATGAGACGTTATTAAACGAAGTCAAACTCATTTTGGGCAGCCAGTTTCCTGATTTTGACTTAGCATCTATGCAAGTCAAACCATCAAAAACCGGGCGCTTCCATTCTATACGGGTGAACTTATACTTAACGACTGCTGAGCAAGTAAATATTCTATATGCCGCACTTGATGCTGCTAAAACCGTGCGCATTGTGATGTAACTTATCAGCAGGTTGGCAACATCTCGATGCCACCTTGCAAGCCCTACTCTTATGAGCGTATATTCGCGTAAGATAATGACAATCGTCACTCATTTGGGTGGCGATTTTTTATGATTTGGTGTACAATCTGCGCCCGCATTCTGCTTGCCATGACCACGTATATTAGTCAACAATTTACGAGAGAATGAAAATCAAAGTATGAGTAGATTTTTACAAAACTTTTATTATGAGGCTCATTTGCGTCTAACCCTTATGCCATCGTCCTTTGCCCAAAGTTGGGCAACTGATAAGTCCTCAGCAACATAGTTTGCCGCTAAAATCAATATAGCATTTTCAAAATTTTCCCGCTATATTGTGTCCACTTACTAATAAAAACGCTATATGTAGTGCTCAGTGATTTCACCCATCACTATGAGCCTAGGCAAGCTTTTGCCTTAAAAAACACACTCTTATGAGTATATATAGCGTTATAAAGAATGTTTGCCGGTTTTATAGCGCGCAGCATCACGATAAGTCATTAAATAATTAAATGATTACCAAGCAATCAACTTACGAGGTCAGCATGACACATATCGATAAAATCCAAGTAACCAAACGTGATGGACGTTTAGAGCTTATAGAGTTAGATAAGATTCACAAGGTTATTGAGTGGGCAGCTCACGGTTTAGATAATGTGTCGGTATCACAAGTGGAGCTAAAGTCGCACATTCAGTTTTATGAAGGCATCAAAACCCGTGATATTCACGAAACCATCATCAAGTCAGCAGCTGACCTTATCTCTGAAGAGACACCTGACTATCAGTATTTGGCGGCACGTTTGGCCATCTTCCATTTGCGTAAAATTGCGTATAACAAATTCACCCCGCCGCACCTCTATAACCATGTCAAAAAGCTGACTGAGGCTGGTAAATATGATGAGCATATCCTAGCTGACTATAGCCGTGCCGAGTTTGATGAATTAGAAGAATATCTTGATCATTGGCGCGATATGAACCTTGCTTATGCTGCCGTTGAGCAAATGGCGGGTAAATACCTTGTACAAGATCGTGTCACCAAGACTGTGTTTGAGAGCCCGCAGTTCTTATATATGCTGGTCGGTATGTGTTTGTTCGCAAGCTATGATAAAGCCGAGCGTCTAAACTACGTCAAACGCTTCTATGATGCGACCTCAGAGTTCAAGATCTCACTACCGACGCCTATCATGTCAGGTGTGCGCACGCCATCGCGCCAGTTTAGCTCGTGCGTCTTGATCGAATGTGGTGATAGCCTAGACTCTATTAACGCCACCACCAGCGCCATCGTACGCTATGTGTCACAGCGCGCTGGTATCGGCATCAATGCTGGTCGTATCCGCGCCCTTGGTAGCCCTATCCGTGGCGGCGAAGCGCAGCATACTGGCTGTATCCCGTTCTATAAATTGTTCCAAACTGCCGTTAAATGCTGTTCACAAGGCGGCGTCCGCGGCGGTGCAGCAACGTTATTTTACCCATTATGGCATTTAGAAGTTGAGTCATTATTGGTACTCAAAAACAATCGCGGTGTTGAAGATAACCGTGTCCGTCATATGGACTACGGTGTTCAGTTAAATAAAACCATGTATACGCGTCTGATTAAGGGTCAAGATATCTCGCTATTTTCACCAAGCGACACACCGGGTCTATACGATGCATTTTTTGAAGATCAAGACACCTTTGAAGCGCTCTATACCAAATACGAAAATGACCCAAGCATTCGTAGTCGTCAAATTCCAGCGGCAGATTTGTTCAGCCTAATGATGCAAGAGCGCGCCAGCACCGGTCGTATCTATATCCAAAACGTCGACCATTGCAACACCCATAGCCCATTTGACGCGACGGTTGCCCCGATTCGCCAGTCAAACCTTTGTATGGAAATCGCGCTACCGACCAAGCCACTTGAGAACATCAATGACGAAGAAGGCGAAATTGCCCTTTGTACCCTATCAGCGGTCAACTTAGGTAAAGTTGAAAACGTCAGCGATATCGAAGAGCCAGCTGAGCTAATCGTGCGTGCGCTTGATGCCCTGCTCGACTATCAAGACTATCCGGTAAAAGCCGCTGAAAACGGCAGTATGCGTCGCCGTACACTAGGCGTAGGCGTGATTAACTATGCCTATTACCTTGCGAAAAATGGCGTGCGCTATTCAGACGACAGCGCATTAGGTCTGACCCATCAAACCTTTGAAGCGCTACAATACTATCTCTTAAAAGCGTCAAACAAATTGGCAAAAGAGCAAGGCGCATGCCCTGCGTTCAATGAGACTACCTACTCGCAAGGTATATTGCCGATTGATACGTACAAAAAAGACTTGGATAAAATCTGCCAAGAGCCGCTACATCTTGATTGGGAGACGCTACGCACTGAAATCACCACGCACGGTCTACGCAACTCTACCCTAACCGCCTTGATGCCGTCTGAGACCTCTAGTCAGATCGCTAATGCCACCAATGGTATCGAGCCGCCACGTGGTCTGGTGTCTATCAAAGCGTCAAAAGACGGTATCCTCAAGCAAGTGGTGCCTGAGATTGATAAGTTAAAAGGTCAGTACGAGCTACTGTGGCAAATGCCGAACAATGATGGCTATATCAAGCTGGTCGCTGTCATGCAAAAATTCGTCGATCAAAGTATCTCTGCCAATACCAACTACGATCCTGTTCGTTATGAAGGTGGCCGTGTACCGATGAAGATATTGCTAAAAGACTTGCTAAACGCGTATAAGCTTGGCGTGAAGACGTTGTATTACCATAACACCCGTGATGGTGCGAACGATGCGCAGGCGGATATGGAAGATGATTGTGCTGGCGGGGCTTGTAAGATTTAAGGTGAGAACCGTTAAAAAATTGCATGTCAATTTTAGGTTCGCAAGAGAAATTCTTTAAATAGAATTTCTGATGGATGGCGGGTTTAGCTTTTGGGTTAAGCTCGCTGTTTCTTGCTATATCAGCTAACATAAAAAGGACTTTTTATGCTCGTTTCAGAATATACAGGCACAATAAAAATTGCCGATGCAGAATTAGAATGTGCCGTTCTTAGTGATGGTCGAAGAATAATTAAGCATTCAGATGTTTTTAAAGCTTTGGGTAGAGAAGTACGAGGTAACGCACGTTTACCTGACACCCCCTCTTTTATGGATGCTAAAAATTTACAACCATTTATTTCTGATGAACTTAACGAAGTAAAAGAAAAAATATTTTACCAAGATGAAAACGGTAAAAGTTTTCAAGGCTTTGATGCCATAATTATCCCATTGGTTTGTGAGCTATATATATTAGCCGATGAAGCAGGTGCAGTAACATACAAAAACCAGAAAGACACTGCTATGCAAGCCTCAATTATTATCAGATCTTTAGCTAAAGTTGGTATCGTTGCATTAGTAGATGAGGCTACTGGTTATCAAAATATTCGTAAGGCAGAAGCTTTACAAGAAATTCTCAATTTTTATATTACTAAAGATCTTCTTGCATGGACTAAAACATTCCCCGATGAGTTTTATGAGCAAATATTTAGATTAAAAGATTGGAAGTGGAGCACATTTAATAGACCTGGTGTTGTTGGTACCTATACTAACGATATAGTTTACGATCGAATGGCAGTTGGTTTAGTTAATGAGCTAAAAACACTCAACCCAAGAGATGAAAAAGGCCTTGCCAAACATAGGGACCATCAACATTTATCAGAAAATCAAGGAAGAAAAGCACTTGAAATGCATTTGCATGCTGTAATTGGCTTAATGAGAGCATCTGATAACTGGGAAGAATTTATGTATTCTGTAAATAAAGCTTATCCAAAGAAAGGCTCTATTGGTGATTTATTTCCTGAAACTTTAAACCCTAAAAACCGTGGCTAGTTTAACGGTGCGCGAGACGCACCCTACAAAATATATAGATTAACAATTAAGACCTAATTTTCGTGCTAAAATTAGCCCTATATTTAGAGCCTAATATTAGCGGAGAATGAATCATGCAACCAATATTTGCGACACAGACAGCCAGTATCTCAGAGTTAAAGACCAACCCTTCGGCACTAATTAAACAGTCGGATGGTGAGTCTATTGCTATTTTAAACCACAATAAACCCGTGGCTTACTTAGTATCGACAGATATGTATGAGCGTATGATGGAAGCGATGGATGATATGGCATTAAGCCAAACGGTTAGTGCACGGATGAATGATGGTCAAATACCTATAAAGGTAACATTGGATGACTTATGATCTTGAGTTTCACCCTTTAGCATTAAAAGAATGGAAAAAGTTAGCACCCAGTATTCAGCAGCAGTTTAAGAAAAAATTACAGCAGCGACTAGAAAACCCTCGTGTGCCTGCGTTAAGACTATCAGGACATACAGACGCCTATAAAATCAAACTACGCACCATAGGCTATCGTCTGGTTTACACCGTCAAAGATGATGTCATCGTTGTATACGTGCTAGCAGTCGGCAAGAGAGAAAACAATAAGGTATATGAAAGCCTTATGTCGCGCCAACCATAATAGAAACAGACAGAATAAAAATGACGGAGGTCATAGACGTGCAATATACCGCAATCATCAAAGACGGTGGTTTGTTTATCCCTAACGTATTTTCAGACCTAAATGATGGTGGCTCACATATAGTCCAAGTCACAGTCGATATTGAAGAGGTTCGTCAGCAGTTAAGTAGCAGCGAAGTGGCGAAGGTGGATGCGCCAAGACCAGCAAAAAAGTCAATCAAGAAGCCGCCAAAAAAACCAGTACAGAAAGCCGCAGAGGTGGACTTGAGTACGCTGCGTAAGAGCGCTATCGATGAGCTAGAAGGATTGGACGATAGTGAGCTGAGCGAGATATTTAAAGCCTATATGAATGACGGACATGAACAGACACAGATAGCATTAGAAAATTTATAAGCTATCATTGCGGATATAGTAACGAGCGTATTTTAAAAATAGCAGAGCCAATTTTAGATTAACCATTTGTATAACTTATAAAGGTAGCACGATGACATATTCGATTTTTTCCCAGACGCCAAACAATGCGCTAACAGAGCCGATGTTTTTTGGTAATCCGGTCAACGTAGCACGTTACGACCAACAAAAGCACCCTATCTTTGAGCAGTTGATTGAAAAGCAATTGTCGTTCTTTTGGCGTCCAGAAGAAGTTGATGTGTCACGTGATCGTATGGATTATGGCAATCTATCGTCACACGAGCAGCATATCTTTATCAGTAACCTAAAATATCAGACCTTGCTCGACTCTATCCAAGGTCGTAGCCCAAACGTCGTGCTATTGCCATTGGTTTCTATCCCTGAGCTTGAGACATGGATTGAGACATGGACGTTTTCTGAGACCATTCATTCGCGCAGCTATACTCATATCATCCGTAATATCGTCAATGATCCGGGTATCGTCTTTGATGACATCATGCAAAACGAGCACATCTTAGGACGCGCCGCCGACATCGCCAAGTACTACGATGACTTGTATTACAACTCATCACTATACAATATGTATGGCGAAGGCACGCATACCATCAATGGTAAAGAAGTGACCGTTAGCTTAAAATCGCTGAAAAAGCAGCTATATTTATGCTTAATGGCGGTTAACGTCTTAGAAGCCATTCGTTTTTATGTATCGTTTGCCTGCTCATTTGCCTTTGCTGAGCGTAAGCTGATGGAAGGTAATGCTAAGATCATTAAGCTAATCGCTCGTGATGAGGCGCTGCATTTAACGGGTACGCAGCATATTCTAAACCTTATGCGTATCGGTCGTGATGATCCAGAGATGGTTGAGATTGCCAAAGAATGCTATGAAGAAAGCATTGAGATATTCCGTAAAGCGGCTGAGCAAGAAAAAGAATGGGCAGGTTATCTATTTAAAGATGGCTCAATGATTGGTCTAAATAAAGACATTCTTTGCCAATATATCGAATATATTACCAACTTACGTATGGAAGCGGTTGGCTTGCCAGTGGCATTCCCGAACTCAAAATCAAATCCGATCCCGTGGATCAATACGTGGTTGTCATCTGATAACGTCCAAGTTGCGCCGCAAGAGACGGAGATCAGCTCATACTTGGTCGGTCAGATTGATTCAGATTTATCAGACAGCGATTTTGATGACTTTGAGCTTTAGAGACAGCATAAAAGACAGCAAAAAATGCTAGGGAAACAAACAGGATAAGACTATGACTTGGGTAATGACGAGTAAGAAGCAATTTTACTTGCATGACGATGAAAGCCTACTTGATGGACTACTGCGCACCGGACATGATATCAATTATCAGTGTAAGGAGGGCTATTGTGGCAGCTGCCGAATCAAGCATATTGCCAGCTCACATGTTATTGATTATCCGTTTGAACCCCTAGCTATGATTGAAAAAGATGAGATCCTACCCTGCTGCTGTAGAGTACAAGGCGTCATTTATGTCAATCATGAGCTGATAGAGAAGTAGCTGCTAAGCTCATAAAGCCTTTATTCAAGTCTCAATAAAAAAGCGCGCTATCTTATGGATAGCGCGCTTTTTGTGGTTAGGCTTAGAGAACAGAGATATCAGTAACGCACTTTTTTATAATTTATAAAGGAGCACCGTCTCTTTCGAACAATAACAACAGCTCTTCACGCATACGGTCACGTTCAGCCTCTGACATCATAGGGACATTTTGTTCTGGTGCTTGTAGCGTTGGAGGCTGCGCACCGCCAAGCGTCTCATCTTGAATCACAACGGGCACGGTGACGGGTTCTTCAACCGGACGCTCTTCTAATAATATCTTCACTTGCGCGTTCTTACCTTGACGCAATATTTGCGCGTGCAGCGTGGTATTAGGCGCTTTACGTGCAACATACTGGATTAAGGTATTGGCATCTGTCATCTCAACCCCATCAATGGTCAAGACAATATCACCAACTTTTAGACCGCTCTTAGCAGCTGGGCTTTTAGGGACGACATTAAGTACTTCAACGCCTGTTGACGATTCAAGCTGTGTAGGATCACGCAGTTGTGACTGTATCTCAATACCGAGCCAGCCTCGACTGACCTTACCATCTTTAATCAGCGCATTCATCACCTGTTCTACGATAGCGGTAGGAATGGCAAAGCCAATACCCATAGAGCCACCAGAGCGCGAGTAGATAGCGGTATTGATACCAATCAGCTCACCGCGAGCATCAACCAAGGCACCGCCTGAGTTACCCGGATTGATAGCAGCATCGGTCTGAATAAAGTCTTCAAACTTATTGACCCCAAGCCCTGTACGTCCGGTCGCTGAAATAATACCTTGAGTCACTGTTTGACCAACCCCAAACGGATTACCAATCGCTAGTGCCACATCGCCCACCCGCGTTGGTTTTTCGCGGAAACCGAGCGGAGTCAGACCGGTCATATCGACTTTAATTACTGCCAAATCGCTGTCTGGATCCGTACCAATTAATTTCGCACGGCTTTTGCGACCGTCATTAAAAGCAACGGTAATTTCATCGGCTTTTTCAATCACATGGGCATTGGTAACGATATAACCATCATCTGATACGATAACGCCTGAGCCTAGATTGGTATTGCCCTGCTCTTCTGATGGTCCACCATGGAACTCAAAAAACCGGCGTAATACCGGATCGTTCATATAGGGGTGCTCTGCCATCGTCTGCGTGGTATAGATATTGACCACCGACTGTGAGGCGCGAGCCACGCCATTATGATATGAGGCAATAGGTGTGGGTGTGTCTGATACTGGCTCAGAAGCTTGCTGCTCAGCGGGGGTGGTCCTTGGTGGCTCCCATTTTGCCTCTGATGCTGTCTTCATACTCGCAAATAACCAAATAAAGGTGGCAGTGACCACCAACAGTAAAATCCAAGGCAACCATTTTACTAGACCAGCCTTGTTATTGGCATTCGGGGATGACGACATATAAAAAACCTCTATTATTTCACCTAGACAATCGGTAATGAGCCATATCAAGCGCACGCCTTAATATGAGGCACTTCCACCTAGGTAAATTATAGCTGTCCTCATAATACAATGGTAGCGCATCGTGTACCGTTTCAGTTATTGGGCTTGTCTATTCTCTTGCCGCATCATGTTAAAATGACGATTATAAGAAACCATTCATTATTTATAGATGATTGAGCCAAGATAATCATCCATTGAAACCTGTATATGTATAAAGGAAGCCCATGAGCACACACGATATTCTTACCGCATCATCGAATACCCACCTTACCGCCCAATCTTTAACTGAATTTTGCGATGATTATTTATCAGCGAATGCTTTTAAAGATTATGCACCAAATGGTCTACAAGTAGATGGCGGGCAGCCTATTCAGCGTATTATCACTGGTGTGACGGCTTGTGATGCGCTAATCGACGCTGCCATTGCTGATCACGCTGAAGCAATCATGGTGCATCATGGCTATTTTTGGAAAGGTGAACCTGCTCCATTGACTGGTATGAAGGGTCAACGTATTCGTAAGCTTATGCAGCATGGTATCTCTATGATCGGTTATCATCTACCGCTTGACGCCCACCCTATCATTGGTAACAACGCTAAGCTGGCTGAGTTATTAGACATGACCATCATCGGCGCACTTTATCCAGCTGAAACACATCCGGTTGGTAATATTGCTACTTGTATACCGCAGACCGCTCAAAGCCTTATCACTCAGATTACTCAAGCATTAGGGCGCATACCCTTACATATTGCCGCTGATTATAAAACTCATACTAGTACCAGTGATAAATTAATCGAACGAGTTGGACTCTGTACAGGCGGCGCACAAGATATGATTGAGCAAGCGGCATTGATGGGCTGTGATGCGTTTATTTCAGGGGAGATATCAGAGCGTACCACTCATATCGCCCGTGAACTTGGCATTGATTATTTTGCCTGTGGCCATCATGCGACAGAACGCGGCGGTATTGAGGCACTTGGCAAACTTGTTGCACAGCAATTTGACTTACCCGTGACCTTTATCGATATTGATAATCCTGCTTAAGCCGCAAAACTTCAGTTTTTCTTATAGTGCATTCAGTATTAAAACGATACAGCGGGACTGGAATAAATTTTACGCAGCCTCTGTCGGCTTAGGCGCAGCATGCCAGAAAAATTTATCCCAGTTCCGCGTTGCATTATAACGTATCAGTTTTATTGAGAATCGACTATAAAAAAGGCAAATAAACATATTTTTTTACCTGCCTTTTTTGTTTTTATCATCAATAAAACAAACATATATTCACCAAATAGAAATTATGCTTCTAAAAACAGCCTGAATTTTTACCGTCTATAGCACTATTGTTAAGTTTTATCACTATTTTCTTAACTATACTTGAATAATCGGATGAATATCTGCATATTACTACCTGTAGAAAGAACGTCTTGTCATGAGACTTCCCATTATTACAGCTTCCGGTTATGGCACTAAAATAAGAGTCACTGCCCAAAATCCTATTATATTTTATCTTTCAATAAAGTTTTGGACAGTGACTAGTACCCTATCATCACCGATGATACGCTTTTAACAGCGCGGTATACTCTATTTTCGTGCTGCAGTAATGAGACAGCAAACGCGTCTGATTGGCTCATTTATAAGCCTCAATATCAGATAGACGAACTTGCTTCTTTTTATTGCTAGAAAAACGCTATCGATCGCCATTTATTCTAAATAAATTAAGAATAATAAGCCCTTGATACCAGCATAACGATGTTTAAGTATATTGATACTTTACTCATGCTATGTTTTTCTAATAATTTATTCATGACCTTACCTACGTTTTGTAGTGTCGTTTAAATATTTTTAATCAACAATCACATCTATCATCGATGAAGGAATCATCTAAAGCCCCTTCACGGTGACTTGCAGCCTTTTTTTAGCAAGAGTATTTTTAAGTGATGTTTTATACGCTTAAGCCTTGAGCGATAAGGTTGTAGATTAAGATTGTACGGCTCTATTTGAACGAGATGCTAGGGCTGATATGCTCAATACATGCGTCAATACTGCATGATTGTAGGGTTATCAGTCAAAGTATCTAAAATGCACAATCACCTATGCTGCTCTTAGCATGAGGTGAGCGTACATTTTTGTGGTAAGTAGGATGGCTAAAACTAGGAGACATCCATGCAGCGAATTACTTATCGTGCGAAAGCATCTGCGCGAGGGGCTAAACGCCGTATATCATATGTATTGCGTCCATCTAAACGCTTGCTAAACACCAAAAGTAACATCGTTCCAGCTATAACACCAATCAAAATAACACGTTTTGCCAAAACCAAGAAGTTGGCGCAAATCTCAAGCATAGCCTTACTCTCACTCCCTGCTGAGAGTTTGACGACCATGAATACCCAAGTACCCGCTTATGACCACGTCATGCTCGATAAAACTTTGACGATTGCCGCTGTTCTAGGCGATAGCACTTATTTTGCGACCGATGGTTTTCAACATGGCTTTGGCTACGATTTAGTACGTAGCTATGCTGATGAGCTTGGGGTAGAAGTCACCCTAAAAGCTTATGCCGATGAGGAAGCCGCGCTAAGGGCATTACAATCAGGCGATGCGGATATGGCATTGACCACGGCCAGCACTCAATTGAAAAGCCAGCTAAATTTGTCATCTATTAATGTCAGCTGTGGTTATGATGCCAGTTTGACCAAAAATGGCTTGCATCCCAAAGTCAGCTGGACGTTTAATTCTGCCAGTGATCCGTTATCACAAAAAGCCAGCTATTTTTTATGTGATAGCATCAAGCTTGATAACACACAAAAGCTTGCCGCCTTTTATAATCAAGACTTATTAAAAGATGCCTATAGCCAAGACCATTTTAAGACCACACTGACAGAAAAGCTGCCTGATTATCGCTCTTCCTTTGAAGAGCAAGCGCGTAACTATAATCACGATTGGGAGCTTTTGGTTGCTATAGGCTATCAAGAGTCGCATTTAGATGCCAACGCCGTCTCTCCGACCGGTGTGCGTGGCCTTATGATGCTAACCAACAGTACAGCAAAGGCAATGGGCGTCTCAGATCGGGTTGATCCTTACCAAAGTATCGGTGGCGGCGCTCGTTACTTAGAGCAGATGAAAGATGACTTTGCTGATGTGCCAAAAACGGATCGTATTTGGTTTGCGCTGGCGGCTTATAACATGGGCCCAAATGCGGTCAAAGGTATTCAGCGTAAACTAAGCGCAAAAGGCATTGATGATAAAAGCTGGGCAAATATTTATGCCTATCTATCTGAGAATCAAGCGTCAAATAGCCGTTATGGTCAAGCGATGCATTATGTCAGTAATATCAGAAGCTATCTTGAAACGATAAAAACCGCCACGGTTTAATCAGAGTGAGAGATTAACCCTTGATACCACCATAAAAAAAGCTGCTCTTATTAAAGAGCAGCTTTTTTATGACAGCATTGATACTAATACAAACAAATTAGCGATTAGGCACCGTTAAGCGTTGACCGCGTTGCAGCATCGTATCGACTGCAATGTTATTCATATCTGCAAGCTCTTTGGTTGAAACGTCATATTTACGTGCCAATCCGATCAAGCTGTCTCCTGCGCCAACCGTATAGCTGACCGTTACTTTTGGTACTTTAATGGTTTGACCACGTTGTAACTGAGCTTTGATCGACAAATCATTGGTAGCAGCCAAATCTTCAACTGAAACACCAAAGCGACGCGATAAGGCAATGAGTCCATCGCCAGACTGCACCTTATAGCTTTCTGTATTGCCAAGCTTTTTGCCACTATTACTACTAACAACTGGTGCGCTCTCTTCCTTGCTGGTCGTCTCTGTACTCACCGAGCTCACACTCTTACTAGCAGAAGCACTCACGCTACCTTTTGCAGGAATGGTGATCGTACGACCAAGTATCAAGTTGGAATTGGTCTTAAGGTTATTGGCTGCTGCCAAATCACTCAAGCCAATATTGTAGCGCTGAGCTACACCCGTCAACGTATCGCCTGATTTTACCTTATAGCTGACTGCCTCATCGTTTAGCTGACGATCAACCAACTCTTTTGATACAGGAACTTTAATGGTTTGACCACGCTGCAAACGTGCTTTAGCATCAAAATTACTGTTTACGGCTGCAATGTCTTCTGCGCTCACCCCAACACTGTTGGCAATGCCAATCAAAGTATCGCCTGATTTGACTTTATAATTACTGGTTGGCGCTGAGCTTGAACTGTTGGCTTTGGTTGTGATGTTGCTACTAGCAGGGCGCTGCTGTGTAGTCGTAGGTGCGTTGTTAGAAGTAAAATCTACGCTTGCAGGTACTTTTAAGGTTTGACCGACATATAATGAATCTGTCGTGCCAATGTCATTTAGGCTAGCCAATGTCTCAGTGGTTACATTAAACTGACGCGCAAGTGCAATCAAGCCATCACCCGCTTTGACTTTATAGTTTTTGGTCGCAGTAGATGACTTCTTCGCTTTGGTAGATGGCGCGGCAGGAGTGCTGACTGGCGCTGTTACCTTACCTGGGATAAGCCATAGTTTCTGACCTCTTAATAGGTCAGCACGGCTACTCAAATTATTGTAACTTGCTAGCTGCGTAACGGATAAGCCAAAACGATTGGCAGTACCTATTAGCGTATCGCCGCCTTGTACCACATAACTATCTGGTTGGCTGACACTTGCTTCACTAGCATTGTTGATTGGTGTAATTGTTTTAGCATTATACAAATACAAGGTACTACCAGATAGCAGCTTGGCACTGGCATCCATCTGATTCCATTCGGCAATATCACGCCAGCTAACACCAGCGCGGCTGGCGATATTCGCCAAAGTATCGCCACGTTTGACCGTATAAGTGGTACGTGTGCCTTGAGGTTTTGGCTTACTAACCGAGGTTTTTGGGAAGCTCAGCTTTTTCTCTTTCCCTGTCGCTTCTAGGACAGATTGCTGTGTCTGTACAGCTGATAGATTGATATTACCATCAGCATTAACGACATTGGTTTCAGGTGTACTAATGCGGATTTGACTGGCAATAAAGTCACGCTCCGCTTTACTTAGTGGCGGCTCTTGAATGATGGTATTGTTTTGAGTAATTTGCGCCGATGTGGTCGGCAAGCTATTACTACTAATTAGCTCAGCATTGATTCTTTTGGTTTCAGCTGAGGTTAAAGGCGGCTCTGTCCGTACTGAGGCGCTGCTACTATAAACTGAGCTGCTAGTCGTTGACGACGAGGGGGGAATATAGCTGGTGGTTTGCTGCGGTACACTGGCACTTGCGGCATAATCTGCAAGCCCTTTACCCGTAGATGGCAATGAAGTGCTGCCAGTATAGGGCTTATTATTATAGCTTGGGGTTGTTGACCCAGAGTAGCTTGGGGTCGTCGTAACAGCATTATTCGACGCAAGGATATTGCTACTGCCGTTGCCTCTTAACGCACTTAGCTTCGCATCTGTCGTGAGACTGACATCATTAGGGATAATAATACGCTGTGGACCTGATGCGTCGATACGTGCTGAGGTTAACGCCGTATTTAATCTTTCTAGCTCATCATAGCTAACACCGGTGACTTGCGACACTTCGGCTAAGCTGACGCCATAGTTAACAGGCACACTACGAAAATGCTGACGGTTGGCAATAGCGGGCAGATAAACACCATATTGCTCAGGCTTGGCGACGATTTCGGCAACTGCCAAAAAGCGCGGTACATAGTTCATAGTCTCTGTTGGCAATCTAAGCGACCAATAGTCAGTCGGTAGACCTTGGGCTCTATTAGCATCGATCGCCTTTTGTACACGACCAGGACCGGCATTATAAGCGGCCAATGCCAGCTCCCATGAGCCAAACTGGTTATGTAATGCGGTCAAAAAGTCATAAGCGGCACGGGTGGACTCGATGACATCACGGCGACCATCGTAAGTGCTGCTTTGATTAAGACCGTAGATGCGCCCCGTACTTGGAATAAACTGCCATAAACCTGCTGCAGCAGCACTACTAGTACCGCTTGGATCATAGGAGCTTTCAATTACAGGTAGCAAGGCAAGCTCGGTGGGGATATTACGACGCTCAGCTTCTCGCACGGTGTGGTATAGATAGCGACTGGCACGCGCTGTCAAACGATTTAGATAATCCTGTCTACTGGTAAACCAGCCTTTTTGCCCTTCAATACGCTGATTATAAACTGGTCGTCCACCATTCATACGGTAGCCTGCGCGCAGACGATTCCATAAATCACCATATTGCTGAATAGCAAGTTTATTGCCTTCAACCATGGTCATGTCGGTGGCTTCTAATAAATCAGCAAGCTCATCTAAGCTTTCGGCATCCAAAAATGCGGTTGAATAATCTGCATTTCCTGTTGGCTGGGTTTGCGCGGTAGGACGCTTAGTCACCACAGCTGTGCTGCCAGTTGCCCCCGTCTTTTTCACCGCTGATGTATTACTACACGCACTGATAAGGAGGGTTGACACTGCAAGCGTCAATGGTAAAGCTATAAAAGAGCGATAGTTGGATGACTCAGTAGACATGATAATGGCATTTTCCTAACAACGAGAAGTGATGAAATAAAGTTGATTGACAGTATAGTACGCAACCCCAAACAAAGACTAGCTCAATGTAAAAGATAGTGCACAAATTTAATATGCCCTACCCTTTATGGCTAAAGGTTGTGCTTACCAGCTGACTTGCTTATTAGATAAAAACTA
>NZ_JBFFMS010000002.1:0-178144 GCF_041554015.1 Psychrobacter sp. | reverse complement strand
CTTGGGTAAGATGTGTATAGTGTTTCATAACGTTCTGATATGTAGGAGTTGAAGTTTGAAATGCAACACGGCACATCTTACTCTTCAACTCATTCTTTTAAAACGTTGCACTTCTTATTTGAATCTAGGCATAAAAAAACTGAGCCATGGCTCAGTTTTTTTATGTTAACGATTGTAGTTTTTCTACATTTAGTTCAGTGGTACACCGATACGGCTTGCAACTTCTTCATAAGCCTCGATGACATCACCCAATGACTGGCGGAAACGGTCTTTATCAAGCTTTTTCTTAGTCGCTTTATCCCAAATACGGCAGCCATCTGGCGAGAACTCATCCCCTAAGACGATACGGTCATGGAATACGCCAAACTCTAGTTTGAAATCTACCAGTATCAAATCACCAGCATCAAACAAGGCGGTCAATACTTCATTCACTTGATGGCTAAGCTCTTTCATTTTAGCCAGCTGCGTATCAGTTGCCCAGCCAAGAGAAATAGAGATTGCCTCGTTAACCATCGGATCACCAAGCGCGTCATCTTTATAGAACAGCTCGTAAGTCGGTGGCGTCAAAGCTTGACCTTCTTCTAAGCCTAAACGGCGTACCAAACTGCCCGCAGCAAAGTTACGTACCACGCATTCAACCGGAATCATATCCAAACGCTTGACCAACACTTCGTCATCAGACAATTGCTTTTCAAAATGCGTCTCGATACCAGCGTCTGCCAGCTTTTGCATGATAAAAGCATTAAAGCGATTATTCACTACCCCTTTACGGGCAAGTTGTTCAATACGCTTACCATCAAGCGCTGAGGTGTCATCACGAAAATGTAAAATCAGCAGATCGTTGTTTTCTGTTTCATAAACAGATTTGGCTTTGCCTTTATAGAGCAGTTCTTGCTTTTGCATTAGGAGGTTTCCTGTTCGTTCAAGCTTATGTGGTAAAAACGCGCAGCGACCGCTGATAACTGATACAACCAATGAAAAACATGGGTTATGATCAAAGCATCAGCGGCATAGATAAGGTTAAAAAAAGACTTTATTCAGTACGGCTCGCAACAGCGCGTTGCGGTTTTGGCAGCTGGTACTGTTTACCAGATTCATTCTGTAATGTGAGCGTATTGGCGCCTGCATTCGGGGTTGGGTAAAGCGGTACAAAGGGCGCTGTCTCTTGGGCAGCTGGCAGCTGTAGCGGCGCCAACTTTTTGCTTTGTTGATACTCAAGGCTACCATTGTCACGCTTACCGATGAAGTCTTTTGTCGCTTGGCAGCCGCTTAATACCAACGTGCTACCCAATACGACTGTCATTACAGTAGGGAATATTTTTGCAGTCATTGATGATACTTTCATCATATTATCTCTCTGAGTTAGCATCTATATGCATCATTTTATAATAAGTTTGCACGAACCAAGGCACTATCAATCGTCGCATGATGTTGCTCAGCTAGCCAGACTAACGGCAAGCGAATACCTTGATCTATCATACCCATCTTATGTAAAGCGTACTTGGCTGGGATAGGACTTGATTCAATAAACAGGTCATGGTGCAAGTGCTTGACAACATCATGTACTTGATTGGCAGCGTCAAAATCACCGCGCAAACCTGCTGTAAAAGTTTCACTCATGGCTTTAGGTGCCACATTGGCAGTGACAGAGATATTACCTCTGCCGCCTACTTTCATCAGCTCAAGAGCGCTAACGTCATCACCAGATAACACCACCAGACGATCGCCAACCACTTTGATTAATTGCTCACCGCGAGCAACAGAGCCTGTCGCGTCTTTGATAGCAACAATATTATCAATATCGGCCAAACGCTCAACTGTTTCTTGCGCGATATCAACGACGGTACGTCCAGGAACGTTATAGAGCATTTGTGGGATATTGACAGCTTCAGCGATGGCTTTGTAATGTTGATATAAGCCTTCCTGCGGCGGCTTATTATAATAAGGGGCAACTAATAAGGCACAATCTGCACCGGCATCAGCGGCATCTTGGGTCAGCTTGATGGCTTCTACCGTATTGTTCGCGCCAGTACCTGCAATCACCGGCACCCGACCTTTAACATGCTGTACAAAATAACGAATCACATCGCTATGCTCTTGCATGGACAAGGTTGCAGATTCACCAGTCGTACCAACTGCGACGAGGCAATGTGTACCTTGCTCAATCTGCCAATCTATGAGGTCTGCCAGACGTTTATAATCGACCGTGCCGTCACGAAGCATGGGCGTTATCAAGGCTACCATTGAGCCTTGTAGTCGGGTTTTAATATCGTCGTATGCTGTGCTCATAACTGTGCCTTACTCTCGTATCCTAGCTTTGATTAAAGCTATCACATGATAGGTCGTTTGCAAGTACCAATGCATATTTTGAGATATTCATTGTTAAATTTTTGCATGGATACTATAAATAATATGCACGCTCATCAACACCATTGGTAAGATCTTGCTCGATGTTAGTACTGAATGTTTGTATCTCTGATACCATCTTTGACGCCATTTTTTCTGACATCCATAAGATGATTGTCTCGCTATAAAAACGCCTGCTAGTGTAGCATATTTTGAATTGACCGCTATCAATCAATTAATGCCAAAGCAATCCATTTTGCAAATAATTGTCCAGATACTTCACGCTTATTTTGCCACTAATCGACAATAACAGTAGCAATCTCTAGCTTTTAAACCAAACCGTCAGTTTAGCGTAATAGCCATAAGTCGATAACACCTTTTTTATCCTTTTAACCAATCGTCAACATATCATTGGCTAGCTGATACAAGTAAACCTATTAACGATTAGATCTTTTTCTGCCACAAACACTAGCAATAGCTCTCATTACTCTATACGCAGACCAATAATACCGGGGATACCTTGACGCATGACTTCAATCGTCACCACGCCCTTTTTGGGCAATAGTGACACCGCGCTCGAAACATCATTAACGGTTTTAATCGGTTTTTGATGTAGGTTGGTAATGATATCGCCTGCTAATATGCCCGAACGTGCCGCCAATCCAGTAGGTTCAATCGCTGTGACCAGCACCCCCGTCTTATTATCAGACGCCAGCTCTACTTGCTCCTCTGGTGTCAAATTACGTAAGGCTAAGCCCAGACTTATCTCGTTATTTTGCTGACCACGGCTTTGTGATTGTATGTCATTTGAGGCATCACTCAGCTTGCCTGTGACGACAGCTTGCTTGCCATTACGCTGGATTTGCATACGAAAAGCGTCATTAGGACGCGCGCGATTAATCAGGTTCAATAAATCAGAGGCCTCCATAATTTGCACATCATTGTAGCGTAAAACAATATCCCCTGATTTGAGACCCGCTCTTTGGGCAGGTGAATCGGGTGACACGCGTGTCAGTAACGCGCCTTGCGGACGCGCTAGGTTATAGGCTTCAGCGAGATTGCGATCGATATCTTGTGGATAAATGCCCAAGTAAGCTCGCTCAACCTTACCATTGGCTTTGAGCTGCTCATAAACATCCATCGCCGCATCAATCGGGATAGAGAACGACAGCCCCATATAACCACCGGTGCCGCTAAAGATACGTGAGTTAATGCCAATTACTTCGCCGCGCTGGTTAAATAAAGGTCCACCTGAATTACCAGGATTCAACGCCACATCGGTCTGTATAAAAGGCACGCTGGTTTCACGCGAAAAATTGCGTGATTTGGCACTGACAATTCCTGCTGATGCTGAATAATCAAAGCCAAATGGCGAGCCAATCGCCAGCACCGGCTCTCCTACTTTTAGACTATTAGAGTCACCAATCGGCAGGGCTGGGAATTTTTTGCCCGTGACCTTTAATACCGCCACATCCGAGCGCTCATCGCTGCCAACTAAGGTCGCATCCAGCTCTGTTCTGTCATTGAGGGTCACAGTGATTTTGTCAGCACCTACCACCACATGATGATTGGTCAGCATATAACCATCATCAGTCACAAAAAACCCCGTGCCATACGCGTGCTCAATCGCTGGCGTCACCGCTTGATCTGGGATACGCAGGCGATCACCAAAGAATTTTCGTAACAACTCAGCCGTTTGGGCTTTGGCAAGCTCAGCTTCGCTCACCGTTTTGGTGACATTGACACGGGCCACCGCTGGCGTGACTTGCTGTACCAGTCCTGAAAAGTCGGCAGTGGTAACCGCAGCTTGTGCACTTGGTATGGTATTTAGGTTAATACCGACAACCATGGTCGTAGCGACAGCGATTGCCAAGGTGCTGCGTTGCAGCAAGCGCTGCATGGTGGTTTGCGATTTAGATATGTCGATTGGCATCTTATCCCTCATCCAAGTGAATTTTATAATTTTTGTGAGTAGCTATGCTATCAATGTACAGTAAGGCGTTTTATTCACATAACTTTTGATTGATCGATAGCTAGCCATTTTATCTTAGTTTATAGAGTATTTTTCCTGACTGCAGCTTAGTTTGTTATCTATTGGGCATTTATATCCATATCCTAACCAGCTTAAATACGCTAAACACACGATAGGTTACCCTGTCCCTTGTTCATTCAAAATTCTCTAAGTACGATTATTCGATGCAAGATTTAAAGCTATATAAAAATAGCTTGTTCTGCCTGTGTTTTTAACAGCCTAACAACGCTATGGATGAGCGTTAGCTCTCAGCTATATAAAATAAAATCATGTTATGATAACCAGTAACACATATTTATAACAAACAAAAGTTAGCGATAGCATTTATCGATACTTTATTGCTTAAATTGGATATTACTTATCGTATCTTCTCTCTTTTGCGCTTTTGGTTTTTAGCTTTTACTTTTTAAAGCTTTGCTATTTTATCTAGAAGCGTATTTATCTTTGCGATTATTTTGCGTTTGCTACTAGGTAGTATACATGACTCATAGGGTGACCCTTGCGGTAACGGTCACTTTTGATCATGCTATGAATGAGCCATGAGCTAAAAATTGTCTGTGCTAAGGGCTGCAGCCCCGAATCGCTATAAAGTATGACTATATTATAAAAGGATTAATGTATGGATACCGCCCTATTATTATCCGGCGTGGTTGGGATCGGCATCGCCGCCCAATGGTTGGCTTGGTATTTAAAGCAACCGTCCATTTTGTTTTTATTACTGATCGGTATTATCGTTGGACCCGTATTGGGGATTTTTGATCCTGACTTGGTACTTGGCGAGCTGATGTTTCCCTTTATCTCCCTAGGGGTCGCGATAATTTTATTTGAAGGCTCGCTGACCTTGGAGTTTGATGAGATAAAGCAACACGGCTCTGTGGTGCAATTACTGGTATCGGTCGGCGTATTGATCACCATCGCTATCGTCGCGCTGTCAACGTATTTGCTGTTCGATGTCGATCCTATTATTGCCTTATTGTTTGGTGCATTGGTGTGCGTGACTGGTCCAACGGTTATTATGCCATTAC
The DNA here is from genome assembly GCF_041554015.1 of Psychrobacter sp. Lineage (GTDB taxonomy): Bacteria > Pseudomonadota > Gammaproteobacteria > Pseudomonadales > Moraxellaceae > Psychrobacter. The sequence goes on along the minus strand of NZ_JBFFMS010000002.1, from coordinate 172,741 downwards.
TGCGCAGTGTACGACCCAATAAAACCATCTCCAATATCTTAAAATGGGAAGGTATCATTATCGATCCTATCGGCGCGATTGCGGTGGTATTGGTCTATGAATATATTATCTCAGGCGGTGAAGCCAGCAGCATTCTGCTGTTTGCCAAGATTGTGGTATTGGCAGTCGCGATGGGGCTAGCGGGCGCATGGGTATTAGCATTCTTAATGCGTCGCCATATGATTCCTGAGTTTTTACGCAATGTTTTTACTCTTGCTTTTGTACTGGTGCTCTTTTCTATCTCCAACCATCTAGAGCATGAATCGGGCTTATTAACAGTGACTGTACTTGGGGTTGCACTAGCCAATTGGCCAAAATTCCCGCGTGATACAATTTTAGAGTTCAATGAATCACTCACTATTTTATTGGTATCGGTCTTATTTATTATTCTTGCCGCTCGCGTTGAGCTGGCAAGCCTACTGAGTGTCGGCTTTGCAGGTCTAGTGCTACTAGCGATTGTAATGTTTGTCGCCCGTCCCTTATCGGTCTGGGCGTCGTCTATCGGCTCAAACCTAAAGACCAAAGAAAAGCTGATGATCAGCTGGATTGGTCCGCGCGGTATCGTTGCTGCTGCTATCTCATCACTCTTTGCCATTCGTTTGCAAGAATATGATATCCAAGGGGTGGAGCTGCTAGTGCCTTTGGTGTTTTTGGTAATCATTGGTACGGTGATGATTCAAGGCTTGGGCGCAAAAATGGTAGGGAACTTTTTGGGCGTTCGTGAGCCTGAAACCAACGGTATCTTAGTCGTTGGCTCAAATCCTATCGCTTTGTTGGTCGCCACCTCGTTAAAGGATCAGGGCTTTGATGTCATCGTCGCTCATAATAACTATACCAATATCGCAAGCGCGCGTATGAGTGGCTTACGTACTTACTTTGGCAACCCTGTCTCTGACCACGCTGACCATCACTTGGATCTTATCGGTATCGGACGTCTATTTGCCATGAGTATGGATAAAGAGCTGAATACTTTGTCTGAGATTCACTATCGTCATGAGTTCGGTGAGCGCAAATTGTACCGCTTAAAGTTTAGTGATGAAAAAGTTAAAAGTGAGCGCGATGATAAGCAAGGAAACTTCCATTCGCAGTGGCTGTTTGGCAAAGATGTGACCTATACCAAGCTTGCCAGCATGCTGTCCAAGAAAGCCCGTATTAAAATCACCAATATCACCGACAGCTATAGCTTTGAGCAATATAAAGCCGATAATAAGCAATTTGTGCCGCTTTATACGGTCGATAAAGAGGGCAAGCTGCATGTGATTACTGACAAATTCGATGGTACGGTGCCGCGTGATCGCAAGCTTGTCTCATTAGTCGTCGATGATGATGTCCAGCCAAAACCGGTCGATGTGACACCGCAGCAAGAGCAAGCGCGCGCCGTAGCAGATGCAAGTTTTGAGTCCAATGCTAAAGCGCCTGAAAAACGCCAAGAAATAGCGCTGGCGGACGTTAATAGTGATATGGAGGACAGCTCTTTAGATAAAGGCGATGACGCTGAACAAAATCCACTTGATAACCTATCAGTGGCTAGCGTCACATCTCATCCATCTTCACTCACATCAACTGCCCTAAGTGATGAAGCCTCTTACCAAAAGATAGAGACGGCTGAATCTACTAATACGCAAATAAGCTCTAAAGCAGCCAGCACTCATAAGAATAGGGGTAACGGTAATGGCAGTGCGCCTAAAAACAAAAACGGCTCTTTAGACCCCAACCGTTTGCCCGACTCAAGTGGAGACCATAATGGTAACGCTAAAGACAGCCATAAAGACTAACGGCTGATTTTTAATCATAAACCCCTAATATAAAGAAGCCCCAACTTAATAGTTGGAGCTTCTTTTAAGGGCGCTCAGTAGAAAATGACGATACGATAAAAAATCAAACCTAATCAAGCTCAAACCTCTCTTGCACCGTTTGCCAGATACGCATACCGACTTCGTCGGCACTGCCTGAGGCATCAATACGCTGGACGCGCTCAGGCTGCTCGCTGGCAAGCGTGCTAAACCCTGTATGTACTCTCGTAAAAAACTCAGTCGCTTGCTGCTCAAAACGGTCAGCGGCACTGCGTTTATTGGCACGTGCCATACCTTCTAAGACAGGCAGGTCTAACCATAGCGTCAGCTCAGGCAGTTGCACAACAAACTGCTCGATAAGCATGTCAATTTTGGCACGGACAATCGCATCGCCATTTGCACGCCCAAAGCCTTGATAAGCCACTGTTGAGTCGGTAAAGCGATCACATATTACCCATGTACCACGTTGCAGTGCGGGCAAGATGACGTGCTGCATATGATCACAGCGCGCAGCAAACATGAGTAGCAGTTCGGTATCATCATTGATGCTGGTATTAGGATCTAGCAATATCTTGCGTAAATGCTCAGCAAATGGACTACCGCCCGGCTCCCGAGTACGCAAATACTCAATGCCACTTGCTTGTAAACGTGTACATAATTGTTCAATCGCCGTGGTTTTTCCGACGCCTTCGGTACCTTCAAAACTGATAAAACGCCCTTGCTTGGACGTAGTGGTGGTTTGAAATAACGGCGCTTGTAGGGATACTGACATGATATAACCTTGTAGCATGAAAGAGCGATGTCATTGAAGAGTGCGGTCATTAAGAAGCATGATAAAAATAATGCTTCTTAATGATGGAGATATCAAGAAGTGTAAAGCGCGATTTACAATGGCGGCGTTTGTGATTTTTTCTCACGCATGACACCAAGATACTCTTTTACCGCTTGATTGTGCGCCGCCAAGCTATTGGTAAATTTGTGCCCGCCATTACCCGTCGCTACAAAGTACAAGGCATCACTCTGTGCTGGATGCAAGGTTGCTTCGATAGAAGCCGCGGACGGTAGAGCGATTGGCGTTGGCGGTAAACCATCAATTTGATAAGTATTATAAGCCGTCTTTTCATCAATGTCTTTGCGGCGAATATTGCCTTCATAACGGTTGCCCATACCATAGATGATGGTCGGATCGGTCTGCATGCGCATACCTTTATCCAGGCGATTTCTAAAGACTGCCGAGACCAAAGGACGCTCCTCTGCCACGCTGGTTTCTTTTTCAATAATTGACGCCATTACCAGCGCCTCATAAGGGGTCTTATAAGGCAGATTTGGCGCACGGTTTTCCCATGCTTTGGTCAGCGCTTGTTGCTGGCGCTTATACAAATCAAGCAATACCTGCTTATCACTGGTGCCTTCGCCGTAATAATAGGTATCAGGCGTAAACCAGCCCTCAAGATTGTGATTGACGATAGGGTCACTACTATTGACCACCGACTCCGGCAAGATACCCACCAAATCAAGCCCCTGCGCGATGCTGGCGTTATCCGCATCACGGGTCAGCACCTCTTTCTTGATGCCCTTGTTATCACGTAGCGTCTGATACAAATCTTTTGAAGTTTTGCCCTCGATGATCTGTACTTTAACCATCGCCGCCTTTACCCCTTGTCCAAGCACGTGCAGCGTTTCAGCAAAGGTCGGGTTCTCTGGTAATTGGTAGATACCCGCGTGCAATGGACCATCGACTTGCATCTTCATATAAAGCTTGGCAATGGTGGCAGAAAATAGCGGTATTTGCGACTGCCACTGCGGTAGCAAACCATAATAGCTCTGACCTGCCTCAATCGTTACCATCTGCTTTGGCTGCTCAATGCGACCAAACAAGGTCTGATAAACCATCACCAAGAAAAACGCGGCAATGAGTGCAAGTACCAATAATACTTGATAACCGCGCTGCATAAAGAATGAAGGGTTATCAGCCTTATAGTAGCGCGGTTTATGATTACCACTGATTAAAGACACATCTGTCGGCGGCACGTCTTCTGCTATAGCCTCGTCTACTATTGGTTTTGAATGCGGTTTAGCACTATCGACATGCTCAGCAGCCATATCTTTTTGGCTATTGGATGGCGTATCATTAGGACGTTCAGGAGGCGTTTCAGGTGTTGGCGTGCTCATGGTCACTCGCGAGGCAGAAGTTTGCTAGAATTTAGCACTGAACCGCTTATTTTTCAATGGAATTTGCTTAGCTTATCGATTAACTTACTATTTGGCTTGTGAGTGATGGCTTAATATTCATACTCTTTTCATGTTATCTCTACACCTGAGCATTGGTCACAAAAACTTATCATGAACTTAAATTTCAATCAGAGTCTTGCCAAAAATTATCAGTCACCAAGCCAAATCATTAGAGTATTAAGTGAAGACTGGGTCGCCAAGCAAATCTACTGCCCAAATTGCAATGCCGAGCCATTGGCCGAATTCACTAACAATCGGCCGGTTGCTGATTTTTATTGTACAAACTGTAGTGAACAATATGAGCTAAAAAGTAAACAGGCAAAATTAAGCAATATTATCAACGACGGCGCTTATGACACCATGATTGAGCGTATTAACAGCGATAATAATCCCAGCTTTTTCTTTTTAACGTATTCTCAAACATTGAGCGTGAATAACTTTTTAATTATTCCGAAGCATTTCTTTAAGCCGGATATGATTATAAAACGCAAGCCTTTATCCATCACTGCTAAACGTGCTGGCTGGGTTGGCTGTAATATTGATTTGCGTCAAGTGCCCGAATCAGGGAAAGTATTTTTGGTCAAAGACCAGCAAGTCATACCACGCGATACTGTCACCGAGCAATTTCAAAAAACCTTGTTTTTACGCGAGCAATCTACAACTTCGCGTGGTTGGACGTTAGATATCTGGCAGTGTATCGATAAACTCGATGCTAATTTTTCTCTCAATCAGGTTTATGCATTTGCTGACTTATTAAAACTCAAACATCCTGACAACAACCATATTAAAGATAAAATCCGTCAGCAATTACAAGTATTACGCGACAAAGGCATTACTGAATTTACCGGTCGTGGACATTATCGCAAATTATACTAAAGATTCTTACTTTTCTTATCACACCCGTCTTGGTCACAAAAGACGATCACTTCTTTTTAAGCGCCTTTGCTAAGCTAGCGGATGTAAATCCTAAAGAAATTTTGATAAGTATGTATTGGGAGTAGTGATGATAAAAATAGATATGAAAGCAGAGAGAATCTTTCAGATAGAGATTGTCGAGACGCTAAGTAACCTCGTGGAAATTAGCGCAGAGAACGAGCAAGAAGCACTGTTAAAAGCGCAAGAACTGTATCGTAATGAAGAGGTTATTTTATATCCTGATGACTTAATTGACACTAAATTCAATGTTTTTAAATAAATTAAATCGCTTCAAGACTTATCACTTCACCTGACAATAAAGTCAGACTGCTCATGGGCATAATACCGCGCAGCGCATTGCAAAAGAATAACTTGCTTAGCTGCGGTAAGTCTTTATCTTGTAACGACCTGATGACAACAGGGTGGCTGCCAGTCGATAATCCATCGATAATCACTTGCCGCATCACCCCAGCGACGCCCGACTGTGTCATCGATGGCGTATACCATTGACCAGTGCTTAGATAATTTATATAGTCCTGATAATGCGGAAACCTAGATGACTCTTCTAACGTTGATTCTGACAATTGGTAAAACATATTGCTCATCGTGCCTTCAATCCAGCATCCCGTCATATCACGTAGCAAACCCTCGCTGATCTCCTGTAAGCCATTAGATATCAGGGAACGAGCCTTGATATCCTGCAACTCCGCACTTGCCAGCACATTATCAAGGCGATTAAGGCTTTTGAGCCCCGCCAATGATGGCGGTAGGCAAGCGACTTGCGAAGACAGACAAACGGTAGTACTCATAGGCTGCACAGGGATAAGAATATCGTGACCCAATGACAACTGCTCAGCAGTACCAATTGTCATTGTCGAAGATTTTAGCCAAATCTCGCAGGTGCTGCCCAATTTATTGAAGGTATAGCCATAACCACGGGTCGCTTGCGCTGCGCGTGTAATGATGAGCTTAAGCATGCCTTGTTGTAGCTGAGTAGCATATGTTTTTAGTGTCGCTAGTAACGCATGAGCATCCAAATTAAACTGCAATGCTTTGGCATGAGAGATGAGGCGCTGATGATGATAATCCGCCCACAGTATCTGCCCATTGAGGACGCCCATGGTGGTAAAAAAGCCATCACCATATGCCAAGCCACGATTATCCAAAGAAACAGTCGATGCAGTGGTCTGCTTGTCCAATGACGATAAACAGACCCAGCTATTTGATAACTGCATCGTTTACTTACTTTGGCTAGCAGATTTATTGATGATTAGCATACAGCTATAAAACTCACACTTTGCCAGCTCTACTTTTTGTCCACCGATGACTTTATTTTTGACAATTTGACCATTTAGCATATCAGCTACTAGCTTACCGCCCTCATCACCCATCAATTGACGAGCTAACTGATAGGATTTTTTGGCATGGTTTTGACTCAGCTCTTTTTCTTTGTCAGAGTCGGTCGGATTGGCAAAGTACCAACCAAGCTCGAGATATTTTTCAGAGTCGATAAGATCCAGATAAGGCGCTTCGGTATTCATAAAGCGGTATTTGGACGCAGGGTTACTGGCGTAATCCAAGCTGTTTTCATCGGTGCTGACTACCTTACCGAGGGTTGATTTGATATCGTCTAGTTGATCGACACGAAGCGGCTCGACTTTCTTAGGCCCCCATGAGGCGACATCATACTTGACTGGTGTGCCCTCTTGGGCAGTAGCACCATCTAGGTCAGCATTTGACGTAGGGACTTTTGGTTTTGGCGTATCGGAGACAGTCTGCTTATCAGCACTACCCTCCTCCGCTGATACGTCACTGCCTTTATTATTATCACAGGCGCTAAGCGACACGCCAACTGCCATTATCGTACTGACCATAAGGGTCTGTAGGGTGTTATTCCACATGGGCAACTTACTCACACTTGTAAATGGTTCTAAAAATGGTATTAACAAGCAGCTAGGTCTGCCGCTGATAATGCATAGTGTCTGTTATTAAGGTCTTGTTATCACTGAGGTTTTATAAATAGCCTGTTGCTATTTGCATACCCTATCAGTCACGTCAAAGAAGTAAGATGCAAAACGGTGCAAAAGCATCCGGTTACTTTTTATGCTCTCTAGTTTACCCAACTGCTTAACGCTTGACCACCCTTTACCTTACGCATAACACTCGCAGAGAGTACAGATTTGTTAAAATGCTAACCTCATAAAAACTGACGCTGACTCAGCGACTTATAGCTATTGCCATAGGTTTGTCAAACGGTGCGTTATCCCTTATGATAACTACGCTTTGATACCCTTATTCCGTCATTCTGACCTATGTTCTATACCGCCAGTGGAGCTTTTATGACCCAGCACTTTATTGTTATTGGTAATCCGATTGCCCACAGCAAATCTCCTGAAATCCATACGTTATTTGGCGCGCAAGCGGGACTGGATATCTGTTATCAGCGCCAGTATTGTCCTGATAATGTGGCAAGTTTTACGGCTGTGGTAGAAGCGTTTTTTCACGGTGGTGGCATCGGTGCTAATGTGACCGTGCCCTTTAAGCAAATCGCTTATGATTGCTGCGTGGCACGTGGTGGCTTATCTGAACATGCCAAAGTCGCGGGTGCGGTCAATACTTTGTTGTTAGATAAAGCACTATTGGCAAAAGGCGTAGCGCCAGTAGCGGCGCTCTGTGGCGACAATACTGATGGTCAAGGCTTAGTCAATCATATCCAGCGCTTAGGCTGGCCTTTACAGGGTGCGCGCGTGGCACTCATTGGCGCAGGCGGCGCAGCGCGCGGGGTGGTATTACCGCTGATAGAGGCTGGTATTGAAACATTGACTATCGCCAATCGCACATTAAGTAAGGCTGCAATGTTAGTCGACGAACTTAGCAGCGCCAGCGAAAAGATAAATCAACATGCGATTCAGACCTATGCGACGGCTGATCTAAGTGGCGACTTTGATATCATCCTCAATGCCACATCCATCGGGCTATCAGGTGAAACCTTACCATTAGCCGATACGCTAAACTGCCAATACGCTTACGATATGATGTATGGACGTGAACTGCCATTTTTACAGCATTTCGCCGCTCATGGCGCGCAGATATCAGATGGTTATGGCATGCTTATCGGACAAGCGGCATTAAGTTTTGAGCGTTGGACAGGACACGCTATTGACGTTGGGCAAGCGACTGCAGCATTAGAAAATCTATCAACCTAACAAACGCCGTATAAGTACCACTACTTCCTAGCTAAATAATCAAAACAATCGACGCTTTTATATTAGCCAAAGCGTGCCAGCAGCCGTTTTTCTATACGGCGCAGGGGTACGCGCAGGTTCGTTGAATGCATGACAACCCCGCCGCCAAGACCCACCATACAACCAAGCAGCGTGTCCAATAGGCGCGCATGGGTCACTTCTTGATAAACCGCTGAGCTAAGCGGCAAGCCACTGCCATATTCTGCAATAAATATCGTTAGCGGGGTGATAAATATAACGGCCAGCCCATAATGACGATCTACCAAGGACTCAATACAAAGCATCATAATCAATATCGAAAGAGCAATACCCCATATCGATAGACCCCAAGATAGCATCCAACTCGCCAGAACCGCCCCTACCAACGTCCCTAGCAAACGATGTATTTGTTTAATCCACATCGTCCGTAAGTGGATACCCTGAATGATCAAGAAGCAACTGACCGCTGCCCAGTACGGATTAGACATATTTAGCATCAAGGGAATCAACAGCGCCAAACTGACAAAGCCGGCGACAATAATACTCTCACTAATGGTATCAGGACCATAACTATAAGTTGGTGTCGGCGTAGCAGGACGCGTCGCCAATAAAAACAGCGAATACAGCAGCCCCATAATAAAGGCAAAACCACTGCCCAGCATCACAAGCCCAGTGGCTGACATGATTTTCTCTATAGGCAGCGGTATGAATAATGCTAGCGCCCCTGCCATCATCACAAATAAACCAGCTGGCGGCGGCTGGCGATAATAACGTCCAAACAGAACCACACCAAAGGCTATCAGCATAAATACGGGCAGCCTAAGAATAGGCACTTGCTGTGCCGCCAAGCCAAACGCAAAGCATAACGGCATGGCAAAGCCCCATGCCATCAACGTCACTAAACGATAAGGCAGCTTACCTATCAAGGGTAAATTCAAGATGACCATTGCTCCCAAAGACGCCTTGATACCTGATGGCAAAGCATCAAAGTAAGCGCCCACAAATACGGGGAAACTAATGGTTGTGGCAGCGATAATGGGCATATGCCACGGTCTATTGCTGCGATTGACGGTGAGCAAATGAGCAAGCTCCCCCTCTAGCAAAAACTTGATGCGAGTTAACAGTATTGTCAGCCAAGACACCCGCTTTGTCTTGGACTTTGATGGGGTCATACAAGGCCTTCCTTATATCGTACATACATTTAACTAAGTGGCTTAGCTATCGCTTTAATCCTACCCTTATCTCTATAATTAATAATTACTTAGCAGGACATTAGATAAAAAAGCATATTGACACAATAATTACTTAATGTTGTAATTACACTAATAAACTATGAATATTAGTTATTGGTTATATATTTGTCGCTATATAAGATTTATACTGCATCTAGGTATAACGACTGTTTTTTATCAAGGATAACTTCACAGTTTTCAAAGTAGTCAAGATAGACTTAACAGATTGACCCAGCGTCTCAAGATATCCTCTATTTTTATTGCAAATAATTAAAATCGTTTCCGTAAACTCTGGCTTAAAAACTAAGTCAACCGTCTATGACAGCGAACAACTAAAGAGAACGACTATGTTAACTTACAAAGCACCTTTACGTGATATCAAGTTTTTAATTAATGATGTATTTGACTACCAAACGCATTATAAAGATTTGGATAATGGCGAAAACGCCGATCCTGAAACGGTTGATATGATCCTGCAAGGGATGGCAGATTTTGCCGAGAACGTCTTGGCCCCTTTATATCAGCCAGCAGATGCTGAAGGTTGTCATTTTGAGAATGGTGTGGTCACAACCCCTAAAGGCTTTAAAGAAGCTTATGACCAGTTTGTAGAAGGCGGCTGGCAAGGTATTTCTTACCCTGAAGAATACGGCGGTATGAACTTGCCGACCTCATTGAACCTTATCAAGGCTGAGATGATCGGTACAGCTAACTGGCCATGGGCAATGTATCCTGGTCTATCAACCGGTTGTATCAATACCATCATGCAGTACGGTACCGATGAGCAAAAAGAAACCTACTTGCATAAACTGGTCGAAGGCACTTGGGCGGGCACTATGTGTCTAACTGAGCCACAATGCGGTACAGATTTGGGTCAGGTAAAATCAAAAGCTATCCCACAAGACGACGGCAGCTATAAGCTGAGTGGCACTAAGATTTTCATCTCAAGTGGTGAGCATGACTTGACTGAAAACATTATCCATATCGTTTTAGCACGTTTGCCAAATGCACCAGAAGGCACCCGCGGTATCTCATTGTTTATCGTACCGAAATTTTTGCCAAATAACGACGGTGAAATTGGTGAGCGCAATGGCGTCTCTTGTGGTTCTATCGAACACAAAATGGGCATCAGCTCATCGGCTACTTGTGTCCTAAACTTTGATGATGCCGTTGGTTACTTAATTGGTGAGCCGAATAAAGGTCTAAAAGCCATGTTCACCTTTATGAACACGGCCCGTATCGGTACTGGTATCCAAGGCTTGGCGCACACTGAACTGTCATTCCAAAACGCCCTACCCTATGCCAAAGATCGTCGCTCAATGCGTACGCTATCAGGTACCAAAGATCCTGAAAAAGTTGCGGATGCGATCATTCATCATGCGGACGTACGCCGTATGCTATTGACCCAAAAAGCCTTTGCTGAAGGCGGTCGCTCGATGATTTATCATTCAGCGCGCTACGCGGACAAAATGGCGCAAGGTATCATCAACGGCAATGATGAAGAGTTTGAGAAATGGGATGATAAGCTGGGTTTTTATACGCCAATCCTAAAAGGCTTCTTAACTGAGCTTGGTATTGAAGCGGCTAAACACGGTCAGCAGGTCTATGGCGGTCATGGTTATATCAAAGAATGGGGCATGGAGCTGATCGCTCGTGATGCTCGTATCGCCACCATGTATGAAGGTACGACTGGTATTCAAGCATTGGATCTATTGGGCCGTAAAGTGATCTTGCAATCTAAGGGTAAAATCATTCGTGATTATACTTCAAGCATCATGAAATGGTGTGGCGAGTATGCCTTAGATAAAGACATGCGTAAGTTTGTTTGGGCATTGACCAAACTATGTGCTGAGTGGAACACTCTGACAGTACGCTTGATGCTCATGGCACGTAAAGACCGTGAAATCATCTCAGCGGCATCTGATGATTTCTTGATGTACTCAGGCTACGTGATGATGGGCTACCACTGGGCACGTATGGCAGCGGTGGCTTATAATAAGCTTGAAAATGGTGGTACAGAATCACCAGAGTTCTACAAAGCCAAAATTCAAACCGCTGAATTTTACTTTGATAAGCTGTTACCCCGTACCTCAGGACATGCCGAAAGTATGGTTGCCCCAAGCAGCAGCATGACAGATATGGACATTGATAACTTTGCTTTCTTAGACTAAGTTTTTTAGACTAAGAAAGCATCATAATTAACAAAAAAGCGCCTATTCATTAGGCGCTTTTTTATGTTTAACTAAAAGTTAGAGAATACACTGGAACCAGTGCTAGCAAATAATAGACAGCTGATAAACCATAATTTAATAAGGAAGCAATGATGTTGTCAATTAATAACCAAACCACATCAAGTGCACGAGCACTAAAAATGCTATTAGTGAGTGCTGCATTAAGCAGCATGAGCGCCAATAGCGCGCTGGCTAAAACTAGCGACACCCCCATTCATTTTGCTAAAGGCGCTATTAGTAGTGTTGTTACTGGTCAATTAAATCCTAAAGAAGAGGCGCGTTGGTATCGTTTCAATGCCGCCGCTGCGCAATATGTCATCATTAATATTGCGCCAGTTGCTGGCACGCCTGAAACCGCCAATGTCGGCGTCCTATACATGCCAAATGGCACGCAAGATGGCACCAAAGGCGGGATTATTTACCAAGGCTGCTTACCAGCAACTGGCGAATATCGCTTACGTGTTGCCCGCAATTTGATGGCGACTCAGGGTAAAACCGCTGGTTATAAGGCTGAGGTAGTGGTACTACCCAAATTTGCCAGTAAATCATTATGCGAAAATAAATAGCTTGTAAGTAACTCTTATAATAAGCAACTCTTATAATAAGTGAACCTTATAATAAGTGAACCTTATAATAAGTGAATCTTATAATAAGTTGAGGCTCACGTTTAGCTTAGCATTTTCTTATGATAAATCGCGCTGATTTCTTCTACTTCGACACAGATTTGGATGTCAGCGCGTCCTGATTGCTCTGCGCCCAGCGTTTGCTCTATGGTAGTGACCAATTGCTCAGCGAGCTGATTACGGATGTTTATATCACGGCCACTCATGATTTTTAGATGAGCATAAATAAAACCATTAACCTGCTCATCATCTTCAACGCCTACTAAAAACGTTTCGACAGGAATAATACGGGCTTTGATATCTGTTGTTTTACCAAAGTGTCCGCTATCCCACAGCACCTTATTCAAAGCTTTAAGAAAGGATTCTTCATGAGCAATACTGACATTGGGCGTCACTTGGAGGGTTAAATGCGGCATGGTTATATCCTTATATAATGGGCGTAAAAAATAATAAGCGAATGGCTTTATAGGTAAAATATATCTGCCAGTCAGCCGCTTTTAGTCATCGACAATAGAGGCAAAGCGCGCCGTCAGTGTCGTTGCCAATTGCGCAGGCGGCAGTTCAATCTCTAGACCACGGCGACCACCGCTCACATAGATGGTTGACTGTATTTGCGCTGACTCATCTATCACCGTTGGCAAGCGTTTTTTTTGTCCCAATGGACTCACGCCGCCTAGCACATAGCCGCTACTACGCTCGACCTGTTTAGGGTCTGCCATTTGAACTTTTTTACAGGCCAGCATTTTATTGGCAGCGAGGGCCTTCGCCATTTTTTTAAGGTTTAAGGTTTTATCCACGGGCAAGATGGCAACGGCGAGCGCCTCGGTATCGGTTAATACGACCAAGGTTTTAAAAACTTGTGCCACATTAACGCCGAGCTTTTCGGCCGCCTCTAACCCAAATGAGGCAGCGCTACTGTCATGAGTATACTCGTGTAATCGATAATCAAGGCCGCATTGTTTGGCAAGATTGATAGCTGGCGTCATAAGGTTCTCACTGAATTGAGTGACGTTAATGAGTAAGCAAAAATGTAAGATATAGTCGATTCCAAATAAAATAGATACGCCATACTGTAACGCAGAACTGGTATAAATTTTTCTGGCTTGCTGTGCCTACGCCGACAGAGGCTGCGTAAAATTTATCCCAGTCCCGCTGTATCGTTTTAATACTGAACTCACTATAGTATATCCTGTACAAAACTATTATCACCCTAAATACCTTAGCTTTCAAATCACTGGGTAATATATGCCGTACCTATCTTACTGAATAGTAACCAGTCATGATGAATATTGGTAGTATCTACAGACACGATATATCGCTTTGATGGCTTTTATGGCATTATAAGGGCAATATTTTGACTAATTTTGATACCGATTATGATACCGAAGTTCCTAAAAAAACGGATTTTTAAAGCACCAGTGGCTAGACCAGCTACTGAACCGTTAGACACGCCAAAAATTGATGGTGGCCCAGTTTTACCGACGCCTTATGCTAATGCACCCATTAATCAATTGTACCGTAAAATCTCGGGACAGATGCTAGATGTGGCGGTAAAACCCAAACTGTTGGGTGAGTTGCCTGAGTTTGATCAAGATGACCAGACGTTACGGTTTTATGTGCTGCAAGATTATTCGCGCTCTAACAGTATTTTGATTGACCTGCAAACGCAAGAACATAAGTTACCGCCAGCCTTGGTGGGGGTAAATGACAGCGCCCATAATATAAAAGAAAATGCTGCCATTATATTTTTACATCATCCCCACGCCAAAGAAAACCAACTATCGCCGCGCCTATCTCGTCTGGTCTCCGCCGTTTTGCAGTATCCTGAATTAAAAGTGCGCTTGGTACCGGTATCTATCCTTTGGGGACGCGCGCCTGAAAAAGAGGATTCTTTATTCAAACTGCTCACAGCGGATAACTGGCAAGATCCTAGCATCACAAAGCAATTATTCAATATCGGTGTGATGGGGCGCGATACATTTATACAGTTCCACCCACCGCAGGATTTACGTACCCTCATTGATGAGAGCCTTAAAGGCGATGAAGAGCCTACGGATTTAAATGCCGCTATCTTTGAATCTACCAGTCTTGATATCGATGTCGATGATGCTACAGATACCCTTACAAAACCTGTAGTCGATGCGACACCTCACTATACGGTAGTGGCAGCGGCTGATGGCAATCGTGAGCTTGTGCGCTCATTACAGCAGCAGCTCAATACTTATTTAGACAAACAGCGCGCCAGTATGCTCGGTCCTGATTTATCTGATCGACGTAACTTAGTAGATAAGCTGGTTTACTCGCCTGCTATCAAGCATGCAATAGAAGCAGAAGCGGCGGCAACCGGTACTAGCCCTCGTGAAGCGCGCCTGCTTGCCAAGAGTTATGCTAATGAGATGGTCAATGATTACTCACATGCCATTATCCGCGGTTTCTATAAGTTTTTAACTTGGTTGTGGACGCAGTTATATGATGGCGTCGAAGTGCATCATTTCGAGCGTGTACGTGAGCTGGCAGCAGATTATGAGTTGGTCTATGTACCTTGCCATCGCAGTCATGTCGACTACCTCTTACTGTCTTATGTGATCTATAAACGTGGCTTGAGCATTCCTTATGTCGCTGCGGGTGACAATTTAGATGTGCCAGTTTTAGGCCCGATACTACGCGGGGCAGTGGCTTTTTATATCCGCCGTAGCTTCCGTGGTAACGCGCTTTATACGGCAGTTTTACGTGAGTATATGCACACGCTTATTACTCGTAATACACCGATTGAATACTTTATTGAAGGCGGTCGCTCACGCTCAGGACGTTTATTGCCACCAAAAATGGGTATGCTGGCAATGACAGTACATAGCCAGTTGCGTCAAAGCAATAAGCCCGTGGTCTTTATTCCGACTTATATCGGTTATGAGCGCATCATGGAAGGCGGCACCTATGTTGGTGAGCTAAAAGGTAAGCCAAAAGAGTCTGAGTCTTTACTTGGACTGCTCAAAGTCGGTCGCAAGATTGAGCGTATCTTTGGCAATGTACACCTAAGTTTTGGTACGCCCCTACATTTAACCGATTTTATGACCAAATTTGATGTAGCGGAAAACAGCTTGCCTGCTGATCGCACCGATACGCCATTCGATGATAAAGCTACTGCTATGGTTGATAATATCGGCGTCAAAGTCATGCAGCATATCAATAAAGCAGCGGTAGTCACTCCAGTGTCCTTATTGTCGCTGGTGTTACTATCTGCACCAAAATCGGCGCTCGATGAAGACATTTGCCGTGAGCAAATCGCCCTTTATCAAGGTCTTGCGCAGCAGCTACCGTATTCAAGTGATACGGTCATTACCGATATGTCACCGCAGCAAATTATAGATTACGGTATTAAGCTTAAGCTTATCGAGCGTATCCCTCATATATTGGGCGATATTATCCAGATTGCAGGCAAGCAAGCAGCATTACTGAGTTATTTCCGTAATAATATTTTGCATGTTTTTATTCTGTTGTCTTTTTTAGCTGCTTTAGTGGCACGTAATGGCCGTATCGAACGCAGTCGTCTAGACAATATCGCCATGCAGCTCTATCCATTTTTGCAAAGCGAGCTGTTTTTATACTACCCCGCGCATGGCTTGGCTGATACCCTGAACAAAAAAGTTGATAGCCTTATTACTCACGGTCTGATTGTAGAGTTGGGTGATGGTATGCTTAGTGTACCTGAAGCCAATAGCAGGTGTTACCAACAGCTACAAGTGCTCGCCACGCCAGTTGAGCAAAGCCTTGAGCGTTACTTTATGACCCTTGCCCTACTTGCGCAGCAAGGCTCAGGTAACTTGACTGAAAATGAAGTGGTTGATTTATGTCATCTGCTGGGTCAGCGTTTATCAGTGCTATATGCTGATGACATTCCAGACTTCTTTGATCGCGCGTTATTCACCAGTTTCATCGGTGCTTTAACTCGCCTAGATTACCTGCAAAAAGAAGAAGAGACTGGCATTTTAACCTTTGATCAGCGTATTAACGATATTGCTCATCATGCAAAATACGTCCTTAATCCTGACATGATGCAAATTTTGCAGCAAGTTGCCAGTCTTAACGAGGAAGAGATTGCCCACGCTATTACTGAGATCAGCAATAAAAAGCAGCGTAAATTTGGTCGCAAGCGCTGATGAACCATGCTAGGTTATAGTCATAAACACCTTGCTAAAATAATACTCATAAAAAAGACCTCTAAATAATTAGAGGTCTTTTTTTGAATTCCACTATGCTAAACAGCTGTATTAATTGGTAATCTTTTTATACTTGGCGCGCTTAGGACTGGCATCATCACCCATGGTCTTTTTGCGATAAGTTTCAAACTCAGAATAGTTACCATCGAACCACACCGGACCTTCATCTTCAAACGCCAAGATATGGGTTGCGATACGATCCAGGAACCAGCGATCATGCGATACGACCATAACGGTACCCGGGAAGACTTGAATCGCATCTTCTAGTGCACGTAAGGTTTCGATATCCAAATCGTTTGAAGGTTCATCAAGGAGCAATACGTTGGCACCCTGCTTCAATGTCTTAGCTAACTGTAAGCGATTACGCTCACCGCCCGATAATTGACCAACGTGCTTTTGCTGGTCTGAACCTTTAAAGTTAAAGCGACCAATATAAGCGCGGCTTGGGGTGGTATAGTCGCCAACGGTAATGATATCAAGACCGTCAGAGATTTCTTCCCAAACTGTTTTGCTGTCATCTAAGTTGTCACGTACCTGACCAACATAAGCGACTTTGACACTTTCGCCCAAATCAACGGATCCTGTGTCTGGCGTATCACGCTCAGTTATCATGTTAAATAGCGTGGTTTTACCCGCACCATTTGGACCGATGATACCAACGATAGCACCTGCTGGGACGTTAAAGCTAAGGTTTTCATACAGCAGACGATCACCAAACGATTTAGAGATATCGTTGACTTCGATGACTTTATTGCCTAAACGAGGACCCGGTGGAATATAAATCTCAGAGGTCTCGTTACGTTTTTGGAATTCAGTTGAGTTCAATTCTTCAAAACGTTGGACACGAGATTTAGACTTAGCCTGTTGACCTTTTTGGTTCTTACGAATCCACTCAAGCTCTTTTTTCAATGCTTTAGCAAAGGATTCTTCTTGCTTATTTTGCTGCTCTAAGCGGTTGTTCTTTTGCTCAAGCCACTCAGTATAGTTGCCCTCATACGGATAGCCATGGCCACGGTCCAGCTCCAAAATCCACTGCGCAACGTTATCCAAGAAATAACGGTCATGGGTGATGGCAACGATAGTACCGCTATAATTCTGTAAGAATTGCTCTAGCCATGCAACGGACTCAGCGTCCAAATGGTTGGTCGGTTCGTCTAGTAACAGCATATCAGGGCGTGACAATAGCAAGCGGCATAATGCCACGCGGCGTTTTTCACCACCTGAGAGTTTACTGACATCAGCATCCCATGGTGGCAGGCGCAGCGCATCAGCAGCTTTTTCTAGCTGATTGTTCAAGTTGTGCGCATCCCACGATTGGATGATGTCTTCCATCTTGCCTTGTTCTTCAGCAAGCTTATCAAAATCAGCATCAGGCTCTGCATATTCGGCATAGATCGCATCAAGACGAGCAAGCGCATCTAACGCTTCACGCATACCGTCTTCAACGTTACCGCGTACGTCTTTACTGTCATCAAGCTGTGGTTCCTGTGGCAAATAACCAACTTTGGTACCAGCTTGCGCACGCGCCTCACCACTAAATTCAGTATCCACACCCGCCATAATACGTAGCAAGGTTGATTTACCTGAACCATTGATACCTAAGACACCAATTTTGGCACCAGGGAAAAATGATAGGTTGATATTTTTTAAAATTTCACGCTTAGGTGGAACAAGTTTTGACACGTTGTTCATCGTGTAAATATATTGAGCCATTAACACTCCGATAGACTGCATAAAAGAGGCAAACAAGCAGACTTAGCAATACTACTAAGTAAGCTGCACCTCAAAATCAGGGGTATTCATTGACTGTCATTATCGCATTGTGGCGCATACCCTGCAAGCTAACCAGCTGTTTTACCTGTCGTTTTGCTGCTTTTAGCAGATTTTACCCAGAAGCGTGCCGTTTTATAAATAAAAAATGGATGTGAAGTCAGGGTTTCCTTTTAGCAGGTAGTCACAGATACGCTACTTTTCGGCTGAATCTATGATAGTATTTTTACAAATCAGACTCATGTTGTCTGACTTAAATAATGCTATTAACATAGGCCCTATCTACCCTTACGGTAACTATCTAGAAATGCAGAGTAAAAACCTGCACAATAACTAAAATCAAAAATTAAATGCACATCAAAAAAGAAATAAGCCAAAAAATCATAGATTGTGAAAAATCGATGTTCAAATTATTAAAAAAAAGGAGCTTTTATGAGTAATGACACTATGAAAAAAGAAGAGGTAAAACCAAGCATGAATATCGTGCATAATGAGGCCGCAAAGCGTTTTGAAACTTCGATCAATGGTCATACAGGTTATATCAGCTATAAAGAACGTGATGATAAACTGGTCTATGATCATACCATTGTCCCACAGGCGTTAGGTGGTCGCGGGGTCGGCTCAGCATTGGTAAAACATGCATTGGAGTATGCTCAGGAACACAACAAGAAAGTAGTACCGCAGTGCTCGTTTGTTGCTATCTATATTGATAAAAATCCTAAATATAAACATCTATTGTAGTTCAAATATAGTTCAACTCATTAAATAATTAGCTTTGACTACAGATAGCTGTATGGCTTGCACCTTTAACCGTTATATACTCTGATCAATAACGTCGCTGCCCTCCTATTTTTCTGGTATTTTTATTATATTTTTGCCGCAAAATATATAATAAGATAATCAGTGATAGGTGGGTTTTTTATCTTCTAAGATTTTATTAAATGAGTGTTTGCAAGCTCAAGAACTTATCGCAGTCATTACACTAGTGCATAGTGGTTTTTTCATCCATCATAATAATAAAGGATATCGCCATGAGTAGTTTATCTAACCAACAAGTCGATTTGCAGCTAGAAGAGTTACCAGGCTGGCAGCGTGAGGGCAACGCGATCGTAAAAACTTACCACTTTGGCGATTTTGTTGAAGCCATGAGCTTTATGAATCAAGCTGCTTTTCATGCTGAGGCTTTAGAGCACCATCCTGAATGGAGCAATGCCTATAATGTGGTAGAAGTTCGCCTGACTACCGGTGACACTGGTGGCATCACAAGTCATGATGTACGTCTAGCAAAACGCATGGAACATATCGTTCAGCCCAAACGCTTATAGATATCAAGACTTACGCTTGCTACCTGTTAAATACTGCGCCTCACTTAACAGATAGCTATATTTTAGTCACAAAAAAAGACCTCAGAGCATATCTGAGGTCTTTTTTACTAGCCAGTTTTCTAACTGGCTAATGTCTTTATAGGACGAGTATACTTTTCTTATTACATCCGGCGGCTTACAAACGCCACGATGAATAGAATTACAGCTAATGCTAACAAGATATAGGCGAAATTTGCAGACAATCCAGCAACACCACCAAAACCTAAGAAACTTGCTAACAATGCGATTACGGCGAAAATAATGGCCCAACGAAACATAATAACTCTCCTAAAATGATAATTGAAAAATCAAATAATAAGGTTGCTATCGCCAGTGCGACATAGCTATTAGCTATTAGCTAACACCTTACACCACCAATCATCTGGTATTTTGCTTTTTATTTTTTACCGCTTATCGGTTACAGCTTTTAGTGCTTAGGAATATAGATTAGCAATGATTTTCAGTATAAAAGGTTCATTTTGGTAATAATGTCGATAGGTTATGTAAACTTTGTAGCAAATCTTACCGTTTAAAGCTATTTTCAGCACTTATGTGGGGAATCGGTAAATAAACCCTTAAATACGACTAAGTATATGAGAATATTATCCAAAGTATTATCAGCAATCTTATAAATATAATATATGACGCTTTTTTAAACTCAATCTTTAAGCTCAATTGGATATAGTATTTTTTCTTATAACCATCATATGACAAAACACTCAAACAAGGAAAATAACGATGAATACGGACATATCAAAGCATACCAACTCAGCAGGTGCTCACCAAAAATCTAGTAGCGAAAAACGAGCTTATGCGCTGGTTTTATACGGGGCGACCAGCTTTGTTGGGAAAATCACTGCCCACTATCTGGCAGAGTTTTTGTCTACTAACAAGGATGCGAGCGGTAGTGCTGTCACTTGGGCGATAGCCGGTCGTGATGAGGAGAAGCTGAATGAGTTGCAAGCTAACCTTGCAAGCAAGGTCGATATAATCCTTGCCAATAGTGATGATGCAGCAAGCCTTGATACAATGACCGAGCAAACACAAGTTATTATATCAACCGTTGGGCCTTATCTAAAATATGGCGAGCCGCTTATCAAATCGTGTGTTGATAATGGCACAGATTATGTCGATCTGACCGGTGAGGCAATATTTATCAAGGATATGATGGACAAGTATCAAGATGCCGCAAAACAAAGCGGCGCTCGTATTGTCAACTCTTGTGGCTTTGATTCTATCCCATCAGATTTGGGCGTTTATTTTACCCAAAAGCAAGCAGAAGCAAAGTTTGATAGCGCTTGTAATGTGATTCATATGCGTGTGAAAGCAGCAAAAGGCGGATTATCAGGCGGTACTATTGCCTCGATGGCAACCATCTTTGAAGAAGTCGGACAGGATAAATCGCGCCGCAAACAAGTAGCAAACCCTTACTTATTAAATGATGACAAAGATGCACCAAACGTCCGTCAGAGCAATGTCAGTAAACCTGAATACGATAGCGAGCATCAGCGCTGGCTTGCACCTTTTGTGATGGCAAGTATCAATACACGCATTGTGCATCGCAGCAATCAATTGCTTGGCTATGAATATGGTCGCGACTTTAAGTACGACGAAGCCATGTGGATGAAAGATGGCATAAAGGGCAAGCTCACAAGCTATGCGCTAAGTGCAGGCTTGTTTGGTTTTGCCACTGCCATGATGGTTACGCCAAGCCGTGAGTTATTGTCCAAACATGTATTGCCGAAATCAGGCTCAGGACCTTCAAAAGAAGAGCAAGAAAACGGCTACTTTGATATCCGCTTATTCGGGCAAACGACTAGTAATGACAGCATTGTTACCAAGGTAACAGGCGATAAAGATCCAGGTTATGGCAGTACCTCACGTATGTTGGCGCAAGCGGCATTGTGTTTGGCGCAAGATATCAGTAAAGAAGAAGTGAGCGGCGGCTTTTGGACCCCTGCTTCAGCAATGGGTAACGAGTTACTTGCTCGCTTAGAGGAACATGCGGGTTTGAGCTTTGAGGTAATTGACAGCTAATTTATGCCTTTAAGTGCCTTTTTGCGCTATTAACCTATTAACTAGTGGTCAAGTAAAGGCATTTTGGCAGCGAGCTATGGTTTGAATCTAACAATAACACCACAATAGTTGCACGACGTCACTTATCAGTAGCAGTCTGTTAGATTCTTTATGGATGTACTACTGAATGCTCAGTATTTAAATTGCTATTATCGTGCCTAATGTTTATAACGTCTTTTATATTGAGCGTTATTTACTGACCAGAGTTTTTATATCAATCATGATAGTCAGCTATTGATTATCATGATTTTATTTTTTCTATAGATTATATGTTAGTTATTTTAAATATATAGATTCTGCATTCTACATAGATAAGTCCTATATCAGAGCGCATTCGATCAAAATTATCTGTACGACTATTCTAGCTGAAACTATAAATCAAGGATTCCATCAATGAAAAACCATACTTTATCACTACTTATCGGCGCGGCACTGACTATTCCAGCAGTGGCCATGGCAGCTCCAACTGACACTAACGCCTCTAAAAAATCAACTGCTACTGCTGAGATCGCTGTGGAAGCGGATGTCGCAAGTACAGGTAGTGAGACTGATGTCAACACTGATAAAACAACTAAAATGACGCCATTTTCGATTAGCGAAACTCAAAAGATTTCACGCGCACGCGTCAACGTTAATAATAACCTTGACCAACAGCCAATAACTACTGAAATAAAAGCGCCAGCAGAAGCCTTACAAGATCAAGGGTTACAAACAACTGAAATCATATCTCAAGATCCTGTGCTAGACACACCAGAAGACTTAGCAGAAGTTTCAGAAGAAGACGAGCTATAAGTAATTATCTATTTACACACCTAAGTAAATCCATACGTAACGATTACTTAGCTATTGATTGAGTTAAACACAGTGAGCTAAGCATAGTGATCAAAAAGCATAGTGAATTGAATTAAAAAAGGCAGCCTAATGGCTGCCTTTTTTATTACTGCTTATCATAAAAATACGATATCTTATTTTTTGGCTTTAGTGACGCCAGCTTCTTGCAATAGCGCGCCCAAGGTACCCATTTTACTAGGCGCCTCTGCTTTTTCGGCACGTGGCGCCTTGCTACGATTGTCACTATTGCTATTACGACTGTCTTGATGCTTAGGCTTAGACGGGCGCTTATCACCAGCTGGACGATTGCTGCGTGGACGACTGACTTTTTCATCACCATTAGTAGCGTTTGCTGTCGCAGGTTTAGCAGCTGGACGTACTGGTTTTTCAGACTCAGGTTTCATACTAAAACCAATACGACCACGTTTTTCATCGATAGAGATGACACGTACCGAGACGATATCGCCTGGTTTTACGCGGTTCATCGGGTCGGCAACGAAGTCATTGGCCATCTGTGAGATATGAACCAGACCATCTTGATGGACGCCAACATCGACAAAACAACCAAAAGCGGTCACATTGGTGACGACACCCTCTAAAGTCATGCCCTCACTCAAATCTTTAATGCTATTGACGTCTTCACGGAAATTAGCAGTTTTGAACTCAGGACGCGGGTCACGAGCGGGCTTGGCAAGCTCTTCAATGATGGCTTTTACGCTCACATTGTCATCGTTAGCAGCTAGCGCCGTGATATCGATGCTGTTTAACACGCCATCGTTACCAATGATTTCTGGCAATGCCTTACCGGTTTGGGTCAATAAGCTATCAACTAAGGCATAGCTTTCTGGATGGACGCCAGTCGCATCTAGTGGATTACTGCCATCATGGATACGCAAAAACCCTGCTGCTTGCTCAAAGGTCTTGGCACCTAAGCGTGGGACGTTTTTCAATGACTCGCGGCTATCAAATGCGCCATGCTCTTTACGATAGCTGACGATTTGCTGGGCAACGTTTTTATTTAAGCCAGCAATGTGAGCCAAAATAGCTGGGCTTGCGGTATTTACGTCAACACCAACGGCATTCACGCTGTCTTGTGTGACTTTATCAAGGCTATCTGCCAACTGAGTTTGGTTGACATCATGTTGATATTGACCAACGCCAATCGCTTTTGGATCTACCTTGACCAGCTCCGACAATGGGTCTTGCAGACGACGAGCAATAGATACTGCCCCGCGTACAGAAACATCTAGATTGCCAAGCTCATCAGTAGCAAGCTCACTCGCTGAATAAACCGAAGCTCCTGATTCGTTAACGATGACGGCTTTGGCTTTTAACGACTCGTTTGCCGCCAAAATCTCTTTAACCATCGCATCGGTCTCGCGGCTCGCTGTACCGTTACCGATAGCAACCAAATCGACATCATAAGTACTTAATAGCTCATCGATGACTTTTTTGGCTTCATCCATTTTATTATCAGGCGCGAATGGATAAACGGTTGCGACGACAGGTTTGTCTTCACTGTCTAGCTTCACATGACCTTGAGCATCGACGATGGCCATTTTTACGCCATGACGGATACCAGGATCGACACCCAAAATCACTTTGCGGCCAGCAGGCGCTGACATGAGTAAATGCTGTAAATTATTGGCAAAGACATCAATCGCATCAGCTTCAGCGGTGAGACGCTTTTCGGTCAATAAGCGATGCTCAATATGCGGACGCCATTTGTCTTTCCATAGGCTGGTTGCCGCCTCAACTAAAAACTCTTTACGCTCTGCTGGTGCTTTTGTATCAATGTCGAAATGCTTGACAATTTTTTCAATAAATGGCGCGTCTTCGCCGTCAATTTTTAGACCCAAGACATTCTCTTGACGACCGCGCAGCATCGCTAATAAACGATGATTTGGCAGACGCGCAAGGCTTTCACTATGTTCAAAATAATCTTTGAATTTTTCACCAACTTCGCGTTTTTCATCACTGGCAACCGCTGAAACGATACTGGCGGTTTTGGCAAAACCGCTACGCAAATTATCAAGCAAAGCTAGTGCTTGTGTCCATTCATCAACGATGATGGCTTGTACGCCAGCGAGCTGCTTTTCGATATCACTAAAATCAACGTCAATCTCTTGACCACTTTCATCAGTAATGCTCGATTGTACGTGATAGCCTGCCAGCGCATCGGTCGGCGTGATGTCTTGCGTGAGCACTATTTGGGCTGCAACATCAAGACCAGCGGCGCGTGCTTTGGCAGCAGGAGAGCGGCGACGCGGACGGTATGGCAAGTAGATATCTTCAAGCTCAAGCTTTGATACCGCATTATCAATACGCATCTGTAGCTCGTCGGTCAAATTGCCCTGCGTACTAAGCAGCTCAGTAATTTTGAGGCGACGGGTTGCCATATCGCGCTCATAATTAAGAGACTTTTCAAGCGCACGCAACTGCGCGTCGTTAAGATTCTGCGTCTTCTCTTTACGGTAACGGGCAATAAAGGGAACGGTCGCGCCTTCATCGTACAGTTTCACAAACGCATTGACTTGAGCAGTCTTAATGCCAAGCGCGCGAGCAAGCTTGTCGTGAATATTCGCGTGTGTGGTGGCATCCAAAACCTGTGCATTTGTCGAGGTTTGAGATGGCGTTAAGGTATCAGTGCTACTCATATACGTATCAATCGTTGAGAAATGTAGTTTTGCATTATAGCAAAAGCTGCATGAATAGAAATCCTTTTTATATTTTCATCATTTCTGACGTTATTTATAGCAAAAATCCTCTCATAAGCGCGTTTTTACGGCTTTATTAAACAAACGCATACAGCATTTGTCTTTATCAGTGATGCAATTATGACGGCAATCTTATACACTAAAGTCTCAAATGCACAAATATTGCAGTTTACTAGTGTACTGAACAAAAGTTTTTAATTTATAATCTTTTTAACAATCGATGGAATGATGCCTAAATAGCGGCACTATTATTGATACTTTTATAAATGCTTGTCTGAGTTATTGATAGTATTTTTTTAATAAAAATAGTGATCCTTGCATTTTTAATCATAATTTCTACTAATAATAATTTCTATAAGAGGATGCTTATATGTCTGAAAATAACAGCCCTGATACCTTAACCCAGCGTATTTTAGTCGTTGATGACGATGCGCGTCTGCGCTCATTATTGCAACGTTTTTTAGAAGACGATGGTTTTGTGGTTCGTACTGCCCATGATGGCAGTCAGATGGATAAGCTGATGCAGCGTGAGCTTTTCTCCTTAGTGGTACTTGATTTGATGTTACCGGGGGAGGACGGCATCAGTATCTGCAAGCGTCTGCGCGAAGACAATGGCGACATTCCTATTATTATGCTGACGGCTAAAGGTGGTGATGCTGATCGTATTGCTGGCCTTGAAGCAGGTGCGGACGATTATCTGCCAAAGCCATTTAATCCAAAAGAGCTATTGGCCCGTATTAAAGCGGTATTACGTCGTCAAAATCGCGAGCTACCAGGTGCGCCAAGTCATCAGCTTGAAGTGGTTGAATTTGGTCCATGGACGCTTGATTTATCGACCCGTACGCTTAAGCGCGATGGCAATGTCGTTACCTTAACGACAGGTGAATTTTCGGTGCTAAAAGCACTCGTACAGCATCCACGCGAGCCATTAACCCGTGATAAGCTGATGAACCTTGCCCGTGGTCGTGAATGGGGTGCGATGGAGCGCTCAATCGATGTGCAAGTATCCCGTCTGCGCCGTCTGATTGAAGACAACCCGTCACAAGCACGTTATATTCAAACCGTTTGGGGTGTGGGCTATGTGTTCGTACCGGACGAAGCAGAAGTTGAAGCGGCTAAAAGTGAGTCGTTATAGAGTCATCAATGGTGCTTACAGCTATTGATAGCGTAGACGATTACTCTTTAATTCTATTAATATCACGGGCGCCGCATTGAAATCACCGATTATTCTTCAAAATATACCCTGCACTTTGGTGACAGGGTTTTTGGGTTCTGGTAAGACCACGCTCATCAATCAATTAATCGCAACCAAAGCTGCTGATGAGCGCTGGGCGTTATTAATCAATGAGTTTGGTCGTATCGGAATTGATGGCGCGCTACTAGCCAGCTCTCAAGATAGCCATACGACAAATGATATCGCCATTCGTGAGGTCAGCGGCGGCTGTATTTGCTGCACCAGTCAGCTGCCGCTACAAATCGCGCTGAGTCGCCTGCTAAGTGACCATCAGCCAAAGCGTCTGCTCATCGAGCCAACAGGGCTTGCCCATCCGCGTGAGCTGATACAGCAGCTTAGCGCGCCGCATTGGCAAACGGCTCTGAAAATGCAAGCGGTCATCACCGTGCTTAATGCTCTGCAATGGCAACAGGACAAGTATCGTACTCATGAAGGATTTCAAGCGCATATCCGTGATGCTGATGTCTTAGTTATTAATCGCTATGCGCAGTTACGGTCTGACGAAAGACAAGCGCTTCAAGCATGGTTAGCCAATCTAAATTCAAAGATTTTTATTATTTGGGCAGAAGCTGATAAGCAGACAAGCGCTCATGATATAGATATATCCACTAACTATTCAGCATTATTAAATGCGCAGCTGTCCAAACCCAGCTCTGTCATATCAAAACAGCAAAGAGTCAATATCGCTCAGCCACATAAAGCGGTTGTGAGCTTAAGACCACCACGCCACTCTTTAACAGAAAATACCTTAACCAACTCTGCAAACCATGATTCTGCTCAGCCTGATACGGATATAGAGCTACCCTACCGTTATCATGAAACGCAGCAAGATATTCTGCTAGCTGGGTGGCGACTGCCGACAGAATACGTATTAAATGCCGATCAGCTGCAGGATTGGCTGCTAACGCTACCAAACTGGCTACGTATTAAAGGTGTTGTACATACGTCTAATGGCTGGCTACAAATCAACTTTACGCCTGATAGCTTTTCCACAAAGACAGTGAGCGCACAAGTAGATAGCCGACTAGAGATTATTTTGCAAGCAAGCAATAGTCAAGAAGGTGAGATAGACAAGGAAATAGACTGGGAAATAGACTGGGAAATATGTGACCGTGAACTGATGGCGATGGTAATGGTTGACTAGATAAGCTGCTCTTTACGATAGCAATAAAAAATGACCCTACTATTTTACTAGCAGGGTCATTTTTTTAGCGTAACTGACTGTCTTTACTGCCACGGCGATTAAACAACTCTGTGGCTTTTGCCTCTTGTTCAAGCTCGCTTTGGCAACCAACACAATGCTGTACACCAGGTACTGCAATACGCCGCGCTTCTGGAATGGGATTACCGCATTCATCGCAAAACTCTGCGCTCTTACCCGTTGGTAATGCACGGCGTGCTCGCTCTAGCGCATCATTGACCGTCGCATCCATTTGCTCATGTTCAGCGCCATCTCTTGACCAACCACCTGCCATAGTCTCATCCTATTTATTTTTATTGATTATGCTCATTTTCAATCTAGCATAAAGCTCTTTAATAACAAATAGATGGGGCTAGTGATGGACAATTTCAATCTATCAACCATGATAAAGCTTACTTAATCCTTTGGCTGTAACTCAACCACTTGTCCGCGTACGCCGATACTCTCATCACTCATCAAGCATACATACCCTGCCATGATATCTTCAGGCGTTTTTAGGCTCATTGGATTCTCACCTGGATAAGCATGGGCGCGCATATTGGTGCGGGTGCCACCCGGATTGATACAGTTAAAACGTAAGTTGGTGGTGTTTTGCGTCTCTTGAGTAAAGATATTGCTCATTCCTTCTACCGCTTGCTTAGATAGGGCATAAGCACCCCAAAACGCACGAGGATGGGTACCGACGCTGCTGGAGGTAAATACGATAGAGCCATGCGGCGCATCTTTTAGTAAAGGCAGTAGCGCTTGGGTGAGCATAAAGGTGGACGTAAAATTAATCTTCATGACTTGAGCAAACATATCGACATCGTACATCTCAAGGGGCGTTAATGGACCAAGCATCCCCGCATTGTGCAAGATACCATCAAGCTGACCCACTTCTCTATGAATCAAGTTTTCTAATTTTTGCATTTCTGCATAAGTCGCCCCTTCCAAATTCATCGGTAGCATAGCAGGCTGCTTACCACCAAAGCTTTCGATTTCGTCATAAACGTATTCAAGCTTGCTGCTAGTACGACCCAGTAGCAGTACCGTTGCGCCATAGCGCGCATAGGTCAACGCCGCAACACGACCAATGCCATCGCCCGCGCCTGTCACCAAGATAGTTTTGCCATCTAAGCAGTTTTCAGACGGTACAAAGTCACGAATATCATCGTGTGTTAATTCGGCTATAGGGGCTTGTATATCCGTTTGCTGGCTTGCGGCATTATTAGTTATATTGTCAGCGGTATGGCTCACTGACTGATTCGCTAATGGGTTGATATTGTCATTCATGGCATTACTCACTGCTTATCGTTTAATAAATGGGATGGTCAACCACTGTGCTGTGCTGTGCTGTGCTGTGCTGTGCTGTGCTGTGCTGTGCTGTTGAACACTACCTAATAACACGCTGGTCTGATGACTCATTTGATTTATAAATAGTCAAACTTACCAGAGGAAAGCAATAACTTACTCAACTGCTCAGGCGTATCCGCAATATAGTCTGCGCCCCATCTCTTTAGATTGTTCTGATCTTCAGGCGGGATATAACCATAAGCCGCCAGAATCGTCGGCATACCAGCGGCATTGCCAGCTTCGATATCACGGATATGATCGCCAACATAAATCACGCTTTCAGCAGCGCCGCGCGGAATACCAAGCTTTTCTAGCGCCGCATACATAGGCTCTGGATCCGGTTTTGAGCGCGATACATCGTCAGGACAGACTAAAACCGCACAGCGCGTATCTAGCTGCATTTTTTCTAATAACAGCTCTGATAGATAGCGCGGCTTATTGGTCACGATACCCCATGGCACACCCTTTTCTTCAAGGGCACTTAACACATCATCAAGGGTGTCAAAAACACAGCTATCCACACAAATATCCGCTTCATATTCGTCCAAAAACTGCTGACGAAATTCAAGCAACGTCTCTTCGCTAAAATCTGTTTGCTGATTGTGGCGTAGCATAAGCTGTACCATTGCTGACGCACCAGCAGAGACTTGTTCACGAATCTCCACCTCAGAGGGCGCTTGCCAGCCGTTTTCGCGGCTCATTTTATTGATGATACGTACAAAATCAGCAGCCGTATCTATCAATGTCCCATCTAGGTCAAACAAGACCGCTTTTACAAATTGACTCATTACAAAGGCTCTTAGTTAAAGTGATAAAAGGGGTTAGGCTAAAGGTTTTTGCACTGCTATCATATAATTGACATCAACGTTTTGCGCCAGCCAGTAGCGCTTGGTTAATGGATTATAGTGTAATCCAATAATATCTTGGCGCATAAAACCGGCATCAAGCGCCATTTTATCGAGCTCAGCTGGGGTGATAAACTTGGCATAATCGTGCGTGCCGCGATCGAGTAAGCGCAGGACATACTCTGCACCAACGATGGCAAACAAATAAGATTTTGGATTGCGGTTAATCGTTGATAGCACGCATACACCGCCCGGCGCCAACAGCTTAAAACAGGCATCTACAATAGCGGCTGGATCTGGTACATGCTCTAGCATCTCCATACAGCTGACCACATCGAACTGACCAGCATGAGTGGCAGCCAATTGCTCAACAGGAATATGCTGATAGCGCAAGGTATCTTGCAAATTGCTTTGCTCAGTATGCAAACTTGCCGCTTTAAGGTTTTCCGTCCCAAGGTCAATACCGGTCACATCCGCGCCGCGACGTGCCATCGATTCTGATAAGATACCACCGCCACAGCCGACATCAAGCACCTTTTTACCCGCCAAGCCCATCTCTGCCGTTTTTTGACTATCAGCACTCACGTAGCCACGCTTTACGTTTTCCTCGATCCAGTTTAAACGCAGCGGATTGATTTCGTGCAAGGTAGCAAAGGCACCCGTTTTATTCCACCACTCACCCGCCAGTTTATTAAACTTTTCAACTTCGCTTGGATCGACATTGATGGCGCTTAGAGTATCGTTGGTCATGCCGCTATCATTTGCATGAGCGTGCACAGACTGGCTAGAAGATAAAGCTTGGCTCATAGTTTTTCCTTTATTGTTATAGTATGCGATCAAAGACTCAATATTAACATGAGAGCTGCAAAGCTGCCGTAAGTACATCGTCACCGATTGTGAACTGTTTTATAGATACTTTTTACGTCAATAAAAAATAGAATGACAGCCTATAAGTAAGATACCTTAAATAATGACTGACAGCATTACAACCATTCGTTAAGAATCCGGTTCACAAAGCGCCGCATTTTACGCTATTATAGTTGCTATTCTGTGTTAGGTCGACTGAGACGGCCTATTGTCGTCTATCGGCTTTGTCATTGCTTATTTGCTTTGGCATTTATAGAACTATCAAAGCTATAATTATCAACGCAAACTTCTGAATGTCGTTATTTCAAGGAATAAGTATGAAACGTATCATCGCATTAACTGGTTTGGCTTGCGCTATTGGGTTTGCCAATACGGGTGCACAAGCTGCCAATTATGTCGCAGGAAAAGACTATCGTGTGTTAGATAATCCAGAAAAAATCAGCGGTGATGCTATCATTGTGCGTGAGTTTTTTTGGTATGGTTGCCCGCATTGTAACGTCCTCAATCCTCACATGGAAAAATGGGCAAAAACCAAAGACAAAGATGTGGCATTCTTTAAAACCCCAGCAGCGCTAAACCCTGTATGGGAAGCGAGCGCCCGTGGTTTTTATGCCGCGCAATTACTGGGTTTTGAAGACAAGACCCATGATGCGCTATTTGATGCCGTCCACAAAGATGGTAAGCAATTATTTGACCAGTCTTCACTGAGCAAATGGTATGCCTCAAAAGGCGTAAACGAAAAGAAATTTAACAGCCTTTATAACTCTTTTGCTGTCGGTACCAAAATCGGTCGCTCACAAGCAGGTGCTAAGCGCTATCA
The DNA here is from genome assembly GCF_041554015.1 of Psychrobacter sp. Lineage (GTDB taxonomy): Bacteria > Pseudomonadota > Gammaproteobacteria > Pseudomonadales > Moraxellaceae > Psychrobacter. Next base: position 141,181 of record NZ_JBFFMS010000002.1, on the reverse strand, counting down.
GCTATCAGGTGTGCCAGCAGTGGTCGTGCAAGGTAAATATGTGGTAACCGGTGAAAGCGCCACCGTCCCTAAAGTGGTTGATTTCCTAGTCGATAAAGTACGTGCAGAAAAGAAATAATATTGCCATTTAAACATATTATTTCTTAATAAATAAAAAAGCCAATCTTTGCTGATTGGCTTTTTTTGTGTTTTATCATTCTCTCTTATCGCTATTTTTTTAGATGCGTTAAAATAGCGACTTCACGGATGTAGCTTGCCAAGTCTGCTTTTGACTCTGCCATGAGCTCATCATCGTTGGTATGCTTAGCGTACTCAATCCATAGCAATAGCTGATACATGCTATGATGCTCAGAGGCTTTATATTGTTTGACGAACTGTTTTAGCGTGCCTTCATCGTTGATATTTAGACGCTCATACCAGCTCTCTATCTTCGAAACTTGCTCTTTAGGAAAATAGGCATCAAACAATGCTTTTATCAGCTCATGGCGATTTTCTTCGATCATAAGCTTGCCAACACGTTTGGTCTGACGATTACGGGCATTGGCACTGGTAATATCAGCAAGCGCCATCAATTCCGCCATAAAATAATCGCTAGCCGGTAGGGCTTTGAGCTGTTTTTTCGATAAGCTGGCAAGCGGTATCGACAACTGTTGCAAGCGCTCATGAGCTTTTTTGAGCTCTGTGCGCGAGACGCGCATATCTTGTTCTGACCAGTCAATCATAAAAGCTTTCCATTTGTAAAAATAAATAATAAGTATAAAAATTAGGTATAAAAGGTTGGGTAGACGCTACCAATGATGCTTTTCACGGTGTTTCGCCGTTACGGTCAAGCCTTCTGGCAAGCTGTCTTGCAATCTATCTTGCAGGTGCTTGGTGATAAATACCGAGCGATGCTTGCCACCGGTGCAGCCGATAGCAACCGTCACTGTATGACGATTATTGTGTAAAAAATCCGGTAACCAACGATTCAAAAAGGTAGCAATATCTTGTGTCATCTCAGCAACCTCTGGGTAATCGGCAAAAAACGCCCCCACTTCAGCGTCAAGACCCGTCGCCGCGCGTAGGGCGGGATTCCAATGCGGATTGGGTAAAATCCTGACATCAAAAACAAAGTCTGCATCAATTGGACTGCCATATTTAAAACCAAATGACAGCAGGTTAATCACGATTTGATTATCAACCCCAACATACTCGCGTAAGCGCTCTTTTAGCTGATGAATATTGAGCATACTGGTATCTATCTTGATATCGGCATGCTTAAATATCGGCTGCAACAGCTGTATTTCTTTTTCAATGGCTGCTGGTAAATTATAAGTCGTGTTTTCTACGCCCTTGGTATCCAAAACCATCAACGGATGGATGCGGCGCGTAGCATTAAAGCGGGCAACCAGCGTCTCTTCTTGCGCCGTCACATACATGACTGTGACCGCATCATCACCATAAGTCTCTTTTAAACACTCATGGATCTCAGCAAAATTGGATAAATCTGCCCGCGGCGTACGAATATCAACCCCAAGGGCAATGCGTTTAATTCCGCTATCACAAACCAGCTTTTGCGCCGCTTCAGGTACCAAGGATAACGGCAAATTATCAATCGAATAAAACCCCAAGTCTTCAAGGATATTAAGTACCGAGGTTTTCCCTGAGCCTGAACGCCCTGAGACGACCAATATATTGAGCTTATCAGCAGCGGATTCATTACAACCTGTCCGCTTTAATTGCACATTACCGGTGTCCTGATTTACCTGCATGTTCCGTTATCCTTATAAATTGCATCCCGCAAATTACAGTATTATAAATAGCAGGGTCATCGCACTTTACCAATCGTGACCAATAGATTGTCAAGCAAGCGCGCACGACCGAGCCATGCAGCCACTAAAATAACCAAGCCTTGATGATTATGGATACTCTCATCATTAACAGCCGTCAGCTCAGTCGTTTTTACTTCCAAATAATCAATAATAAAGCCAGCACTCGTAATACGTTCGCGAGAGGCACTTAAAAGGACGTCTAATGGCTGCTGGACAGCACCAATCTGTTTGGCTAAATACTGCAACTCTTGCTGTAAGATGGGCGCTATTCGGCGCTCAGACGCGCTTAAATACTGATTACGCGATGATAAAGCCAAACCATCTGCCGCACGAATAATAGGCGCACCAATAATCTCGATCGGATAGCTCAAATCACGAACCAGCTGCTTGATAATGGCTAATTGCTGATAATCTTTTTGTCCAAATATTGCCACATCAGGCTGCACGATATTAAACAATTTAGAGACCACTATACCAACACCATCAAAATGGGTAGGACGGGTTTTGCCGCACAGCTGCTTTGTAATAGCTCCGGCGAGAATGGTCGTCGGCGGCGGTAGTAGCGGATACATCTCATCAATAGTAGGCGCAAACACATAATCAGCACCAACGGTGGCAAGCTTGGCAACATCTTCATCTAAGGTACGAGGATAACTGTCAAAGTCTTCACCAATCCCAAACTGGGTTGGATTGACAAAAATACTCACCACCACAATATCTGCATGCTGTTTGGCAATTTTTACCAGCTCTAAATGACCATCATGCAGATTGCCCATTGTCGGGACCAATGCAATGCGCTGCGCTACTCGATAAGTCTGTAAAGCGGCGCGTAGGTCTGAGATATGGGAATGAATCGTTGGCATGGTTAGCTGCTCTTTTACTGATGGTTATAATGACTGGCGCTTGATACCTATTTATTAGCTAAACTGGTGCTGCTCTGCTGGAAAACAGCCTTCCTTTACTGATTGCTGGTATAGGGCAAATGCCCCTTCAATACTATGCTCAGTATTACGCTCATCAGTCAAGAAATCATGAACAAAGCGCGGCGCTCGGCCATGAACCATGCCTAGCATATCGTGCATGACCAATACTTGACCATCGGTATCAGCCCCTGCCCCAATCCCAATCACAGGTACAGCGACCGCTTGGGTTACCGCTTTAGCAAGCTCGGCAGGTACACATTCTAATACCAAAAGTGCTGCACCAGCATCAACCACCGCTTTGGCATCGGCAAGGAGCTTATCAGCGGCATCATCACCGCGCCCCTGGACTTTATAACCACCAAAAACATTGACTGATTGCGGGGTTAAGCCAAGATGGACACACGTTGGCGTACCGGCTTGCGCCAATGTTGTGATCAACTCGCAAAGCTCACGACCGCCTTCAACTTTGATCACATGGGCGCCCGCCTGCATCAACTTGCGGCTATTGGCAATAGCTTCTGGCAGCGTCACATAGCTCATAAAGGGTAAGTCTGCCAAAATCAGCGCATGCTTATTACTACGGGCAATATTGGCGGTATGATAAGCCATATCATCGACGCTGACAGGCAGGGTCGAATCATGACCTTGTACCACCATGCCCAAGCTATCACCAATCAAAATCGTATCGATTTGCGCTTTATCCATCATGCGTGCAAACATCGCGTCATAACAGGTCAGACAGGTAAATTTGGTGCCGTCTTTTTTAAATTTATTTAAAGTCGATAACGTCGTCATATCGTTACATCATCCTCAATGCTTTTAATCATCAATAGCTTTTACATTCAATGATTAAAAGTGCTGCTAAAGGCCAATTTTCTGCTAGTTTTTAGTCGTTAATAAGTTTATTTATCGGTTAACACATCAATCCTCTGATAGCAGCTTTAACCCTATCCAATCGCTGCTTTGTGGATAATCCGTGATAGGTTTACCTTTAATAATCAACTCTGGCGCTAACTCATGCAGCGGCAGCAAGACAAAATTGCGTTCAGACAATCCAGCATGCGGTATGGTCAATTGCGGCTCTGCTATTTGCATGTCACCATATAACAAAATATCGACATCAAGGCTACGCTCACCCCAATGACGCAGGCGGGCGCGTTTCGCTTGCTGCTCTAACGTTTGACAAAAACTCAGCAGCTTAAACGCAGTCAAAGTGGTCTCAAAACCTGCGACCGCATTGATAAAATCAGGCTGGTCTTGCGGTCCCATTGGCGCTGAAGCATAAAAAGATGAGGTTTGCAGCGCATGTATTTGCTCATGCTCTTGCAGGGCGATAATAGCATTCTGCAAATGCTCGACAGGCGAACCCAGCTCATTGGTCAAATTGCTGCCCAGCCCTACATAGCAAGTAACCCAAGCCATGTCATCATAGCGAGCATGATCATAACTGGCTTCAAATTGTGTGTTCATCATGCTGACTTAACTCTATTATTCACCGCTAAATTGTTTACCGCTAAATCTACGCGTTATTAACACTTGGCTGACGACGGCGACGCTTCGATGGGATAGGGCCTTTATGCTCAGTCATGGTACTAATAACCAGCTGATCTTTGCTTTGGTTGTTATCACCTTGACTGGTTTTAACAGCTTTTGCTGCTAAGCCTTTCGCTACCTTTTTAGCCTTATCTACATCTACCACGTCATCACTTTTAACTGTGCCAAGTGCTTGGCTTACAGCTTTCGGTGCTTTTCTGACATATTTTGCCGCTTTTTGCGCTATGCCATCAACGGACTTAGCATCGGTGCTCGTGCTAGTGTTATTGCTACTCGCGACGCCTGCTTGACTGTCATTCTGACTACCGCTACTTTCTATGACTGTTGGCTGACGACGGCGACGTTTATACGGTATCGGCTCGTTGTTGATACTGACCAGTGCAGGTGACTGCGCAATCGTACGCTCTATATAAGCCCCTGTACGCGTATTATCCGAATCGGCAGCAACCTCTCTACTCTCTACATCATGTACTTTCACAGCAGTTTTTGCCTGTGGCCTACCCACTTGATGATCTATTGACGATGTTTCGGTAGCTACTTTTTGAGTAGGTGCGTTTTGTGTTACTTTAGATACCGGTTTATCTGAACCGGCTAGCTGCTTTTTAAGCGGCGGTACGACATTGCCATGTTCAATAACAAACAAGGGCGCAGGTTTTGATATCTGCTGCTTACGCCCATCATGGCGAGCCAAAGACAGCTGCTGCAACTGCGCCAGCTCATCATTATCTTGTGTACCTTGCGCTTTACTATAGCCCTTGCCTTTACTATTATCAGCAGCATGCTGACTAGCGCGGCGGCGACGCGATGGCACATTTGATGAATCGTTGACCACTGAGACTTTGCTACCGTTAAGCGCTTGTTCTTTGTAGTCATTATCCAACTGACTTAGCTTGGCGCTATCATTCGCGTATGACGGTTTTTGACGATTGCGTCCGCGACCGCGCTGACCTTGCTTATAAGCACCGCGGCGGAGATTTTCATCAAAGTCATCAATCGCTTGATCCTGCTCTTGCTCAGTCAAAGTTTGATAGGTCTGCCACCACTCGCCCATGTTATTGGTCGATTCAGAAAGTGGATGCTCAGCATCGCCGCACTGCTCGCGCAATAGCAAGAAATCAAAACCGGCACGGAAACGTGGGTGCTCAGATAGCTGGACAATTTGTTTACTACGCGGCGCGGCCAATTTCGGCTGCAGTATCCAGATATCACGGATAAACTGCTCAGCAAATTTTGGAATGGCGGTCTTGATACGCTGACGGTCAATGACCTTACTTGCCGCGTGCATTTGCGCATCTGCAAAAGGCATATTGCGTTTTTTGGCTTTTTCTAACTGATGTAGGTAGTTTTCCCACAGCAAAGCGGCATAAAAGAATGCCGGATTGATACTTTTGCCAGCAGCAATACGTTTGTCGGTATTGATAGCGACTTGCTTAACCAACGCACTTGGTTCAGCAGGGGGATAAATAATAAGACTATCAATCGCGCCTGATTCAAACAACAGCGGCAACAGCGGCACTAAATAGCCGCCCGTAAACATCTTTTGCGTTTCGTCATATAGACGATGCGGAGAGATTTGCTCAAGCAGCGCCCAATTGCCATCATGAAACTGTGCAGCCAACTCACTATCAAAATCAAAGCCAAGCTTGGCTTTAAAGCGCAGCGCACGCAGCAATCTGACCGGATCTTCTTCGATACGCGTCGGGGCATTGCCTAACAGACGAATGATTCTATTATCGATATCTTCAAGCGCACCGCAAAAATCGTGTACCACGCCTTTGAGCGGTTGATAATAAAGGGCATTGATAGAAAAGTCGCGACGGGCAAAGTCTTGTTTGATATCGCCCCAGACATTGTCGCGCAGGATCATACCGTCTTGATTGGTATTAGAATCGTTGATAGGGGGACCACGAAAGGTCGCCACTTCGATAAGCTCGCGCCCAGAGTAGACATGCGCCAACTGGAAACGGCGACCGATAATACGGCAGCGCTTACCAAAGACGTCTTTAATCTCATGAGGCTTAGCATCAGTAACCGCATCAAAGTCTTTTGGACGCAGGCCTAGCAAGGTATCGCGCACGCCGCCACCGACGATATAGGCATCAAACCCAGCTCGGGTTAGGGTGGCAATCACTTCGGTAATGGAATTTGGTAATTCAGATTTATTCAGTTCTAACTGCTTGGCGGCACGCTCGGCCATGCATCTACTCCTCGCCTTTATTCTTAACCACCCTGACACACACAGCATCAATCAGGCGGATGTACCTGCTAGTTTAACAAATTTTGACCATGGTGGGTGTGTTATGACATTTACTTACATGCTATTTTGTCAATATTGGGCTTAATTAATACAAAATATCCTGATTGCTACTGTGATTAATCTTGCACGCTTAAACGCTGGCGATTCTTCTCGATGGTTTTTGCCCCAATGTCTTTGACCTTGGTTAGTTCATCAATGCTCTTAAAGCCGCCAAACATCTCACGATATAAAATAATCGCTTGCGCTTTACTGCTGCCAACACCGTCCAATGTCACCAGCTCGGCTTCGGTCGCCCGATTGATATTAATCATCGACTGATTGCGTGCTTGGCTTTGTGCTGTTTCTTGTGTTAAGAGATAATTATAAGCACTTTGGGGGTTATCAAAACATGGGGCGGCAAAGACAGGATGAGATAGCATAGCCATAATAGAAGCTATGCCTACTAAAAAAACGGCGGCATTTTTAAGTAAATTAGTAGACGGCCATTTAATAAACCGGCTTTTATTATTCGCGTTCATGTTGTTTTGCCGCTTCCCATAATCTATCCATCTCATGAATATCGCTGTCTTCTAAACGCTTGCCAGCGGCAGCTAACTGCTCTTCAATATAGCCAAAGCGCGATTTAAATTTATGCACACAGGTCAACGTCGCAGTTTCGGCATCGAGGTTTAATTTACGCGCGACATTAACCAGCGCAAACATGCAATCGCCAAGCTCTTTTTCAATCTCTTTGATATTGGCTTTGATTTCAACTTGGGGTTTATCTATCAGCTCACTTTTTAGCTCGGCAATTTCCTCATCGAGTTTATCAAAGGCACCGCTGATGCCGTCCCAATCAAAACCCAATTTTGACGCCTGTTTTTGTACATCCTGCGCTTGCATCAGCGCACTACCCGCCTTGATATTGTCCAAACGACGCTGTGGTTTGCCCCGTGCGGCGCGCGCTTGCTCCTCCTCTACCTTAATCTCATCCCAGCGCTCTTTTACCGCAGCTTCATCTTGTAGCGTTTCTGCTTCAAATACATGCGGATGCCGGCGAATCAGCTTTTCTTGTAAGGTAGTAATGACGTCACTGATATCAAAGCGCCCTTGCTCAGCATACATCTGACAATGAAAAACCACTTGAAGTAATACATCACCAAGCTCGCCTTTGATGTCTTCGTCATCATCACTTTGTACCGCTTCGCCAAGCTCATAACCTTCTTCAATCGCATACGGAATGAGGCTATGATTGCTTTGTTTTTTATCCCAAGGGCAATCGCTACGCAGTCGCGCCATCAATGCCAATAAATCGTTTAATTCTCCACTGGCAGCGGGTGTACCTTGTACTGGTGTTGGCGCTTTAACGTTATTTTCTAGGGCACTCATAAAACATACTCTTATATTTTTTATCGCTCATTGGGTTAAAGAATGGGGTTAGAGAATCGCCGTATCGTATAACGAAGCGACATATCTGCGGCCTACTCATTTAGCAGTTAGTGTATCATTGATGCACAACTGACTTATAATCCTATTATTCCTCAATACTTTTTCAATACCCATGCGCAAGGAACTTTATTGTTATGTCTACTTCTGCGACTGTTGGCTATCAGCCAGCGACTGAATTTCATCCCATCACTATCGATTCATTCAAAGCTTATGATATCCGCGGCGAGCTTGGGGTCAATCTCGATGAAGCCATCGCTTACCGTATCGGCCGTGCTTTTGCGCAAATTTTATTTCAGCGTTATAGCAGTGCAGATGCCACAGCCGAACTGACAAACTTAAAACCAGCTATCGTAATTGGTAGCGATATTCGTCATTCAAGTGAGCAGTTAAAACAAGCTACCATCAAAGGTATGCTAGATGCTGGCGTCGATGTGATTGATTTGGGCATGACAGGGACAGAAGAGGTGTATTTTGCTACCAGTCATTATCAAGCGTTAGGCGGTATCGAAGTCACCGCCAGCCATAATCCGATCAATTATAATGGTCTAAAATTGGTCAAAGAGCACTCAAAACCGATTAGCGCCGATGATGGTTTGGCAGAAATTCAGGCATTGGCGGAATCTGGGCAGTTTATCGCTGACAACGCATCAGGCAAGTTACAGCTGCTAACGGATAAAAGCGCCTATATCGACCACGTCATGACCTTTGTCGATACCGCTAAATTAAAACCGCTTAAGCTGGTTATTAATTCAGGTAACGGCAGCGCAGGTCCAGTGGTTGATTTATTAATCGATAAGCTTGTACAAGCTGGCGCACCCATTGAAGTGATTAAATTACATCATACACCGGATGGCAGTTTTCCAAACGGTATTCCCAATCCGATGATTAAAGCTAATAGAGTTGCCACCCAGCAAGCGGTGTTAGCACATAAAGCCGACCTTGGTATTGCCTTTGATGGCGATTTTGATCGCTGTTTCTTATTTGATGAAGAGGGCGAATTTATCGATGGTAGCTATGTCGTTGGCATGCTGGCGCAGGCGTTTTTAAATAAATATCCAGCGGAGTCCATCGTCTATGATCCACGGGTAATTTATAATACTGAAGCTGTCATTCATGAGTACAATGGCAAGGCAGTGATTAGCAAATCTGGCCACTCATTTATCAAACAAGTCATGCGTGATTCGGGTGCGGTATATGGTGGCGAGATGTCAGCACATCACTATTTTCGCGATTTTTTCTATTGCGATAGCGGCATGATTCCTTGGCTCTTAACCATTGAGTTATTATCGATTACCGGTAAAACCTTGTCAGAACTGGTCAGCGGTTATATTGCAGCCTATCCAAGCTCAGGTGAGCTGAATTTTCATCTGACCACCCATGACGCGCAGACGATTATCAAGGCGATTGAAGAGAAATTTAGTACCGAAAACCCAACCAAATCAATGCTCGATGGTTTGAGTTTAAACTTTGGCGAATGGCGCTTTAACCTGCGCGCCTCAAATACCGAACCATTGATACGATTAAATATTGAAAGTCGCGGTGACGCTGCACTATTAGCCACCAAAATAGCAGCTATTCAACAATGGCTTGCAACTCAAGGGGCTGTACCCGCTTAAAGCTTTATTTTGGTTAAACTCACTAGCTTCCTTATAAAAAGCGCCAGTGAATAAACATATCCACTGGCGCTTTTTTATCACTGTTTTATAGCGCCATCATTTAGCGCGGCCAATCCCCATGTAAGCACCGACTAGGCTATCAATTTGTACACTGGTTAAGATATTTTGTGCATCGAATACAGGTATGGCTTGCTGATTTAAGAGGCTTATATTAAGTTGCTCCTCTGGAAGCCAGCTGATAATAAAGAGCGCTTGCGCCTTGTCAATTTGTTGATAAGGCGTGTCTATCAATTGCAGTAGCGGCTGCTGTCCATAAAGTGCTGCAAGCTCAGTCTGGGCTTTATCACTATAAACCAGCGTGCAAATATTATAAGACCATAATAGCGCTAAGAGCGGATGTATGGCTGAGCCTGCCGTGCGCCCTGAGCCTGCCTTATAACTACCGCCCCAAATCATAACGGTTTTATTATCGATAAAACCGTCAAAATACTGCCAAAACTTGCGAAATATCAGCTCTTTTTGATCTTCATTAATATGGATGACCGACTGTAATAACGGCATAGCCAAGCTTTGCTCATGGCTGGACTGCTGTAACATTGACAATTCAGCGGGCAACGTATGACCACCAAATCCCCAGCCTGCTTGTAAGTAGCTGCTCCCTACACGCTCATCAAGCCCCATGATATGGCTGACCTGTTGAATATCGACCTGTCGACTATCGGCCAAGCGTGACATCTCATTCATAAAACTCACCCGCGTTGCCAGCATCGCCATGATGCTACTACGAGCAAATTCGATAGTCGCGATATTGGCATAATGAGTAGCGCGTGCCTGCTGCATCAACGGCTGTAGCATACTCAAATGATGACTACTATTGGGCGTTTTTTCGCCAAGTAGCCATAGTGAGGGATTTAACATCGAGCTATAAGCACTGCCATCTTTTAAGAATACAAATGGTAAGTAATAAACCCAAGCACGTTTTAAGCGCTGAGACAATGTCTCTATCGCCCCAAGCTGCTTAATACCACTCATCATAAGCGGTTGTGACTGCTCATGACTGTGATTAAAAGCAGTAAGCCAATCATCCTCTACCCATACGGCATCGATACTGTCTAAAAATAGCCAATATAGGGCCACTGTTTTTGCTTCAGCAGCTTGCTGATTTTCCTTGAGCAAAAGACTGTCGCGCGGGCTTGCTTCTTCATAGCACTGGACTAGCTTATCAGCCGTAGTTGGCAGCTCAAAACTAATAATATGCTGTTGCTGCGTATACATTTGCCATAATGCTTGCAAATGATGCTCAAAACCGTATTGCTGTAGCTGCTGCGCCAATAGCTCTTGGTCTGCGTATAAATGAACGTGCTGACCAAGGCTTGCCAGCACCACAGCGCTGGTCACCGCCTCAATACTATGACCAATCAGTACGCAGACCGCAGGTTTTTTTGCCAAATGGTTAAACGCATTGGGTTCAGATTGGGGCATATTTTTATCCATAGTCTCAGCGCTCATAAGTGTACCTTTAATCATTGTCAACCTAACAGCGCTATCAAGACAGCTGTTTAATGTGTTTTAGTAGCTGATTGGTCGAGGTATCAAATGGTGCGTCTGGTGCGTCGCCCTCTTTTTGCATCGCCTCATGAACGGACTCTGCCATCTGCTTACCCATCTCAACGCCCCACTGGTCAAACGGATTGATATCCCAGATGCTGGCCATCACATAAACCTTATGCTCATAAAGCGCAATTAACGCCCCTAAGCTGTGCGGAGTAAGCTCATCAAGCAGTAAGGTAGTAGAAGGCTGGTTGCCGCGATAGTACTTATATTTATCAGCGTGACAAGCAGCTTGACTATCTGTTTCAGCGATAGCCGCATTACCAAATGCCAGTACTCGGCTTTGCGCCAAACAGTTGGCTAACGACAGTTCATGCTGCTGTTGAAGCGGGGTACTTTTTGCCGCATCGCTATAGCGGCGTACACAAGCAATAAAATCACAAGAGACCTGCTGTGTCCCTTGATGCAGCAGCTGATAAAATGCATGCTGGGCGTTTGAGCCTATCTCACCCCATAAAATCGGACAGGTATCATAATCAATACGTTCACCATGTTGGGTCACCGACTTACCGTTACTTTCCATCTCAAGCTGGGTTAAATAACTGGGCAAATAGCTTAAGCGCCCATCATAAGGCAATACCGTATGAGCATTTACCTGTAAAAAAGTGCTATTCCACACAGCAAGCAAACCTAGCAGCACGGGCAAGTTTTCTGCAAAATCTGCCTGCACAAAATGTTCATCCATACTATGAGCGCCTGCCAACAACGCTTTAAACCCAGACATACCGATACGAATGGCAATAGCAAGACCAATCGCTGACCATAAAGAAAAACGCCCACCAACCCACTCCCAAAGCTGCAATTGGTGCTCAGGATGAATACCCCACGCGCTCATTTTTTCACTATTGGCTGAAATACCAATAAAATGGCGGCGCAATACACTCTCTTCTGTACCCGCACGCAGCTTGGCGGTCGCAAGCAGCCAAGACAGCGCCGTTTTAGCATTCGATAAAGTATCAACGGTACCAAAAGATTTAGACGAGATAATAAATAAGGTGGTTTCAGGGTTGAGATGTTTGAGCAGATTATCTAGCTGTGTGCCATCCATATTGGAGACGAAATGGACCTCAACACAGGTATCTGCCCACTCATCAAGGGCAGTGGTTGCCATCAGCGGTCCTAAGTCAGAACCCCCTACACCAATATTGACCACATCTGTAATCGCTTTACCCGAAAACCCGCGCCATGTCCCACTGCGTACACGCTCAGATAAGCGTTCAACTTGCTGCAAGCTTTGGTGAACATCAGCGACGATATCTTGATTATCAAGTTGTAAGTTTGCAGTAGCTGGCAAGCGCAGGGCGGTATGCAAAGCAGCACGTTCTTCGCTGGTATTTACCATCGCACCTTGTAATAAAGACTCAATACGTGCTGACAACTCACAACTGTGTGCCAAATGTAAGAGGTTCTCTAGTACCTCATCGTCTAAGCACTGCTTGCTATAATCCATATATAGTGTACCCGCAGTTGTACTAAAACGTTGGGTGCGCGTATCGTCTTGCTCAAACAGGGCAGCCAATGACCAATTCGACTCAGCCAATGTTTGCAGCTTCTGCCAATATTTAGAATGACGTGCGCTGCTATAGGCTTTATTGTCTTTTATATCGTTCATCAGCTACTCTTCATCAGCTAATTGCTGCTGAGCAAAATATATAAAGGCTTGCATATAAGAGCGCATATCACCAGCGTCATAGCTGTTACCACGCATGGTCGTCACATGGACACCATATTCACTAATAAGCGCGTCAATGGCGTCAGTCAGCTGAATCTCACCGCCCACCGACGCTGTAGTATTGGCCAGATAATCAAAAATACGATGACTAAAGACATAACGACCGACCACAGCCAGTCTGGAAGGCGCATCAGTAAGGTTTGGCTTTTCTACAAAACCTGCCACTTTAAAGCTGACATTCTTATCTGTTTTGTCATCTATATCTCCTGCATGACTTAACTGAGCAATACCGTATTTATGCACATCCTCATCGGCGACTCTGTCGACCAATATCTGTGAATGACTGTCTTTGGCAAAAGCTTCTATCATAAACGCCAAATTGTCAGCAGACATATCACCATTAAAAGGATCAAGTACCACATCTGGCAGCAGTACCGCAAAATCATGCTCACCAATAATCGGACGGGCGGCAAGCACCGCATGACCTAAGCCCAATGGCTTACCCTGACGTATCATCGATACGGTCACATCATCTGGTAGCCAGTTTAGGCTGTCTGCGAGCTCGTCTTTACCTTTAACCCGTAATTGATTATCGAGCTCAGCATTGATATCAAAGTAATTTTCAATCGCACTCTTTTGCGCATGTCCAACCAAGACAATATGTTTGATACCAGCAGCAATGGCTTCTTCCACCACATAATGGATGGCAGGACGATTGCCAAGCGGTAATAGCTCTTTAGGTACCGATTTAGACAGCGGCAACATACGCGTGCCAAAGCCTGCAACAGGTATCACGGCGTGAGTAATTTTTTTCATAATCTCTAACTTTATTAAAAAATGTGAGGTAAAAGGCAGCTTTAAAGATAGTTTTTATACCATCTAAGCGATGTTATAACCATTAGGATTGATGCTCTGCCAATGCCAAGTATCTTGACACATATCAGTAATAGACAAGCTTGCCTTCCATCCTAATAACGCTTGTGCTTTATCGGCACTGGCATAACAACTGGCAATATCACCCGCCCTGCGCTCTACAAATCGAAAAGGTATATTCTGACCAGATACGGCAGAAAAGGCAGTTAGCAATTCTAGCACCGAAGTACCCTTTCCTGTTCCTAAATTGATCGGCAGAAAACCCAAGCCTTGCTGTTGCTGCGTTAGATAATTGAGCGCGGCAACGTGACCCTGTGCAAGGTCAGTGACATGGATAAAGTCACGTACACCTGTACCATCGACGGTCGGATAATCATTGCCAAAAATGCTTAATTGATCAAGCTTGCCAACCGCGACTTGCGAGATATAAGGCATCAGATTATTGGGGATATCATTGGGGTCTTCGCCGATTTGTCCAGAGGGGTGCGCGCCTACTGGATTAAAGTACCTTAAAGGAATCAGGCTCCAGCGATTATCTGATAGCGCCAAATCTTCTAAAATATGCTCAACAGTGAGCTTACTTTGTCCATAAGGGTTGGTAGAAGAGCGCGGTGATTCCTCGGTAATGGGTAACACCTCAGGATCGCCATAGACCGTAGCCGATGAAGAGAAGACCAGATTGCTAACCTCATGTTCAGCCATGACTTTAAGTAAGGTAATGGTACCATTCACGTTATTATCATAGTACATCAAGGGCTTAGCCACAGACTCACCAACCGCTTTTAGGCCAGCGAAATGAATCACACCAAAAAACTGATGGGCGGCAAACACTTGCCTGAGTGAGTCAGCATCACGAATGTCGCCTTCGATAAAGTCGATAGGCTGTCCAATCAGAGTAGATACGCGATTGATCGCCTCACGGCTACTATTGGATAGATTGTCATATACCACCATATCATAGTCTGCCTCATGCAGTGCTATACAAGTATGGGAACCAATATATCCAGCGCCGCCGGTCACTAATATTTTATTTTTAATATTTTTCATATTGATATCCAAAGCTATTTTTAAACAAAAAAAGACACCCCATTGTAGGGGTGCCTTCATTATTTTTCAACGTCATTTGAGTATTAGAAGCAGTTAGCTGCTGATACTACCAGCCTGTTACTTCTTTTAGTTTCTCACCCAATTTTGATGGGTCACGCGTGTAAGCAATGCCTGCCGCTTCGAACGCTTTAAATTTATCTTCAGCAGTACCTTGACCACCAGAGATGATAGCGCCAGCATGGCCCATACGCTTACCTTCAGGAGCGGTTACACCAGCGATATAACCAACCACTGGCTTAGTGACATGGTCTTTGATATAAGCAGCAGCTTCTTCTTCAGCAGTACCGCCAATTTCACCGATTAGGATGATTGCTTCAGTTTGTGGATCTTCTTGGAACAGTTTCAGTGCATCAATCTGGTTCATACCAGGGATTGGATCGCCACCGATACCGATACAGGTTGATTGACCAAAACCAAGTTTGGTGGTTTGAGCAACGGCTTCATAAGTCAAAGTACCAGAGCGTGAGATGATACCCACTTTACCTGGCAAATGGATGTGACCTGGCATGATGCCGATTTTGCACTGACCTGGGGTGATAACGCCTGGGCAGTTAGGGCCGATTAAACGTACATCGCCTGCTGCTTCAAGGTAGCGTTTGGCTTTTAGCATATCAAGCGTTGGTACGCCTTCAGTGATAACAACAATCAGCTTCACACCAGCGTCAATTGCTTCAATGATAGAATCTAGTACAAATGGTGCTGGTACATAGATAACAGAAGCATCTGCTTGGGTCGCTGCCATTGCTTCAGACATGGTGTTGAATACTGGCAAACCTAGGTGCGTTTGACCGCCTTTACCTGGGGTTACGCCGCCAACAACTTTCGTACCATATTCGATGGCTTGTTCTGAGTGGAACGTACCATTTTTACCGGTAAAACCTTGCACCAATACTTTGGTGTCTTTATCAATTAATACACTCATTATCTTATCCTTGTATGCGGTTGTCTTGTCGGCGCTTACTATCCTGCCACGCTAAATGTTAACGATGGCAAGATGGCAGCAAGCGCCTTGTACTCTTGAGCAATTAAGCTTTAACAGCGTCAACAATTTTCTGAGCAGCGTCTGATAGACCTTGAGCTGAGATCAATTTCAGACCAGATTCTTCTAAAATTTGTGCGCCAAGCTCAGCATTGTTACCCTCTAGACGGACAACAACTGGTACTTTAACGTCAACTTCTTTGATCGCAGCGATGATGGCTTCTGCAATCATGTCACAACGTACGATACCACCGAAGATGTTGATCAAAACACCTTCAACGCTGCTGTCTTCAAGAATGATCTTGAATGCTTCAACAACGCGATCTTTGGTTGCACCGCCGCCAACGTCCAAGAAGTTAGCAGGCTTGCCGCCATACAATTTGATGATGTCCATCGTTGCCATTGCAAGACCGGCACCGTTTACCATACAACCGATATTGCCTTCTAGAGCAACATAGTTTAGGTCAAATTCAGCCGCTTTAAGCTCACGCTCATTCTCTTGTGATTTGTCTTGTAGCGCAGCAATTTTTGGTAGACGATACAAAGCATTTGAGTCGATACCGATTTTGCCATCAACACAAACGATCTCGCCATTTTCGCGAACCGCTAATGGGTTGATCTCAAGTAAATCAATGTCGTTTTCAACGAATG
Organism: Psychrobacter sp.; assembly: GCF_041554015.1. Classification (GTDB taxonomy): domain Bacteria; phylum Pseudomonadota; class Gammaproteobacteria; order Pseudomonadales; family Moraxellaceae; genus Psychrobacter. Next base: position 124,699 of record NZ_JBFFMS010000002.1, on the reverse strand, counting down.
CTTGATAAGCACCAGTCATCAATTTAACGAACTGATTGATTTGCTTGCCTTCCAGACCCAATTTAAACGCCACTTCACGCGCTTGGAATGGCAATAAACCAACCAATGGATCGATATTTACTTTAAAAATTTTCTCTGGCGTTTCTTCTGCAACTTTCTCAATCTCAACACCGCCTTCAGTTGATGCCATAAACGTCACGCGACGTGAAGAGCGATCAACAACAGCGCCAAGATATAGCTCAGTTTGTACTGGGTACATATCTTCTGCAACCAATACGAAGTTAACTGGCTGACCAGCGGCATCGGTTTGATAAGTTACAAGGTTTTTACCGATAAGCTCTTCTGCTACTTGCTTAGCTTCTTCACGAGTCTTAACCAGTTTCACACCGCCAGCTTTACCGCGACCACCAGCATGAACCTGTGCTTTGATGACGGCGATATCTGTTGGGGTTTTATCAAATGCTGCTGCTGCTTCGTCGCCATTATGGGCAATGATGCCTTCTTGGATTGGCAAGCCATAGCTTTTCAATAGCTCTTTTGCTTGATACTCATGTAAATTCATTGATTGAATCCTTTATTTTTACCATTAATAAAAAATGAAAACCCATACATTGTAGAATGTTCTACGGTATTTAAGACCAACGCCATACTTAAATAGTCATTTAAAAATAGCAACTCAAAACGACTGTTTTAACAGGGCGATGGTCATGTCATCATCTAATAACCATTTAATACACTTAAAGTATTTTTATACAAAACATCTTAAGCGGTTAAAATTATTTACGTTTTTTACGCTGAATGGCGTGAATCGCACGACCATCTGCTGACAATGCGGCTTCATGGACGGCTTCAGAGATCGTTGGATGCGCAAATGTCATCAACTGCAAATCTTCGATGCTTGATACAAATTCCATCGCAATCATACCCTGATGGACGATATCGCCTGCACCAGCAGAAATCGCATGCATACCTAACAAACGATCTGTTTTGGCATCAGCAACCACTTTGATAGAACCTTGAGCTTCACTTTGGGCTAAAGCACGACCGTTAGCAGCTAGGTTAAATGAACCAGTTTTGACTTCGTAACCAGCAGCCTCTGCTTCTTGCTCAGTCAAACCAACCCATGCGATTTCTGGATGGGTGTAAATGACGTTAATGATAGTATCGTAATTCACTTGTGCTTTTTCGCCATGAATACGCTCGACCGCCATCATGCCCTCTTCCATGGCTTTATGCGCAAGCATAGGACCACGTACCAAATCACCGATTGCATAGACGCCATCAAGATTGGTTTTGCACTGATCGTTGACATCAATCAAACCGCGTTCGGTCAATTGAATACCGCTGTCTGCACCAAGTAGTTTTTCAGAGTAAGCGCGACGACCAACACAAACGATCAGCTTATCAAAGCTCTCTTCGCTAGATTCGCCTTTGGCTTCACTGGTAACGATGACTTGATCGCCTTTCACTTCAGCATTGGTTACTTTGGTATCGACACGGATATCAAGGCCTTGCTTTTTCAGCATCTTGCCCGCTTCTTTAGCGATGTCTTTGTCAGCAGCAGCCAAGAAGCTAGGTAGTGCTTCATATACTACAACTTCTGCGCCAAGGCGACGCCAGACTGAACCAAGTTCAAGACCGATAACGCCAGCACCAATAACGCCTAAACGCTTAGGTACGGTAGTAAAGTCAAGCGCGCCAGTAGAATCAACGATGCGATCGCCGTCAGTTTTGGCCACTGGAATATCAATCGGTACTGAACCGGCTGCTAAGATAACGTTTTTAGCAGTGATGATGGTTTCACTATCATCAGTAAGGGCGGTAAATTTCACTTTTTTATCAGCGCCCTTGCCATCTTCTAATGTGCCCCAGCCTTGTAGCCAGTCAACGCCATTGCCTTTTAATAATGCTGCAACACCGCCAGTCAACTGCTTTACAATGCCTTCTTTACGGGCAATCATTTGCTCGATATCGATAGCAACGTCGCCAGTACTGATACCATGCTCAGCTAGGTCGTGCTTGGTCGCTTCATAGCGATGTGAGCTGTCAAGTAGGGCTTTTGATGGGATACAACCGACGTTTAAGCAAGTACCGCCAAGCGCAGGCTCACCTTTATAAACACGCTTTTCGATACAAGCGACGCTCATACCTAGCTGGCCTGCACGGATTGCCGCTTCATAACCACCAGGTCCGCCGCCGATGACGACTAAATCATAACTCTCTTTCATAATACGTTCCTATTTTAATTTTAGTTTAATCTTAAGTAACCTATAAACCAGTTTTATCTCGTTAGTGAACCATCGACTTATCTATTCGATAACCAATACGATATCTAAATGATAGATAATAGATGCGCTTAAAAAGACGATAAAGATGGATGCTGAGTATTTTTAGCTCATTGCTCATAAGATAGAACTGAAAAAGCTAAAAGGCATTAAAAGATAATCTATACAAAGCTAAAAAGCTTGTATCAGTCATGACTGATACAAGCCTAAAAACTTAAAGATCTAAAAGTAGCATAGTAGGGTCTTCAACCAATTCTTTTAGTGTTACTAAGAATTGTACCGCTTCTTTACCATCAATCATACGATGGTCATAAGACAGGGCAAGATACATCATTGGCAAGATTTTAACTTCACCATTAACTGCCATAGGACGGTCATTGATGGCATGCATACCCAAGATTGCAGTTTGTGGTGGATTCAAGATAGGCGTTGACATAAGTGAACCAAATACACCGCCGTTTGAGATAGTAAACGTACCGCCAGTCATCTCATCCAAACCAAGTTTGCCTTCTTGTGCTTTACCACCAAACTCACGAATCTTGGCTTCAACATCAGCCATGCTCATGCGATCAGTATCACGCAGTACCGGTACAACAAGACCACGGTTAGAAGATACGGCAACACCGATGTCATAGTAACCATGATAAACGATATCATCACCGTCTAATGAAGCATTTACAGCTGGGTAGCGTTTTAGTGCTTCAGTCGCTGCTTTCACAAATAACGACATAAAGCCTAAACGCGTGCCATGACGCTTTTCAAACTGATCTTTATATTTGGTACGCATATCCATCAACGGTTTCATGTTGACTTCGTTAAACGTCGTTAGCATTGCCGTTTCTTGAGAAGCGGCGAGCAGACGATTGGCGATTGTTTTACGTAGACGAGTCATTGGTACACGTTTTTCGGTACGCTCGCCAACCGCTTCAGCAACAGGACGACCACTATCAGAGGTGATTGAGCTGTCCGCTTTTAATGTTGGGTTTGACATGTCAGTCTTAGTTACACGACCACCGCGACCACTGCCTTCAACGTTTTTAGGATCTACACCAGACTCTTTAGCCGCTTTACGGACTGCAGGGCTTTGATCTTTATGATCCGCTTCAACAGACGCTTGTACTGGCTCACCGCCATCTGCTGCTTGCTTCGGTTGTACTGGAGCAGCTGGTTGATCTGGATCAACAGCAGGGGCAGCTTCTGCACTGGCGCTCGCGCCCGCTTCAAATTCAGCAATCAGCTCATCAGACAATACAGTATCATCGACTTGCTTAACGATTTTGGTCACTACACCATTATCAGGTGCAACCACTTCTAGTACCACTTTATCGGTTTCGATTTCAGCCAATAGGTCATCACGGTTTACTTGCTGACCTTCAGTGACGTGCCATTCAACGATTGTACCATCGGCAACCGATTCTGGAAAAACGGGGGCTTTAATTTCAGCCATCGATATACTCCTTAGATTTGGATATTACTATTTATAATTAAGTCGTGATAGGCAGTCAGTGCCATCTAAAATGTGATATTTACATTGTCTCACTGGTTACTGACTGTCATCGCCTGATTCATTGATTACATACAATCTGTTATTTAGATGCGCTATTAAATAGACAACTCATCTACACTGATACCAAGACCACCAGCGATCAAATCTTGTTGTTGCTTAACGTGCAGTTTTGCTGATCCTGTCGCAGGCGCTGCACTAGCAGGGCGAGCAACTGGCTCCATCACTTTTGCTCGGGTTGGATGCGGTACCACAATGCGGAACATATGCGGTGCTAGATAATACCAAGCACCTTGGTTCAGCGGCTCTTCTTGCGTCCAAACAATTTCTTTTAAATTGCTATATTTTTCAATTTCAGCAATTAAGCGTTGCTCTGGTAAAGGATAAAGCTGCTCGATACGCACGATGGCCACATGATCTAGACCTAAAGCGCGGCGTTGCTCAAGCAAGTCATAATAAACTTTACCGCCACATAGCACCATACGAGTCACGTTGTCCGGATTTTGCTGATCCATCTCTGGTAATACCGTTTCAAACTTACCATGTGCCAGCTCTTCTAATTGTGACGTGGCAAGTTTATGACGTAGTAAGCTCTTTGGCGACATAACAATGAGCGGTTTACGAATCGGGCGAACCGCCTGACGACGTAGCGCATGATAAATCTGTGCAGGCGTCGTTGGTGTGATGACTTGCATGTTGTCTTCAGCACATAACTGCAAGAAGCGCTCAAGGCGAGCTGATGAATGCTCAGGACCTTGACCTTCAAAACCATGCGGCAATAACATCGTTAAGCCGCAAACGCGCTGCCATTTTGTCTCGCCACTTGCGATAAACTGGTCAATAACAACTTGAGCACCGTTAACAAAATCACCGAACTGCGCTTCCCAAATGACCAATGCATTTGGCACTGTGGTCGCATAGCCATATTCAAAAGCCAGTACAGCTTCTTCTGATAGCAATGAATTATAAGTGGCAAAGCGTGCTTGGTCTTCGCTCATGTGAGCCAGTGGCACATACATGCTGCCATCTTCTACATTATATAGCTCACTGTGACGATGTGAGAACGTACCACGGCCAACGTCTTCACCAGTAATACGTACCAGCACTTTATCGTTATCGACCAATGATGCGTATGCCAGTGTCTCAGCTGCACCCCAGTTTAAAGGCTCTTCACCAGTTTGCATCGCTAAACGCTGCTCAACTACTTTTTGTACCTGACGCTGTAGCTTATAGCCTTCTGGCATTTGCGCCATGCGGCGACCATAACCTTTTAATAATTCGATATCGACACTGGTATCCCAATCGTCAACCAAATCATGACCTAGATAAGGTTTCCAATCGACAAATAGCTGCTCGTTCGGCTCATTAACCAATGCATTAGCAACATACTCACCGCGGTCTAAAGATTCGCGATACTCATCTTCTAGACGCGTTTCATCTTCTTTACTTAGTAAGCCTTGCTCAATTAACTGTTTTGCATAGATAGTACGAGTCGTTGGTAGCTTTTTGATCACCGCATACATCAATGGCTGCGTCGCTGAAGGCTCGTCCGCCTCATTATGACCGTTACGGCGATAGCAGAAGAGATCTATAATAATATCTTTGTCAAATTCATGACGATAATCTAATGCCAACTGCGCAGCAAATACCACAGACTCAGGATCATCACCATTAACATGTAAAATTGGCGCATGAACCATTTTTGCCACGTCGGTACAGTATTCTGTTGAGCGGGCATCTTCTTGACGGCTGGTGGTAAAACCAACTTGGTTATTAATCACGATATGAATGGTGCCACCCGTCGTATATGCACGGGTCTGTGACATCTGGAAGGTCTCTTGTACCACGCCTTGACCGGCAAACGCTGCATCACCATGGATGACAATTGGCAATACTGAGTTGCCACGCTTGTTTTCATACATTGGCTGATCATTACGACGTACTTGACGCGCACGTACTGAGCCTTGTAGTACCGGCGCAACGATTTCAAGATGTGATGGGTTAAATGCCAAGGCTAAATGCGCCTCGCCACCTGGTGTCATCACGTTTGATGAAAAACCATTGTGGTACTTAACATCGCCTGAACCTTTTTCTGGCTGCACTTTACCATCGAACTCATCAAACAAATCGGCAGGGTTTTTACCCAAGATGTTGACCAACAAGTTTAAACGCCCACGGTGCGCCATACCAATGACCATCTCTTTGGTGCCATAACCACCAGCACGTTGGATGATTTCATTGATAGCTGGAATAAAGCTCTCGCCGCCTTCCAGACCAAAACGCTTCACACCCGTATATTTACGCGCAAGGTACTTCTCTAAACCTTCTGCTGCGGTCAAACGCTCAAGGATAGACAGGCGTTTTTCTGTATCAAACGAGATATGACCTAGATTGGTTTCTAGATATTTTTCCATCCAGCGCTTTTCAGTGCTGGTGGTCACGTGCATATACTCTATACCGATATGACGGCAATAGACGCGCTCCATAATCTCAATGATTTCGCGTAACGGCGCTTCATTTTTACCGATGTTTAGATCATTAGTCGGAAATACCGTATCAAGATCTGCTTCAGAAAGATTGTGATAAGCAAGGGTCAAATCCTCCACTTCTGCACGCGGATGCAGATTTAAGGGATCTAACTGCGCACGGCGATGACCGCGGCGACGGTAAGCTGAGATAAGCTGCTGTACGCCCATCTGCTTATTGTCACCAGCAGGGCTACTTTTTTGAGTGCTAGGGGCGCTATTGGTATCAGTATTGACCTTATTAGCCGTCTGATTACGAGCTAATAATAAAAACTGATCTTTGATGGCATTATGCGGCGCATCATTTGGCGATTTGTATTGTTCAAAATACGTTTGCCAATCACTGCCAACACTATTAGGATCTTCTAGGTATTGCTCGTAGAGGATATCAATATAAGTGGCGTTATCAGCAGCCAATTCTGTTTGATCTACGCTCGCTGCTTCTTTAGTTATACTATTCATAATAATCGTCTATTTGATAGATAAATGAATGGAATCGTGCTTATTATTGCGAAATCTGTTGTATATAGGCGGTTCAACTGTTACATATATAGCTTTTAACCATGGACAATCAACATAGAAGGCGATTCACATTATTTGTGAACGTGCAGTTTTCTTATGTCGCTCGTCGTAAAACATTAATTTATATATAATGCTATAAGTTATAACTAAATCGTTACTCATAACATTTTTTTAAAATTTTTTGTTCAGCTGGCTAATTTACATGCCATTTCCGCTGAATAACTAGGCTATTGTAGCTTCGTAATCACTATTTGACAAATGATACACTGCCGTATAGCGTAACATGGCAACGATTGCAGCTATAGTTTGTTTGTTCAATATACTGTATTTAAACAATGAATATCTATGATCACTCTCTACAATGCATAGATGAGTGATTTTTACGCATTCATTCATCACTGCGATGCATGCGTTTTAACTTCAGTATTATATACCTTCTATCATCGTCATTCACCCCTATAATTTTATAATAACCAAGCATTTTTTATGCTTAGCCATTCCTATTTATAATTATATAGGCAGATGCGCGAGATAACAGGTTGTCTTACATATGAGCAACGTATTGTTAGTATCGCCTTACTTGCCATAATGGTTCTGATGCAAATGCCAATCGTGTCCGAGAGTGATACAACAAACGTAGTAGCCTTGCGCTATTTTTGCTTATTTTAATAAATAAAAAACACCACCTTATCTTAGGTGGTGTTTTTTTATAGCGCTATTATAAAGCTAATTAAGCTTAAAAGGTATATTAACCTGCTTGATCAAGCAACAAATTACGCAAATGACCAATTGCTTTGGTTGGATTCAAGCCTTTTGGACATACTGATACGCAGTTCATGATACCGCGGCAACGGAATAAGCTGAATGGATCGTCTAAACGAGCCAAACGTGCACGCGTATCGGTGTCACGGCTATCAGAAACAAAACGATCGGCATGCAGTAGTGCTGATGGTCCTAAGAATTTATCAGGATTCCACCAGAAAGATGGGCAGCTGGTTGAACAGCAAGCACATAAAATACACTCATATAAACCATTTAACTTGTCACGTTGCTCAGGTGACTGCAAGCGCTCAGTCGCAGGCGCTGGCTGATCGTTAATTAAAAATGGATGTACCTTTTCGTACTGCTCGTAAAATTGGTTCATATCAACGACCAAATCACGAACAACCGGCAGACCCGGTAGGGGACGAACGGTTACTTTTTCTGGCAGGGTGTTCATGTTGATCAAACATGCCAGACCATTTTTACCATTAATATTCATGCCATCAGAGCCACAGATGCCTTCACGGCATGAGCGACGGAAGGTAAGGGTTTCATCTTCCTTCTTTAGGCGTAATAACACGTCAAGCAACATACGATCTGAATCTAACAACTCAATCGTATAGGTTTGCATGCGCGGCGCTGCGTCCACATCAGGATCGTAGCGATAGATTTCGATGGTGCGAGTACCTCGGCTCATAATGCTAAACTCCACACGTCGGTGATGGCGGGCATACAAAGATTGCAACATAGTCGCGCTGACTATTAATCTGGACTGACAAGAAGGGTCAAATACTGATTAATAGAGCGCTGGCATGAGCTTGTAGCTGGCGGTCACCTTTTTAATAAATGAATAAAGGATAAAACGTATATGCTGTCTATCTGTAGCAGATGCAAGTCATCTGAATTAGTAGACGCGAACCTTTGGCTCGATATAATCAACCGTTAATGGTACTTTACGAACTGGCTTATAGATAATCTTATTGCCTTCAGAATACCATAGGGTATGCTTCATCCAATCATTATCGTTACGACCATTTGGTGCGTACTCATCATCCTCAGGACGATCATAGTCAGAGACACTGTGCGCGCCGCGGCTTTCATGGCGCTTGGCGGCTGATATCATCGTCGCTTTTGCAACTTCATAAAGATTGCCTACTTCAAAGGCTTCGATACGCGCGGTGTTAAAGACTTGTGATTTATCAGCCAAATGAATCTGATCAATCTTCTCGCCTAGGGCTAGGATTTTCTTAACGCCTTCATCCATCATCGCTTGTGTACGGAATACACTGGCATGCGTTTGCATGATTGCACGAATCTCATCGGCAACGTCTTGCGCATTGTAGCCTGAAGTTGATTGTTGCAGTTTGTCTAAACGACCAACTGTATAATCAAGGACGCGAGGATCAAGTGGCTTATAGTTATGATCAGCGTGATGGAACTCATCAACGATGTGCTTACCAGCAGCGCGACCAAATACCAATAAATCTAGTAATGAGTTGGTACCTAAACGGTTGGCACCGTGGACACTGACGCACGCACATTCACCGATGGCATAAAGACCTTTAATCACATTGCCTTTGGCATATAGACCGTCTTCATCGGTACCCGCTTCTAAATCCGGTACAATCACTTGACCATGAATCGTCGTTGGAATACCGCCCATCATGTAGTGAATGGTTGGAATAACAGGAATCGGCTCTTTAGTGATATCGACGTTGGCAAAGTTTTTACCAATCTCAAATACTGACGGCAGACGCTTCATGATGGTTTCAACACCCAAATGGGTCATATCCATCACGATATGGTCGGCATTTGGACCACAACCACGACCTTCTTTGATTTCTTGGTCCATAGAACGAGAAACTAGGTCACGTGGTGCCAAGTCTTTAACCGTTGGCGCATAACGCTCCATAAAGGCTTCGCCATCTTTATTACGTAAGATTGCGCCTTCACCGCGGCAACCTTCGGTCAATAGTACGCCTGCACCATGAACGCCCGTTGGGTGGAACTGCCAGAACTCCATATCTTGTAATGGAATACCCGCACGAACGGCCATACCAATACCGTCGCCAGTATTAATATAAGCGTTGGTAGATGCCGCAAAGATACGACCTGCACCACCTGTCGCTAGGACAGTAATCGGTGACTGGAATACGGCAACCGTACCCGTTTCTTGCTCAATCGCGATAACGCCATTGATATTACCAGCTTCATCTTTGATCAAATCAAGCGCAATCCACTCGATAAAGAACTCAGTACCTTGCTGTAGATTTTTTTGATAAAGCGTATGTAATAGTGCATGACCAGTACGGTCAGCAGCAGCACACGCACGTTGTACAGCTTTTTCGCCATAGTTTGAGGTATGACCACCGAATGGGCGCTGATAAATCGTGCCATCTTCGTTACGGTCAAACGGCATGCCCATGTGCTCAAGCTCATAAACGACTTTTGGCGCTTCACGGCACATGTACTCAATGGCGTCTTGATCACCCAACCAATCTGACCCTTTAACGGTGTCATAAAAGTGGAAATGCCAGTTATCGTTGCTCATGTTACCGAGACTTGCACCAATACCGCCTTGAGCTGCAACCGTGTGCGAGCGCGTTGGGAATACTTTGGTTAAGACTGCAACCTTCATGCCGGCTTCAGCTAGGTGCAATGATGCACGCATACCTGAACCGCCACCACCAACGATGACCGCGTCATAGTTTAGAGTTTTGATATTGCTAATGGTATTGTCTTGTCTAGTTGCCATTACGGTTTTCCTAATGCCTGTTAATACTTGCGAAGTAAATACAAAGACCGCTCAACCAGTCATGCACTCCAAGCTGAATCATCGACTCAAAGCATGGATATGACTGATAAAATTGGATATATAAGCTGTCTTCAACCACTTACTAAAATGTGCATATCTATCTGAGAATTAAACAGCAACGACACCGAAGCCGTTACCCCAAAAAATCATGATGCCCCAGAATAAAAATACTAATACGGCAATAATCATTAAGGTCTGCAATACCAGACGTAGACCCGCTGCGCTCGCGCCCAATTTGCCTGTAGTGATATAATCAGTAAACACCGTCCACATACCAATCCATGCGTGACCTGCAAGGGCTAGAACCGCCACCAAGCTAAATAGACGCATCGGTAAGCTGGTCATAAAACTTGACCACTCAGCATAAGTGACATCGCCGTGGGTCAAAAAGAAGCCCAATAGCACCACACTATATACTGCCAATACCACAGCACTGATACGCTGAATAATCCAATCACGTGAGCCTGAGCCGGTTAGACTGGTTGCGCTTTTGATACCTGAATCATTTTTCATTAGAACATCACCCATACAAATGACGCGACAATTAAGATCGCTGCAATTACAAAGCTGATCATAGAGGCGGCACGGCCGGATTTCAGCTCTTCGTTCATACCCATATCAGCAAATAAATGCTTCATACCCATCACAAAGTGATAAGCAATGGCAGCAACGAAAATCCACGCCAAAAAGCGCACTAAAACATTGTCAAACACGGTCTCAAAACTCTCAGGCGATGCCAAAGAATTCTGCAATAACCACAGCATGACTGGAATAAGTAAAAATAAAATGATGCCAGAGATACGATGCAGAATTGAAGCAATCGCAATCGGTGATCGATTAACACTAATCACTTGGCTGAGGGGCAGATCAATAGGTCGGTTGCTTTTCACAGCGGGCATCCTTTTTGCGGTTATATCTGGTAGTTACTTATGCTTTAGCAATCGGCTGCCAAATACACTGAGCTCTACACAAGACGAATAAAGTAAGGAAGGGCTAGCTGACGTCATTTAATTTGCGCTAAATCTGCAAGCATACAAGGCGTACTAGGGTCATTATGGCAATGTAATCATCAGGTAATGAGCCAGTACACTCTTTCAACAACAAGCTCTCTACATATTAACAGACCATAAAATAAAGCATGGAATAAATCGATTAACTATTCTATTTTTACCCATTCCCATTCACAAAAAAAAGACAACGCCATGGAGTCATCTCTATGTTATCATTTTTTGTTAAGGTAAACTTCACTGTAGGCTATTTAAAAATAGAACAGTTAACAAGAACATTCAAGCGATAAGCTCGGTCTTGGTCTGCAAAATGATCATTCAATCGTAACAAAGTATGAGTAGAGCAACGCCCAGTACCTACTTTATCAGGACAAGCCATCAATTTGCGCAAAGCTAGTGCCAGTTAAATCCCTCTAATTATAAAATGACTGGGCTCTAATTACAAATTTATCCCCTAAATAGTGGTTATTAGAGATTTATTAACAAAAAACTGGCTATTTGCAAGATGAATTCATTAATATTACTCAGTCTTAGACACTTACTTTATAAGTTTAGACAGATAGATGAATGTATCGACTGATGATGCCCTGTCTTGTTATAGCTCTTATTATCGTAACTATAAATAGAAGCTATAAGAAAGTATCTCGACATAAGATTTGGCTAAAATAGCTTTTTTGTAGGTTACGTAATAATAATCATTACCCTACGCCAAATAGGCTGGTTTACAGTCAAATTACTCACGAGACATATTTTGATACAAAGTTTACAGCCGATAAGCACTATTAGCGCACGCCTATTGGTAGTTTTGCGAGTAAAAGTCTTTTCAAAACTTAAGTAATAGCTGCTAATATAGCCTGCATATTAAATAGGTCATATTCTTTTTGACCATTTGACTGTTTATGACGCGAGGGTGTGCGTCACTATTATTTTTGTTCTAACAAGTTAAAACAATGGAGATTAAATTATGGCTGATAATCAAGCCACATTGACCGTAGATGGTAAGGACTACCAACTTCCTATTACTGAGGGCACTTTAGGACCATCAGTTATCGAAGTTGCTGCTTTCCAACAAGCTGGCTACTGGACCTATGATCCAGGCTTTATGGCAACCGCTCCTGTCGAATCAAAAATTACCTTCATTGATGGTGGTAAAGGCGAGCTATTGCATCGCGGCTATCCTATTGACCAGTTAGCAAACAATGCAGAATATCTAGAAGTGGCTTATGCACTGATTCATGGTGATTTGCCTAACGCTGAGCAAAAAGCCGATTTCTTTGAGAAAATTCGTAAGCATACTGGTGTTCATGATCAATTGCGTAAATTCTTTGAAGGTTTCCGCCGTGACGCTCACCCGATGGCCATTATGGTTGGTGTCGTTGGTGCTCTGTCAGCGTTCTATCATGAAAACCTAGATGTCAGCAATGAAGAACATCGTGAAATTACTGCGATTCGCCTGATCGCTAAGATGCCAACGCTTGCAGCAATGAGTTATAAATACTCACAAGGCGAACCGTTCATGTATCCACGTAATGACTTCAATTATGCGGAAAACTTCTTATACATGATGTTTGCAACGCCTGCTGATGTTGATTACAAAACCAATGACGTCATCACCCGTGCCATGGACAAAATCTTTACCTTGCATGCTGATCATGAGCAAAATGCTTCAACGTCTACCGTACGTTTAGCGGGTTCTACTGGCGCAAATCCTTATGCTTGTATCGCTGCTGGTATCGCCGCCCTTTGGGGTCCATCACACGGCGGCGCTAACGAAGCCGTACTTGAGATGCTAGATGAAATCGGTTCGGTAGAAAACGTGCCTGAATTCATGGAAAAAGTAAAAAGCCGTGAAGTAAAGCTGATGGGCTTTGGTCACCGTGTCTACAAAAACTTCGACCCACGCGCACAAGTACTGAAAAAGACGTGTGACGAGGTATTACAGGCGCTTGGTATCGATGATCCTAAGCTTAAGCTTGCTATGGAGCTTGAGAAAATCGCTTTAGAAGACCCGTTCTTCATTGAGCGTAACCTGTATCCAAACGTTGACTTTTATTCTGGCATTATCTTAAAAGCCATTGGTATCCCAACGTCAATGTTTACTGTTATCTTCTCACTAGCTCGTACCTCTGGCTGGATCAGCCATTGGCTTGAGATGCACAGCGCACCGTTCAAAATCGGTCGCCCACGTCAGTTATATACTGGTGAGAAACAACGCGAATTCGTTAAAGTTGAAGACCGTAAGTAGTTATTAAGCATTTGTAAAAATAAAAAACCATAAAAAATCTCGCCATGTGCGAGATTTTTTATGTTTAAATTTAATAGATTATTGAAACTCTTTTAGCGTCTGCTCGTACTTGGCGATTTGTTCATCATAACCTTTGATGGTTTCATTAAATTTTGCCATCAGAATCTCAAATTCCTGCTGCTGGGTTTGTTTCATTTTCTGCATATCCAGTACTTGCTGAGCTTCTATTTGCTCCCATACCTGATGCTGGATAATCAAACGCGCCAAAGCAGGACTTTTGGCGCTCACTCTGCCAGCAATTTCTGCATCTTCAAAAAGCTGTGGCACCAAAGTTGCGATATTGATCAGGGTGTCGATATCTTGAGCAGTTAGTGGCGTCGTCACTGGCTGATAAAGGGCGTCCATCGCTTGTTCATAGCGCTCTATAATCTGCTCTTCAGTTAATATAATAGGCTTACGCGGCTCTAAGCTAATGCGCTTTAACACCGTTAAGTCACGCTTGCCGACTTCAGTATTGGTATTAACCTCATCATTCATCTGAGTAGCTGACGCAGAGTCGCTATTTGCTCCCTCTTGTGTCGCTGTTACTGGGCTCTCTACAAGTTGTGGCGTAGCAGCGCCTTGATTACCATTAGCTGGCTGATTATTGCTCGCCTCATTGCTATCGATAGGCTCATCAACTAACAAGGCGTTTTCACTGTCTGCAATGTCCGCAGCTTGTAGCGACTCATACTCCGCTTGCAACCGCCCCTGTAATCCTTGAAACTGGGTAACATATAAAGGCTTAAACTGCTCAATACGGGCAGCAGCAGAGTCACTTTGCGCCATTGGTTGACTGTCTTCCTCAGTTATTTGCTCACTGGTTTTAGGCTTATCGGCGACCTCGTCTTCTACAGCTTGTGGCTGACAAGCGCTTAGCAATAGCATGCCAGCCAAAGACGCCGCCAGTAAGGGCTTTGACTGCTGTGAACGCCCAAACCCCTTGTTAGCAAAGTGATAACCATCTTCACTATGAGGCTTTTTTGGCAATAATGTAAACATCTGAATTTATTTCCTGTGTTAAAAACGAAAATATCACATAGCTATATAAAACTTATATTTAAGAGTCAATGACAGTATGAGCTGCTATGAGCAAGACTGTCCGTTGATTAAACGGCTAAAAATGGAATGCAGTTTGCCAGATCCTGACAGTCTTGTCCGCGCTGACGACGGACAAAATAGTCTTGCACCATACGTGCCTGTTGCTCAATACCATATTTAAAAAAAGGCTTACCCATTTTTAGTACATATTTATAGCGGCGATCGATAAGCGCACCGCGTACCACCTTCATACCCTGTTGCAGCTGCCACACATGTGTGAGCTCATGTATCAACCAACTTTGCTTCCCAAGTGGCGCTTGACTAAAATCATCAACCCAATCTGCTGGATGAAAATAAATGTGACCATTAGGACTCACGGCATAATGCTTTAGTACCCACCATGCTGTCTTTAGTTGTACCTCATCAAGCTTGATGCTGTCAGCAAAAACCGAACGTGCAAGACTGATTTCACCTTCAGTCAGAAACCTTGCTTGTCGTTTGTTAGCACCTAAATAAGTAGATGCCAAACGCTGATTTGGCGGTTTTGGCTGTCTTGATAGACGCCTAAAAATTGACTGCAACATGACTACCCTTACCCTTCATCTGTGATCTACCACTTTTATAAGTTAGTTAACACCTTAATAGGGTTAATATAGCTATAAATAAAGCATTAAAGACATAAGCTGTACATTTAGCTGACTTTTATTAACGTAATTCTGCGTTAGCCTAACCTTTATACTGCTAGGTACGACATCATGACAATGTTATAAAGCTATAAAGATAGATATACAAAACAGTAGACTGACTTTATAACATAAAAACAAATGTTCAATACTACAATAAAAATCCTTGAATAACAGAAGAGATAGAGAATTTTATGCCACCCAATTTTCATGCTGACACCCCCCTCGCCCAGCGCATGCGCCCTGCTACACTTGACGCTATTATTGGTCAAGAGCACTTGTTAGCAGTGGGTGCGCCGTTACGACGCTTGGTAGAGCAAGGACATCTACCCTCTATCATTTTGCATGGGGAAGCAGGTATTGGCAAAACAACCATTGCTATGCTCTTGGCAGATGCTGTTGGACGCCCCTTCCATGCACTATCTGCTTTAAATACTGGGGTTAAGCAGCTGCGCGAAGTATTAGACAGTAAGGATTCTTTAAGTTTTGAATCACCTGTGGTGTTTATCGATGAGATTCATCGTTTTAATAAAGCCCAACAAGACGCCTTACTCGGTGCGGTTGAGGCAGGTGATATTACCTTGATTGGCGCAACCACTGAAAACCCTTCTTTTAGTGTTAACAACGCCCTATTATCACGTTGCCAAGTCTATCGTTTAGAGCCGCTCACGCCTGAGCAAATCAGCGCCGTACTCCAGCGCGCGCTTTTAGAAGATAAGGCGCTAAAAAACCTATCGGTCGATTTGCAGGCGCAAGATACGATTAGCCAACTGGCGCATGGTGATGCCAGAAAAGCCCTTAACCTATTAGAGCTTGCGATTCAAACGGCTGATACCACGCAATCACCACTCATTATCGATGATGCTTTGGTCGCTCGTGTCGCTCAGACGGCGCTCGTACGTTATGATAAAGATGGCGAGCAGCACTATGATATGGTCTCAGCCATGATAAAGTCAGTGCGCGGCTCAGACCCAGATGCAGCGCTTTATTGGATGGCGCGTATGCTAGTGGGCGGTGAGCCAGCTGATTTTATTGCACGGCGCTTGGTGATTTTAGCCAGTGAAGATATCGGTAATGCCAATCCCAACGCCCTACTCCTTGCTGATGCGGCTTTGCGCAGTGTGCAATCTATTGGTATGCCAGAGGCGCGTATTATCCTGGGACAAGTGGTGGTCTATCTGGCAACCAGTGCTAAGAGTAACAGTACTTACAATGCCATCAATGCCGCAATGCGCTTGGCAGAAAAGGACGCCTCCCCTGTGCCGCTCCATTTGCGTAATGGCGTCACCAAATTGATGCGCAATCAAGGTTATGGGCAAGATTATATCTATCCGCACGATTATCCCAATCACTATTATGTGCAAAGCTACTTACCAGATAATTTAATCGGTACGCGCTTTTATGAGTTTGCAGACAATCAGCGTGAGCAGCATAGCAAGCAATTTATGGACTGGCTCAAAAGCCAAGCAGCGAGTAATGACTAACCACTCAAAATACGACGGACTATAGACGATCATCCAGCAATTGTCGTAAGCCTTACTGATACTCATCACTTTTTTAGACAGACTGGCCTATATAGTTTCGAGATGAGGCAGCACAGTGGGGTGAAAAGCGTTAAAATGTCCTCATAATGATAGATAAGCAATGATTAGACTGTGTCTACAGTCGATCGATTTGGTCCGATGCATTTTGCTTAGCTGCAACAGCGCTTTGTCGCAGCTACTGCTACAATAGGCAGACAACGCTTTATATCCCATATTGACATTTATATAATAAAATATTGAGACATCCTATGAGTTTAAATACGATTCCTGAGATTATCGAAGACATTCGTGCCGGTAAAATGGTCATCTTGATGGATGATGAGGACCGCGAAAACGAAGGCGATATTATCATGGCAGCGACCCATGTGCGCCCTGAAGACATCAACTTTATGATCACTCATGCACGTGGCTTGGTGTGTTTGACCTTGTCACAAGCACGTTGTCAGCAGTTGGCTCTGCCGCTTATGTCTGATCGTAATGAGGCAAAATTTAGCACCAACTTTACAGTTTCTATTGAAGCAGCTGAAGGCGTGACTACGGGCATTTCAGCCGCTGATCGCGCGCGTACCATCCAAGCCGCTGTTTCCTCTGCCGCAAAGCCTGAAGACATCGTTCAGCCTGGGCATATTTTCCCAATCATGGCACAAAATGGCGGCGTGCTACATCGCGCCGGACATACCGAGGCGGGCTGTGACTTAGCACGTCTTGCTGGACTTGAGCCAGCAGCCGTGATTGTAGAGATTATCAATGCCGATGGCACCATGGCACGCCGTGATGACCTTGAGATATTTGCCAAGGAACATGATCTAAAAATTGGTACCATTGCTGATTTGATCAACTACCGTATTGCCAATGAGCAAACTGTCGAAGAGATCGCCTCGCATCCGTTTGAGACCGAATATGGCACCTTTACCTTACATCGTTTCCGTGAGTTTGGTGCGACTGAAACCCATTTGGCCTTGGTTAAAGGCGATGTAAGCCAAGGTGTTAGCACCGTTCGCGTCCATGGTTTTCATCCATTACGTGACTTGTTTGCTGCCAAAAATGACACCACTGGTCGTAGCGGCTGGAGCGTACGCTCAGCACTAGAAGAAATCAGCGCCTCAGAGCGCGGCGTCTTGGTTTGGATTGGCAATCATGAACCAACTGACTTGGGTGATGCCTTGGATAAAGCGGCATTAAATGAAGCCTTGTCTACCATCACACAGCAGCCTTATCGCAGTATTGGTGTTGGCGCGCAGATTTTACGTCATTTAGGGGTACGTGATATGCGTCTATTATCATCAC
The DNA here is from genome assembly GCF_041554015.1 of Psychrobacter sp. Taxonomy (GTDB): domain Bacteria; phylum Pseudomonadota; class Gammaproteobacteria; order Pseudomonadales; family Moraxellaceae; genus Psychrobacter. The sequence goes on along the minus strand of NZ_JBFFMS010000002.1, from coordinate 106,440 downwards.
CGATGAAGTTCTATGCCTTATCTGGTTTTGATTTAAATGTGGTTGATTTTGTCCATGCACCAAAGCAAGATTAATAGGCTTAATCAATAGAAACTTATGATTAATAAAAAGGCGCATGAGCTTAGATTGATGCGCCTTTTTACTGTTTGCTCAAAGCTTAATCACAAAGCATTCTACTTAGAGTTGTGGGGTATGACCAAACGTTGCCTCTAGTGCTAGCAAGCGCTCACGCTCTTCATGCGTCCATGGTTGTTTATCTTGAGCTTTACTATCTAAGCGCACGATCACTGCCTCAGCGGTTGCAACGATAACAGCTTGTGCCAGACTATAATAGCTGTATTCCATCACAATGCTGGTCGTGCCCAAACGCTGACAACGCACGCCTAATAACAAGGTATCAGGATAGGTTACTGGGCGTAGATACTGGCAACTAGATTGCGCCAATACCGTCACCATATTGCCATCAAACATACCCAGTGCCTGCAAGTAACCAATACGCGCAGACTCAGCGTAACGATAGTACACCACATTGTTTAGGTGATTAAAGGCATCCATTTCACCCCAATGGATTGGCTGCTGATAAATAACAGGATAATGCGCCAGCTCATCAGGACGAGTATCATCTAGATGAGTCACGATAGAGGTATGATTCAAATGCTTCATAACAGCTGCTCTCTTACTTTTTATTGTTCTTTAAAACGATAACCCTTTAAAACTATCGCCTATAAAACTATCGCATAAATCAGTCATGCATTAACGTTGCGGCTTATTTAAAATCTGCGAGGTCAATAAAGGCGATGTTTTTGGTGCATTTGCAATCAGTCTATCCAAACTCTCTATCACTTCTGGCATATTCTTATGAGAAGATCTGAGCTGCAAGTCGTTTTTGTCTGACTGTTGCTTGTTGTCGATAGAAACCTGTGACTCTGTTGGTTTGACTTGCTGGGTTTGCTTAGGTATGAGTGTTTGCAGCTGTTTGCGGGCCTGATTTAAATACATAACCAACTGGTCACGATCATGCATGTTGCTGGCCTGACTGGCTAGATTTAAAGTCATGATGGCTTCATGAATCTTCAGTTGCCGATGCGTTAAACGGCTATTTTCAGTAGACAGGCTCGGTACTGTACTTTGCTGTTGTGCATTGTTGAGATTGGCATCTGAACTAGTAGTACCCTCATAGCGATATAAAAAATCTTGGATATTTTGAATCGCCAGATTCTGCAGCTGCCAAGAGCTTGGCTGCGCACTTTTTGCCTGTAAACGCTCAATATCTTTAACCAAGCTTTGTTTAATGACCACCGTTAATGCAGGTGCAATCTCGTTATTTTTTTGCGAAAGCTGCCAATGTAGCCCTTGTAACAAACCAATCGCCGCGCTGCTATTACTGTCTGCCAGCAGTCTCTCAACAGCTTGTATCTGGATACGCAATAGATCTAGCTGGTTTTGAGCTTGGCTATTGACCGCTGCCCTAGTCGCTGGCAGCGTTTGTTGACTCATCGCAAATATGCGGTCGTCCATCTCATTTAAACGGCTGACCACTTGCTCATTGCTTTGCAAGCGCTCATTGACCGTATGCTGAAAACGCTGCTGACTGATATATAGCCACAGTAAGACGCCTATTAACAATAAAATAACCACCCATTGCAAGCGTAACAAGAACATATTTGCTTGCCGGCGCTGCTGAAGAGCAGAAGGATCTTTCGATAACGATTCAGAGTTCATTGGCATAGGCCACACCGTTCATGATTGATAAGATTAAGCTTTTTACATTTTTAACTATTATAAGCACGGAGTATTAATAGCAGCAAGAATGGTTTCTGGCGCCAAATCTTCCACGCGCCAATAACTTAAATGCTGCTCAGCAACCATATTGGCTAGGCGCTCGCCCAATACCACATAAGCAAAGTCTGATAGTGTCAGTGGTACATTGACTGGCATTGCTAGTTGTCCTGCTGCTACATTGAGCAATTCGGTCGCTTGAACAATACTTTGCCAGTGCTCAAATGCGGTACCACTACTTACGATGACAATGGGTTTTGCTTGCTTTGATGCGGTTATGCCAGATGTCGCATCTCCACTATTGAAACCTTGTAGCCATTGTTGATACTGGACCATAGCATCGATAGGCATTTTACGCTCGTACCAAGCGATGCTATCGATATGCACACCGCGCGCCTGCAACGTATCGACCAATAATCGCCGTCCACCAAGACCCCGCCATACAAGCAGCTTATCCCCTCTTTGCAAGCTTTCAATCTCAGGCATTGCCAGCATACCTTCGTTATTAGCAATAACAGGCTGCAGCACTTGATAGCTAGCAAATGGCAATTTTGCCTCATTTAATACCGCAGCCGTTGCTTCACCAACTGCAATCAGATGACTTGGCGCTGCTAAAGTCTCAAAAGTCTCAGAGCTACCTTCTGTACCCTCTATTTCTTTATCATGCCCATCATTAGCTTGGCGCTCCTGCTCAAGCAACTGCCATATAGCCAACCCTGAGGCTGCCGCTGTCGGGCTTACGATGACCAGTGCCTGATACGCGCCTGCTAGCCACTGACGCATCAGCATCATATCGTTATCCGTGGTCAAACGCGGTTGCAGAGTCAACATCGGCATATCAACGACCGTTAGACCTGCCGCTTGCAAATATTGCGTCAGCGGTTCGGCGCGCTCAACTGGGCGCGTATTTATAACTATTTGCGGCAGCGATAGTGGCGTATTCATTGGTTGATTTGAATCCGTGGACGTAGATGATGACCAAGACATAAATATACCGTGAAAAAATCAAGTAGAGTTAGCACAATTATAGAGTCATCTAAACCCTGATAACTCTATGATTAAGTTGGTAATGCTTCAAAGCTATACAGTTTAGCTATTATTTAGGATGGTAAATCGCTGATAAAATCTCACCAGCACCAGCTTGTAATAGCTTTTTGGCAACCTCAATACCCAGCTGGTTTGCCTGAGCTTCTTGCTCAGCTTGACTGCCTGTTAACGTCTGGTGCTTGTCTACCTTAAGCAGCTTACTACCATCTTCTTGACCAACGCGGCCACGCAGCCACAGGGTATCGCCAGCATCGTTATTACCATTATCGTTACTATCGTCGTTACTACCATTGACGCTGTCGGCATTATCAGTAGACAAGGCATCTGCTTTTTGCAGTACAGCATAAGCGGCGATAGGCACTTGGCAACCACCTTGCAGATGGCGATTGAGCGCGCGCTCAGCGATGAGGCGGATACGAGCTTTGTCATCATTTAGCGGCGCTAACAGCTTTAGCACCTCAGCATCATCGGCGCGGCATTCAATCGCTAACGCGCCCTGTCCAACCGCCGGCAAGCAAATATCGATATCCAGCTCACTACGAATGCGCTCATCAAGCTCAATACGCTGTAGACCACTGGTTGCCAAAATAATGGCATCAAACTCGCCTGCATCTAATTTGCTCAGGCGCGTACCGACGTTGCCGCGTAGGGTTTTAATTTGCAAATCGGGACGATAGGCTTTGATTTGGCACTGACGACGCAAACTGGCAGTCCCAACTACTGCGCCCTGTGGCAGCTCATCGATAATAGAATAAGTATTAGAGACAAAAGCATCTGTTGGTGAGGCACGCTTACAATAGACACCCAACGTCAATCCTTCGGGCAAATCCATTGGCACGTCTTTGAGTGAGTGCACCGCGATGTCCGCTTGCTTGTCATACAGCGCCTGCTCAAGCTCTTTGACGAATAACCCTTTACCGCCAATTTTTGCCAGTGGCGTATCCAAAATCTTGTCACCTTTAGTGACGATTTTTAGGAGGTTAATTGTCATCTCAGGATACAATGCTAGGAGCCGGTCACGAATATGTTCCGCTTGCCATAGTGCCAACGGGCTCTGGCGCGTAGCGATATTTATGGTAGTCAAAGCAGATGGTTGCATGGTGCTCATAAAAGGCCTCAATAATTTTAATACTAAACGGTCATTGCTTGATGACAATGCAAGTTTTTCGCCCAAGATGGGGCTTGAAAAGGTTTTATAACGATAATAATGCAAAAAAATACCCCTATTTAAGCATAAATAAGGGTTTGATGATATGGCACAGTGATTTTAGAAGACAAAGCGAGCAATACTCAGATGTTTTGAATTTTTTCGCGCAGCCCAGGTAAATGGCGGCGGCTCACTGCTAAAGTCTCATCAATTCCTTTAAAATGTAGCTGATATTGACCTGCATCTAAGGTTTCTAAAAAGTCCAGATATTGGATATTGATGATAGCATTACGATGTACCCGAAACAGTTTGTCCTCAAACTCCTGCTCAAGCTCTTTTAAGGTGTCATCAATCAGCACGATGCCATCCTTGTGCCGTACTTTGACGTACTTCTGATCTGCCGTAAAATAGTAGATGTCTTTGAGTTTTATCAGCTCAACACCGCGATGGGTACGCGCTGCAATATGTTCGCGCACTGGACGCGACGTTGGATTTTCAAGCTTACGAATCTCGTTTAACTGGGCAGCATTGAGATTGGTGGCTTTTTGCAGAGCTTCGAGCAACTCATCTTTATTAGCAGGTTTTAGTAAATAACCAATGGCATTGGCTTTTAAAGCGGCAATGGCGTAGTGATCATAAGCCGTTACAAAGATGATGGCGGGTGGATGCTTTAGCTTAGCGAGCTCTTGCGCACACTGTACGCCATCCATCTCAGGCATACGAATATCTAACAATATGATGTCTGGCTGCTGTGATTTTACGGCGACAATGGCTTCAGTTCCCGTTTTTGCTTGAGCAACTACCTCATGACCGGATTCTTTTACAATCCTAACCAAACGCTCACGAGCTAATGGTTCATCATCACAAACTACGATCCGCATGCAAGCTCCTTCCAAGGGCATACTTTAAATATCTATTTAAGAATATCAATAACATATTAGCACTTATCCCCTATCATTGAGTATAGGGAAAGAACGGCTTTTGATAATCAATTTGGTTTAGCTGGACTTATCAACCGTACTTACTATTCGTACTATAATAAATACTGCAATAAATATGCCACAGTTAATATTACTATGCGCTTACATCCTGTAGTGGATAGTCAATGATGGTCGTAATCTGTTTGTTGGTGACTTTACTTTGGATATCTGCACTCTGACCGAAGTAGGCTTGTAAGCGCTGCGCTTGAATATAAAAATCCATATGCTGACGTAAATCGTGGTGGATCATTAAACTATTCTTAGGCAGTTGTACATTGATAATAATCGTCACACGGTGTTGTCGCCAGGTGACCGTAATGTCGATATATACGGTTTCGGTGCTCCTCTCAACCACGTTTAGCAGCATTTTTTCAATCACGCTCTGCAAACTCAAAGCGGTGATCACCATGTCATACATGATATTTTCATCAGGCAGCTGCCAACTTATTACCAGTTTGTCTGCCAATCGAATCGTTTCAATGGCCAAATAATGCTCACAAAGCGCCACTTCTTCTTCAAACCCAATCTCACGCGCGCCATTAAAGCTGGCACGAAATAATACGGAAACGTGTTGCAATAAATCGGCGGCGCGCGCGGGGTTGGTCTCAATCAGTGATGTCAAGGTATTGATGGTATTAAAGAAGAAATGCGGTGCCAAACGGGCTTTTAATACATCGTTTTGTGCGGCGAGTTTTTTCTCAAACGACTGCTTTAGTGCTGTCATTTCACGGTAACGACGTAAAGAGATAAGCAATCCTGCGATGGCAAACCCTGCAACAATCAGAGTATTAAAGACGATGGTTGAGATAAAATCATAAAGTGTATAAGTAAACGCCCCGGTATTCATCATCAGTAACAGCACAAGTGTCAGTGTGATGACTGAATTTACACTGATAATAAGTAAAACATATAGGCTGACTTTTAGTGTGCGCATGCGTTTAAAAACAGGGCGCAAATAGTCTATGAGATAAAAAGAAGGCAGCAATGTTAAGGTGGTCTGGATAAATCTTGCGGTGATTTTTATAATAAACTGGGTCTCATTGGTCACACTATGGCGATCGACAATCGCCAAAAAGAGCGTCCAAAAAAAGATTGTCAGCAGCCATTGCCAAGGTTTCATGATTTCCATGAGCTTGGGTATAAAAAACTCTAAGCGCTCCGCTAGTAAGGCAACCTCATCATTTGCTATACTTGAGTTCTTATTCTCTTGACTTGTCTTAGACTGATATGAACGCCAATTCTTCAAACCTTAGTAATCCCGATTCAAATAAAAATTCATCTGCTTCTGAGTTTAGCACAGATGCTTCTATAACAAACGCTGCCGCGCACAATAGCCCTACTAGCAGTCAGGGTCAGCAAATGTGGGGCGGTCGTTTTAGTGAAGCGACTGACAGCTTTGTTGCCGCCTTTACTGCATCGGTTGGCTTTGACCAACGCTTTGCGCGCCACGATATTCAAGGCTCTATCGCTCATGCGACCATGCTCAAAGAGTGCAAAATCTTAGAGGCCAGTGAGGTTGCAACCATCATCGATGGTCTGCAGCAAGTGCTACGCGAGATTGAAGCTGGTGAGTTTAACTGGTCTATCGCGCTTGAAGACGTGCACATGAACGTCGAATCACGCCTAACTGATATCGTCGGCGCGGTTGGCAAAAAGCTGCATACTGGTCGTAGCCGTAATGACCAAGTGGCAACCGATATTCGCCTATGGTTACGTGAAGAGGTTGACAATATCGTCACGCTTCTCGTGCGTTTACAAAGTGGCTTATTAGATTTGGCTGAACAGCATACCGATACCATCATGCCGGGCTTTACCCATTTGCAAACCGCGCAGCCTGTCAGCTTTGGTCATCATGTCATGGCCTGGTTTGAGATGCTATATCGTGATACTGAGCGTCTAGTTGATGCGCGTCGCCGCATCAATCAGATGCCGCTTGGTAGTGCTGCCCTTGCTGGCACCACCTTCCCGATTGACCGTACCATCACCGCTGAGCTGTTAGGGTTTGAAGGTATTTGCCAAAACTCACTGGATGCGGTATCAGATCGTGACTTTGCTATTGAGTTTACCTCAGCGGCATCTATTCTGATGATGCATATGTCACGCATGAGCGAAGAGATTATCCTTTGGATGTCGGCGCAATTTAACTTTGTGCAGATTCCTGATCGCTTTTGTACCGGCTCATCGATCATGCCGCAAAAGAAAAACCCTGACGTACCAGAGCTAGTACGCGGTAAAGCAGCGCGTGTGTTTGGGCAATTGATGACGCTACTTAGCCTCATGAAAAGTCAGCCGCTTGCTTATAATAAAGACAATCAAGAAGACAAAGAACCGCTATTTGATTGCGTTGATACCTTGACCGGCTCGCTACTCGCCTTTGCTGATATGTTACCAAATATCACGCCAAATAAAGAAAATATGCGCGCTGCTACTATGAAGGGTTATGCAACTGCTACCGATTTGGCAGATTACTTAGTGCGCCGCGGCGTAGCATTCCGCGATGCCCATGAAGTGGTCGGCAATGCCGTTGCTTTAGGCATTAAAGAGGGTGTAGATTTAAGCGATTTATCATTAGCGCAATTACAGCAGTTTAGCGATGCGATTGGTGAGGACGTGTTTGAGTATTTAACCTTGGAAGGTTCACTTGCTGCCCGTGATCATTTGGGTGGTACGGCGCCGAATCAGGTAAAACAAGCGGTGGCGCGTGGTCGTGAACGTTTAGCCATCTTTGCTTAATAGCGATGTAAAGATAACAGTACTTTATTATTAAAAATGCCCGCCTTCGTTGCGGGTGTTTTTTTGAGTAGAATCAGGTACAGTATGAGGCACTATCATTTATTATTAACCTCATTAAAAAAAGCTATTGAACAAACCATTATAAATAGGAATCATTCATGACCGAAACTTTTAACCCTCAAGCCAATACCGTTTTTTGCCGCAAATATCAGCAAGAGTTACCAAAAATGCCGCATCCGCCTTTTCCCAATAAAAAAGGTCAAGAACTGCAAGAAACTGTGTCTGAAAAGGCTTGGAAAGAGTGGCTTGAGCAGCAAACGATGCTGATTAACGAAAACCATCTGAGTATGCTAGATCCTAAAGCGAAGCAGTTTTTGACTGAGCAACGTGATAAATTTTTGGATAATGAAGATTACGAGCGTGCTCAGGGCTGGACACCAGAAAGCTGATAGCCAAATGATACTAACAAATTGCCAAATGACTAGGACTTATCGTCGAAGTTTGATAGTATTAAGAAGATTCACAACACTGACAGACTCGGGGTGCGACATATATTGACTGCTTAATATGCAGTTGAGCTATGGTCGCTGAGAAACCACCCGCCGAACCTGATGCGGTTAGTACCGACGCAGGGAAGTCTTAAGCCTATGTTGTATCGTACAAAGGGCGTGCAGAAATGCCTTTTTTATTATTGCCAACATTGCGTAGAGCTTTTTACGGCTAAATGTTGTTTTAATAAAGATGATGCCTACCAATCCTTTGTAAATACCTTATCGAGATTTATTTTGATAAGGTATTATCTTGCGATTGAATTTGTCGGTACGAGATAGACTTGCCCCGCAGCTACTGGCGGTGTTGCTTTTATTCAAAAACCAACACGCTAGGACAGCATATGACTCTCTCAACTATTGGCTCGCAAGCCACCGCATATACCCCTGTAAAATCAAGCAAAGCAGACGCGCTAAAAACTCCTGCCCATCGTAGCGAAACCGATGCTCGCTTCGAGGAAGACGCGCGCGATTTACATCGCATCTTACCTGCTTCGCGCAAAGTCTATATCGAAGGCTCACGCCCTGATATTCAAGTACCGATGCGCGAGATTACCCTTGACCCAACCCCCATCCAAGGCGTCGCTGAGTCCGAATGGGAGCAAAATCCACCGTTTTATGTCTATGATACCTCAGGCGTCTATACCGACCCGAATGCCACTATTGATTTGACCAAAGGTCTGCCAAAATTACGCGAAGGGTGGATAGCTGAGCGCGGCGATACCGAACAGCTCGCTGGTTTATCAAGCTCATATGGGCAGGCGCGCGCGCGTGATATCAGTACTGCAAACCTACGCTTTGCTAATATCGACAAGCCGCGCCGTGCTAAAGCGGTTGATGGCAAGGCAGGTAACGTCACTCAGCTGCACTATGCACGCCGCGGTATTATCACGCCTGAGATGGAATACATTGCTATTCGCGAAACCCAAAAACAACACGCCTTGACTGATATGCGCCAGCACGAAGGCGAGACTTTTGGCGCCCATACGCCAAAAGTCATAACTCCTGAATTTGTCCGCAGTGAAGTGGCTGCTGGGCGCGCCATTATCCCAAATAACATCAATCACCCTGAATCTGAGCCGATGATTATCGGGCGTAACTTTTTGGTAAAGATTAATGCCAATATCGGTAACTCAGCACTAGGCTCTTCTATCGATGAAGAAGTGTCAAAGATGACATGGGCGACGCGCTGGGGCGCAGATAACATCATGGATTTATCCACCGGTAACCATATTCATGAAACCCGTGAATGGCTGATCCGTAATTCACCAGTTCCCATTGGTACGGTGCCGATTTATCAAGCGCTAGAAAAAGTCGATGGCGTGGCCGAAGATTTAACGTGGGAGATTTTCCGCGATACCTTGATAGAGCAAGCTGAGCAAGGCGTTGATTACTTTACTATTCACGCTGGCGTATTGCTTGAATACGTACCGCTGACTGCTGGACGCTTGACTGGTATCGTCTCGCGTGGTGGCTCGATCATGGCACAGTGGTGCATGTTTCATAATAAAGAAAGCTTTTTATATACCCATTTTGAAGACATCTGCGAGATTATGAAACAGTATGATGTGGCATTTAGCTTAGGCGATGGCTTACGCCCCGGCTGCTTGCAAGATGCCAATGATGAGGCGCAATTTGGTGAGCTGCGCACCCTTGGCGAGCTGACTCAAATCGCTTGGAAGCATGATGTACAGGTCATGATTGAAGGACCGGGACATGTCGCGATGAACCGTATTAAAGAAAATATGGATTTGCAGCTTGAAGTTTGTGCTGATGCACCATTTTATACCTTAGGTCCCTTAACCACTGATATCGCACCCGGTTATGACCATATCACCAGTGCCATTGGCGCTGCTATGATTGGCTGGTTTGGCACAGCGATGCTTTGCTATGTGACCCCAAAAGAGCATTTAGGCTTGCCCAATAAAAAGGATGTTAAAGACGGCATCATCACCTATAAAATTGCCGCTCATGCCGCCGACCTTGCCAAAGGTCATCCGGGCGCACAAGCTCGTGATAACGCCTTATCAAAAGCGCGTTTTGAATTCCGCTGGGATGATCAATTTAATCTGGCGCTCGACCCTGATACCGCGCGCGAGTTTCATGATGAAACTTTGCCTAAAGATGCGCATAAGTCAGCGCACTTTTGCTCCATGTGTGGTCCCAAATTTTGCTCGATGAAAATTACTCAAAACGTGCGCGATTACGCGAAAGGGCTAAAGAGTAAAGAAGCATAGGTTTTATAGACAGCACTTAGGTTCGTGAACACTGCCTTTTGTTGCATAACAAAAACCCCTATTATTTAAGTAACACATACTTATTTAATAGGGGTTTTTTAAGATTAATGCTTAAGAACTATACTTTTGACGCCTGATAAATCTCATCAATTGACGCATTAATCGTATCAGCGAATTCTTGATCGCTTTGTTGCTTGCTCAAGCCTTCGGTGAAGGCGCGTGAGAAGCTAGCAATCATACCTGGATTTTGCTTTAATTTTGCACAGGCATCGGCACGGCTATAGCCACCTGATAGTGCCACCACTTTTAATACTTTTGGATGGTCAATCAGCTCTTGATAAAATCCGGCTTCTTCAGGCAAGGTCAATTTGAGCATCACTTGCTGCTCATCATTTAAACGCTCAAGGTTGTTTAAAATACTGGTTTTAAGAATGACCTCACACTCATGCTTCTTCTCACTATTAATATCCACTTCTGGCTCAACGATAGGCATTAAACCCTTTGATAAAATTTGCTTTGCCACATCAAATTGCTGCTGCACCACAAGCTCAATACCATCGACACTTGGCTCATAAATCACCGAACGCATTTTTGTGCCAAATACGGGATAGTGCTTTGCTTTGTCTAGTAATAAATCTAGATTTTGCATCGGGCGCATGACCTGTACGCCATCCATACGTTCTGCTAAGCCTTTATCAACCTTTAAGAACGGTACGATTTGCTTATCTTCCCATAGATAATCGGCGGTTGGCTTACCATTAACCGCGCGCTCCATAGTATCTTCGAACAAAATCGCGCCAAGTACACGCTCATTATCAAAGCAGTCGCAGGTCATAATACGTGCGCGCATCTCATGCACTTGGTCAAACATGGCTTCGTCATTGTCATAGGCATCGCCCATGACCCCATAATTCTCTAGCGCTTTTGGCGTGCTGCCCCCACTTTGGTCGAGTGCCGCGATAAATCCTGAACCATTTTTGATACGTTGTAGCTGTTTGTTATATTGGTTGTGATATTCCATGGAAAGAGCGTCCTATTTTATGTATTGAGGTCAAGTGCCACAAATGATATTTTTAGCTGATATTAGTTTGATTGTTCGACTATAACCTTACCATAGGACGCTATATGTGCCTATATCTGTTACGTTGAAGATTTAACAAAATGCTGGGTTCCGCTTCTCTTTTATGCCAAATATTTTAAGCCACAAGTCATTAAGCCAAAAACAGCACTGCCACACAGCAAATTGCCAATAATAAGCCTAATATATTGATACGGTTAAGTGATTCTTTAAATAGGCCAACGCCGATAAGCGTAGCGACAGCAATCACTCCAACATTCATCCCAGTAAAGACGATACTTGGCGACTCGGACAGCACTTGATGGGCACGAATATAAGCATAAATATTGCCCATGTTTAGCGCACCAAGTAATATCCCTGCTGCGAGCGCCTTACCTTGCCAGCGTACGCGCGTGACGAGCAAGTAAATCAATAATAATAGACCTGCCAGACCAAAGCTGACAAATAGTGTCAGTGGAAAAGCCGCACCTTGCTTAGCGACTTGTTTGAATAAAATATCAATAACGCCGTAGCCTGCCCAGACGCCAAACAACCATAGCGGTGTCTGCTTGGCTTGTTTGCCAATCTGCCCCTGCTGCGGACGGTAAATCAGCGCCCCAAGTGCCAAAAATCCAAGCACTAAGCCAAAAATACGTGTGCCCGTGAGCACTTCACCAAATAACAAAAAAGCGGCGACAATAGGAATAATCAATGACAATCGCTGAGCGGCATCGGTCGCTACCATACCCACCGCTTCAATCGCACGCCCAAGAATGATAAACACCGCTGGCAGTAGCACACCAAGAGCAATAATAACCGCCCATGCACCGCCAAGAGTGCTCATGCCACTGACATCTGGCTTGAGTAAAAACCACGTCAGTAAAAAAGCGACCGGATAACCTGCAACGATGGTTTGGCGGATATCAATATGGCGCTGACGCAATACTTTAAGGAGCACAGAGACGGCAACGCTACACAGCACTGCTATCGTTAAATACATCATAGATTTTGCCTTACTATTGCTTTAGTCATCCATTATATTGAGTATGGGTTTATATCAATATAATTTTTAAAATCAAAGAAAACCATAGAATGTAACAATATATTTCTTAAGCAGCAAGTTATTTATCTTTATGAGTCAGACGATATGAGAATTAGTGTCTGCTGCGTTCAAATTACAATTAGTCTGTAAGCGTATTGGTCAAGATTTGCTAAAATAGACGTCTACTTACTCACCCTATAATGACTCAAGATAGCATTTTACCCTGCTTATCTTGACGTATTGCTATTGCCTATGAATGCTCTGTTTCGCTTTTTTGAAAATCGCCTACCTGCCTTCCCTGAAACCCCGATGCCGCTGCCCTCACCTCGTGATGGTATGCTAAAGTTTTTGTGGGCCTGTACCAATGGTCTACGTGGCTGGCTACTATTGTTTATGATTTTATCAGCCGGTATCGGTATTTACGAGGCCATGCTCTTTGCTTGGATTGGTAATATCGTTGACTGGCTTGGAATTTATACCCCGCAAAACCTATGGCTAGAAAAAGGCGATATGCTGCTGCTCATGCTGGCGGTAATGATCATCAGCCCCTTGTGGATTGCTTTGTCCTCATTTATTCATTTTCAGACCTTGCAAGGGGTATTCCCGATGCAGATGCGCTGGCGTTTCCATCAGCGCATGCTTGGTCAATCGATGCAGTTTTATCAAGATGAGTTTTCAGGTCGCGTCTCAGCTAAGGTGATGCAAACAGCGCTAGCTGTACGTGATACCGTCATGACCGTGACCGACATGTTTATGTATGTCGCCGTCTATTTTATTACTTCAGGTATTATCCTTTTCAATCTTGATAGCTTGCTACTGATTCCCTTTATCGCCTGGTTTGTTTTAGTTTGGCTTGCGATGTGGTATTTTATTCCTAAACTTAAACAGACAGCTATCGTACAAGCAGATGCGCGCGCCTTGATGACCGGGCGTATTACTGATGCTTATGCCAATATTATGACCGTTAAGCTGTTCAGTCACTCGCGCCGTGAGCTCAGCTATGCCAAAAATGCCATGGGGCAGTTCTTGGGTACGGTCCATGCCCAAATGCGCTGGGTCAGTTATCTTGAGTTTTCAACGCATCTGATTAGTGTGATTTTGGTCAGTAGCACTGCCGGTATCGGCTTGTATCTATGGCAACAAGGTGCGGTTGGCGTTGGGGCTATTGCTGCCGCGACAGCCATGGCACTACGCTTAAATGGTCTGACGCGCTGGATTATGTGGCAGACGGCAAGTCTGTTTGAAAGTATTGGAACCGTGCAAGATGGCATGCGTACTTTATCAGCGCCGCAAAAAATCGTTGATAAGCCTAATGCATCCGTTTTAAAAGTCACCGAAAGTCGTATCGTTTTCGATCATGTTGATTTTAGTTATGAGAATGATAATGTCGCTGTCGAAGCCGATACCTCAGATGAAGTAAAAACCTCAGCAACGACGACTACCAAGTTGCTTGATAACTTTTATCTGGACATCAAACCCGGTGAAAAGATAGGCTTGGTTGGGCGCTCAGGTGCTGGTAAATCAACCTTGGTTAATCTACTACTGCGCTTCTTTGATGTCGATAGCGGCAAAATCCTTATCGATGGCCAAGCAATTGATGAAGTTACTCAAGAGTCGTTACGTCAACAAATCGGCATGGTGACCCAAGATACCTCTTTATTGCATCGTACCGTACGCGAAAACATCGCTTATGGTCGCCCAGATGCTAGCGATGAGCAGATTATTACAGCTGCCAAGCAAGCGCAAGCATGGGACTTTATCAAAGACTTATATGATGATAAGGGCAATACAGGGCTTGATACTCAAGTCGGTGAGCGCGGGGTCAAGCTCTCTGGCGGCCAGCGTCAACGTATTGCCATCTCACGCGTGATGCTCAAAAATGCGCCTATCTTGCTATTGGATGAAGCCACTAGCGCTCTTGACTCTGAGATTGAATTTGCCATTACCGAAAGCTTGAATGATATTATGACTGGTAAGACAGTTATTGCTATCGCCCATCGCTTATCAACCATTGCCGCGCTTGATAGACTGGTAGTGATGGATAAAGGGCAAATCATCGAACAAGGTAGCCATGAGGAGCTGTTAAATCTACATGGTGTTTATGCCCGCTTGTGGCATCGCCAAAGCGGCGGCTTCTTAGGTGAAGACAGTTAATTGGCAGCGTTTTACTATTACAAAATTCCTCACAAGGACGTGGTTATTTTATGGAAGCCTATACACATCGCATTAATCTTGCAGGCAAGCAGGCGCGCTATTATGATTTACAGCAATTTAATTCAAATGCTGACACAAACCATAAACGCCCATCTGCCCATTTTTATGGTGGCAATAGTTTTACTGTCGGTACCTATGCGCCGTTATTAAAGCAGCTGTCAGCCAGCTTTAGTCTAAGCTCATTGGCATTACGCGGCTATTGGTACGATAAACCGCAAGCACGCCGCCTAACGCGTGAGCAAGATGCTGAGCTACTGATTGAGTTTTTGGAAAAAACCCAAGATAAGCCCATCGTCGGTATCGGACATTCTCAAGGTGCGACTGCGACCGCCATGGCTGCCGCGCAGCGCCCAGAGCTTTTTTCAGAGCTTTATCTTATCGAGCCTGTCACCTTTACCAAAAAACAAGCAACCCTATATAACCTGTTGCCGCGTCAGTTTTTATTGAGTCGCGAGCCCTTTAAAAGCACTTTAACCAAACAAACCATGTGGGCAAGTGCTCAAGAATATTATGAGCACTTGCGGATACAGCGGGCGTATCATCGTATCAGTGATAGTCACTTAAAAATTTTTGCTGAACAAAGTCTGAGCACAAATGATGACGGTAGCTATACTCTGCTATTTTCACCAGAGCAAGAGCTGGCCAATTATTTTGGCGCCCCTCATATTGATGCCGCCCTTAAAAAACTAAGCTGTCCTTATATGCTTATCACTGGTAAGCCAACTTTGTTTATCAATCCAAAAGTTCGCCAACAATGGCAAAAGTTTGTCCCTGATGGCAGCATGATTTCTTTACTAGATTACGGTCATCTTCTGCCCATGGAAGCGCCTGAATTGTGCGCCCAAGTTATCAATGAGCATTATCAGCGCAGAACATAGGCTTACTATATGACTGATCTTTTTGCCCCAGCACCAACTGACAATCTACTGCCTTATGATGGTCAGGTAAATGATTTAGGGATTGTAATTGATTACTCTAGTCCCCTATTTTATAGCCTAGTAACTGAGCTACCTTGGCAAGCGGACATCGTGACGTTATTTGGCAAGACCCATGTCACGACTCGTCAAATCGTTTGGATGGGTGATGGCGATATTGACTATCAATATGCTGGTCATAGGCGTCAAGCCATCCCTTGGAGCGATACAGTGTTTCATGTGAAACATCATATCGAGCAGCAATTATTAGCACTTGGTATGCAGGTGGATTTTAACTCTTGCTTACTTAACTACTATCCGTCTGGCGATGAGGGTATGGGGTATCATGCCGATGATGAAAAAGAGCTGGGTGAACAGCCAATTATCGCGTCTTTATCCCTTGGCGCTACACGCAAATTTGTCTTTAAACATAAAAAAACTCAAGATAAAGTCGAGCTTTATCTTGAGTCAGGTCAGCTTATTGTCATGCATGGTGATACCCAGCGCTTTTGGAAGCATAGCATTACCAAAACTAAAACGGTAGCGACAGGGCGGATTAGCCTAACCTTTCGGCAAACGTTAAGCGCTTAGATAAATCACATTTAGCTAACTTGTAATACAAGCTTGCCAAATGCATCGCCTTTTTGCAGTTCATGATGGGCGCTCACAACCTCTGATAATGGATACGTCTTTTGCAATCGTAGCGTTAGCTGACCAACGGCCACCATTTGTAGCACTCGCGCCATATCTTCACCATTACGCTGAGCCGCGTAACCTTCAACGCTTAGATTCTTTTGACTGCCTGCTGCCTTGAGTTTATCGACCCAAATCGTTGGCAGCACGTAGACCCGTCCAGACTCTTTGACGACATTTAGTGCCCGTACGCCTGCTTCATCACCGACCAAATCTAATAAGACATCGGCTTGTAGCTCAGGGAACGCATCGTCCTTCGTGTAATCAATCCAGCCTGCAAGCTGGCTGGTATCTATCAAGCTATGCAGTTTTTCATACTTCTCTGCTGAACAAATAAGCGTGACTTTGATATTGTTTTTGGCAACTTTATCCATTAACAGCTGAATTAATAAATGACCAACACCACCTGCTGGAGCATTCATCACCACATGCTCGCCCTCTTTGATATCAGCGAACTCAGCAAATTGTAGTGCCGTTTGTCCGATACAAGGTAATGCGCCTGCTTGCTCTAAGCTAACCGTTTCAGGTACGTGTGCCAGCATTTTGGCATCGACAGCGACATATTCTGCGTAGCATCCACCGTTAAAGGTCAATGCTGCAACCTGATCACCAACAGCAAAGTTTGTACTTTTGCTTTTGACCACTGTACCTGACATATCAAAACCCAAAATCGCCGGCTGATTGTGGTCAAACTTGTCTTTTTGAATATTGGTAGCGCCCCAGCCTTTTCCTTGGCGAGTTTTATAATCAACAGGATTGATACCGGCGTAAGCAATTTTTACTAGTACCTGCTCATCTGTGAGCTCAGGTATGGCGACATCAGCTTGATACGTCATGACATCAGGTTCACCAAACTCACGTATGGTGACGGCATGCTGGGTCGTTGGTATAATGTTATCAGACATAATTTATCATCCTTTTTTATTTTAAGGTTATGCGTTATTTATTCCATGAATCATTTTTACTTTATAGCAATGCCAGCTCGGCACTTAAAGGCAGATGATCAGAAAGGGTTGACCAAGGTTTGCCCGTATGTACCCAAGCATCCTTTATTCTCAAATTACGGACATAGATACGGTCTAAGCTCAATACAGGCAGCTTTGCTGGAAAGGTCGGCAGCAGTTTACCGTGACAATGTTTAAACGCCTCCGTCATACCCAAACTTGATGCCAATCTGTCACAAGACATTTTTTTCCAATCATTAAAATCACCTGCCAAAATCAGGGGACGGTCAGGGGCAATCTCATCTCGGACATAGTTCGAAATCGCCTCATATTGCTTGATACGGTCGCGCTCAAATAGATTTAGATGGGCACATAAAACCACCACTGGCACATCCCAACCGAGCGGCTGCACTTCACAGTGCAACACCCCGCGCTGCTCAAGCTTATTGACCGTAATATTGACATTGTGCTTGGGATCAAGTGGAAATCGGCTCAATACCGCATTGCCATGATGACCATTATCATATTCTGAGTTTTTGCCATAGCTGTTTTCTAATTGCAGATATTCACCAAACCATTCGTGCTGAGACTGATCAGGGTATTCATTATATTGAATATTGCGCTTGAGGTTTTGCCCTTGTACTTCTTGGAGGCAAAGTATGTCCGAGCCAATAATATCAAGCGCTTGGGCGATACCCTGAACCTTGACTTGGCGATTCATCGGCGACATGCCTTTATGGATGTTATAGCTTGTGAGTACAAAAGAGGTGGTATTAGTCATCATGGTAGTAGTCATAAACTCAGTACTTAGCGAGTAGGTAGTAAATATGGTCGGCTTAAAATAACAAAATCATCGATTGCAATAGAGTTGAGGCGCTATAAAACCCTATATGTAAAAAGAGCATTGGCTCAACCTGAACCAATGCTCTCATACTATACCTATGTGCTATCAATGACCAATGGCTAATTCGTTACTGAGCCTAACTTATCTCTTAATAGCGGGTGACAAGAGCAATCGGTTGGTCTGCACTCATGATATCTTGTGGCATAAAGACCGCTTTGCCGCCATTATGAATGACATGTTCAATGATTTCACCAATAGCATCATCCGTTATACCTTCTGCGCTTGAATCCTCAGCAGGACTAAGCGTTTGCGCTTTTTCATCGATTTTGGCTGGTTGGATATAACCGCGGCGGACATACAACGTATCGCCGACGCCCTGAAAAGCACTGCGATAGACCTCTTGCAAGTCCGTTTGTAGTTTATTTGCCCCGCGCGCTTTATCAATCTCGCCCAGTGCCGCTTGATGTAGCGAGGTACGATAGCCTTCTACGGCTTCTTGGACACTGTTAATAATATGCTGGGCCCCACCCTCATCTAGATTGGTGGCGTTTGATACCGTAGCAATGATATTGTCTGGACGGTCACAAACATCTTTATAGTAACCAATATTTTTGGTGTCGCCGACGACAACCAACGGCATTTTATGCTCGCCCCACAGCTCTTGCACGCTTTTATCTACTTGGTTAAAGAACTCTTTTAAAGCACTGCTCTCATTATTCGCTGAGCGATCTGAGCCACCATCGCTTGTCGTATGAAGTCCATTATTATCGATAGGAAATGGGATATTTTCCATATTATTTTGGGCAATATCCTCTACTTCAAATTCTCGTACCACGCGATCATTAGAGGCTTCAATTAAACGCGCCTTATCACGGGTCAGTACCAAAGTATAATAATGCACAGCGCTTGCCATATCACGCACCAAGTCACGAGTGGCAAAGCGGTGTGAGATGACCACGCGTTCAGTGGTATCAATAGGCATACGAATGACTTGTACATCATCCGTACTTGCAAAGATAGCTAAGGTATCTAGATTGAGATTATGATTCAGCTCTTTGGTCTTAGCATGGATATTTTCTAAGATAGTGGTCGCTGTACGCTTGTCGTATTCATTGGTTAGACGCTCTTCGACAACTTTTAATTGGTTTTTTAGGGCAATAGGGTCTTTGTCATTGGCAGGGTGTTCGCGGTGCGTTTTGACAAAAATACTGACTGCAGGATTCGCCTTTGTCTCGCGTAAGCTTTTGAGAGTTGCTTTCATTTATTGCTCCTTGTTTTATGACTATGAATTTCCAGTATTACCTTTGGTATGCCGTGCCTGTTATTTATTTTAGATTTTTGCACTCAAGCAACGACGTACTCTTATTAACATAGCATGCTTAATACGCTATTCATACTACAACACTATTAACGCCAGCTATTCTATAACCCTACCAACATGACCAGGCAAGCGATAGGGTTAATTTGCAAGCAAATGATGATGCTTTGTAAATAGTATCAACCGCTGCTATAACAATTTTAATAACAGTAACCTGAATATCCGTCTTTTAACGCTCAAATTCTCGCCTTGTATTTTCATCAATGAAGACCCATCATTTACCTAATACCCTATAAATTTTTATCAAATACACCATAACGATTGGCCTTGCATCGAGGCACTGAGTTTTATACTGATTAATTTTACTGACACTGCCCTTTAACGCTTAAAATAATCACATCCCATTAAAGCAGTTTATTTATAACGGAACCCTTTATGACTTCTCTTTCTCCAGCGTTACACCTTATTGATTTTGCAGATACTGCACCAAGCACCTTACAACAGCAAGTAGTCAGTGCCATTGACGCGGCCAACAGATTTTTAGATGAATTGGCGGTGATGACAGCTAACAATGAGGCATCGGTCGTTATAAATGCTGAGCAGGCGCTAACCCATATAAAAGACTTTGACCATATCAACCTAGCTTTAGATTGCAGTTGGGGTATTTTGTCGCATCTTAATAGCGTGATGAGCAATGATGACATACGTCATGTCCATCACGAGCTGCTACCTAAGCTGTCCGCTTATGGTACGCGGGTTGGACAGCATCAGCCGCTATTTAGCTGCTATCAAACGATCGTTAAAGATGAGGCATACTTTGCAACCCTTGATCCTGCACGCGCGCGGGCTATCGAGCTTGCGCTACGCAGTTTTGAGCTATCAGGTGTCGCATTACCAAAAGACGACCAAGAAAAGTTTGCGGCTATTCAGAGCAAGTTATCTACTTTATCAGCGACTTTTTCAGACAACATATTGGATGCGACCCAAGCCTATGCCTTACCGCTTAAACCCGAACAACTAGCAGGTCTAACCGAAAGTGGGTTGGCGCTACTTGCAGATGCTGGCGAACAATATAAAGCCCGCGAGCTTGCCCGTGGTACGCTCACGCAAGCAGAAATCGATGCGTTACCAAATCCTTATTATGTTGCAAGTCTAAACATCCCTGTTTACCTTGCTATTATGACCCACGGCGATGATCGCAATCTGCGCGAGACCCTATATCGCGCTTATGTTACCCGCGCCTCTGAGTTTGATGCGCATACCAACGCCAAAGGTGAGTCGCTCAACAACGCTGAGATCATGAGTCAAATTCTGCAATTACGTGAGCAAAAAGCCAAGCTCTTAGGTTTTGATAATTATGCAGAGGTCTCACTATCGACGAAAATGGCAGATAACGTAGCAGAAGTAGAAACCTTTTTACGGAGTTTGGCCACGCAAGCAACCCCAGCAGCTAAGCAAGATTTGGCACAATTACGACAGTATGCACAGGATTATGGTATTGAGGAGTTACAGGCGTGGGACAGTGCTTATATCGCCGAAAAAGTAAAGCAAAGTGAGTTTAGTTTATCGCAAGAAGAAATACGCCCATATTTTCCACTGCCAAAAGTGATTGGCGGGTTATTTGCCATCGTTGAGCGTCTATACGGTATCAAAGTCCAAGAGCAAACGGCATCCGTATCACGCTGGCACGATGATGTCAGTTTTTATCAGTTGTTTGATGCTGATGATAACTTGCTTGGTGGTTTTTACTTTGACTTATTTGCTCGTAGTGGTAAACGTGGCGGCGCGTGGATGAGTGGTTTTCAGTCGCGTTATAGTTACGATGAAAAAAATCATCAGCAATTGCCCGTCTGCTTTATGGTCGGCAACTTTACCCCTGCTCTCGATGGCAAACCAAGCTTATTGACTCACGATGAGGTATTGACGCTATTCCATGAGTTCGGTCATGGTCTGCATCATTTATTAACCCAAGTGACGGTCGGTGATGTCGCTGGGGTCAATGGCGTCGAGTGGGATGCAGTCGAGCTGCCCAGTCAATTTATGGAAAATTGGGCATGGGATGCCGAGGGTATTGCCCTGATTAGCAGTCATGTCGAAACAGGCGCGCCTTTACCAAAAGACAAACTTGCAGCGTTATTGGCGGTGAAGAATTTCCAAAGTGGCATGCAAACCCTACGTCAGATCGAATTTGCGCTGTTTGACTTATTGATTCATGCGCAGACGCCAGCGCTTGATTACGACGGTATCCTTGCAACCTTAAATGCAGTGCGCGATGATATTGCTATCATGCAGACGCCTGACTATAACCGCTTTGCCAATGGCTTTAGTCATATTTTTGCAGGCGGTTATGCGGCAG
The DNA here is from genome assembly GCF_041554015.1 of Psychrobacter sp. GTDB lineage: Bacteria > Pseudomonadota > Gammaproteobacteria > Pseudomonadales > Moraxellaceae > Psychrobacter. The sequence continues at coordinate 84,587 of NZ_JBFFMS010000002.1, read as the reverse complement.
GTTATTACTCGTATAAATGGGCAGAGCTGTTATCAGCAGATGCCTTTAGTAAGTTTGAAGAAGACGGTATTTTTAACCCAATGACTGGTAAATCATTTCGTGAGACTATTCTTTCGGTCGGTGGCAGTTTCCCAGCTAAGACCAACTTTGAAAACTTTCGTGGTCGCAGCGCCAATATTGATGCATTGCTACGTCATAGCGGCTTTGTTGATGCTAAAAACAGCACTGAAAGTAGCGCTCAAACCAATGCCCAACTGACACGCGAGGTTATCTAAATGCGCTATCAATCGTCAACCACCAAGCGTCGGTTTTTAGCAGGGGTACGCTGCCCAAAATGTCAGGTCATGGATGCGGTAGTGCAAATCAACATTGTTGAACCTGAGCCAGATGAGTACATCGAATGCACCCAATGTGGACATACAGAACATCGCCCTGATCCTGACGATATCAGTGCCAAAAACCATGCTGAAGACCAAATGTATCGTGATGCCATGAATACCGGAACCAGTGGTACCGTTAAATTCAAACCCTAACTGTTAAGTGTCAAGTTTTAATCCATACTAGCCTATCTAGCAATAGATGGGCTTTTTTATGTCGAGTTTGCTATAGTATGGCAGAATATCTTTAGCCTAAATTGAACGTAGTATGAAAAACAAAAAAATACGTCCTTTCGCTCGTAAACTCTCTAAACAGTCTGTCCACTCTACTAAACCACGTCAAAAATGGTGGCTTGGTATTTTATTAATCGTGCTGTTAATCGGTTATTTTGTGTGGCAAGGCATGGCACCGTACTCTCATCAGAGCACTGCTGAAAATTTGCCACTGTCTCCGAAACAAGATGAGCCTACACAGAGCGCTTCTGTAGCCTTAGACGATAATGCTAATAATAATTTTAATGATGAAAACCAAGATAGGGCTGACCTGACAGACTCTGTCATTCCAGATCCTAAAGCGATCTTAGAAGCCCCCTTACCAGAAACAGACAGCTTAGCCAAAGAAGAGATTGATCGTCTAGAAGATGAGCGTAAACGCTTGGCTGAACAAGAAAAGCTCGCTGCTGAGCAGATTGCCATGACCAAACAATTAACGGAACTTAAAGCGCAAGAAATCGCCCTACTTGAGCAACAAATTGCCCAATTAGAGGCTGATACAGCGGCTAAAGATAAGGTTAACTAATAATTATCGCCAAATAATACCTACTTTTATTTAGGGGTTGATAAAGTCTCTATATGACTTAACTGTATATCGCTCTTCACCTACCTAAAAATATAATCCTATCGCTTTTTTATCTCAATCATATTTACGCCCATAAAAAAACCGCCTTGAGCACTGATCATCAGTGACCCAAAGCGGTTTTTAGATATTAACCCATACTAAATACTAAGCATTAGCTCTGCTCAATACCTTTCATGGTCAACTTGATACGACCACGGTTATCAACATCTTGTACCAATACTTTAACGATTTGACCCTCAGTCAGATAGTCAGAAACGTTTTCTACGCGCTCATCAGAGATTTGCGAGATATGGACGAGACCATCAGTGTTTGGTAATACGTTAACAAATGCACCGAAGTCAACGATACGAGCGACCGTACCTTGGTACGTTTTACCCACTTCAACTTCCGCCGTGATTGCTTCAATCTTAGCAATCGCCGCTTTGGTTGCCGCTTTGTTTTCACCAAAGATACGGATAGTACCAGCATCATCGATATCGATAACCGCGCCTGTTTCTTCCGTTAGCTGACGAATCGTCGCGCCGCCTTTACCAATAACGTCACGGATTTTGTCCGGATTGATTTCAATCACTGCATAGTTCGGCGCATGAGCATTGATTTCAGTGCGGCTGGTAGGCAATACTTTATTCATCGCATCTAAGATATGGATACGACCAGCATGGGCTTGCTTAAGCGCTTGCTCCATGATATCTGGGGTGATACCTTCGATTTTAATATCCATTTGCAGGGCAGTGATACCGTCTTTAGAGCCAGCGACTTTAAAGTCCATATCACCAAGATGATCTTCATCACCTAGGATGTCAGACAATACAGCAAAGCGCTCGCCTTCTTTGACAAGACCCATAGCGATACCAGCAACTGGTGCTTTGATTGGTACACCAGCGTCCATCAATGCCAAGCTTGCGCCGCAAACAGAAGCCATTGACGATGAGCCGTTTGATTCAGTGATCTCAGATACCACACGGATAACATACGGGAAGCGTTCGCTATCAGGCAGCATCGCTTGTACACCGCGGCGTGCAAGACGACCATGACCGATTTCACGACGCTTAGGGATACCTTCACGACCGGTCTCACCAACTGAGAAATGCGGGAAGTTATAATGCAACATGAAATGATCACGAATCGTGCCCGCTAGTGAGTCAATCATATTAACGTCGCGAGTATTACCAAGGGTAGTCGTTACTAATGCTTGGGTTTCACCACGGGTAAATAGTGCTGAACCATGAGTAAATGGTAATACACCTACCTGTACGTCAAGGGCACGAACCGTCTCTAAATCACGACCATCAATACGTGGCTTACCAGATAAGATGTTGTCACGAACAGTACGATATTTTAGATCGTTATAAATTTCTTTTAACTCAGATACGGTATCAGCATAGCTCTCTGACTCAGCATCACCAGCAAGCGCTGCGATAGCGGCGTCTTTAATCTCGTCAAGTTTTGCATAACGAGCTTGCTTGTCAGTAATGGTATAAGCGTCAGACACTTGCGCGCCAAACTGCTCTTTCATGCTGGTCTCTAACGCTTGATCGCGTGCAGGAGCGGTAAATTGCTGCTTAGCCGTACCGACCTCAGCAGCCATTGAAGCAATGTTATCAATAACGATTTGTTGCTGCTGATGACCGTATAAAACCGCGCCTAGCATTTGATCTTCTGATAGCTCTGCCGCTTCAGATTCAACCATCAATACCGCAGATTTAGTACCAGCAACGACCAAGTCAAGATCACTTTCTTTTAGCTCTTCAAGGGTCGGGTTTAGTACGTATTCACCATTGATAAAACCAACACGGGCTGCAGCAACAGGACCATTAAATGGCGCATCAGAGATAGCTAGCGCTGCTGAAGCACCAATTAGAGCTGCGATATCTGCTGATTGAGTTTTGTCAGAAGATACAACCGTCGCTGTGATTTGAATCTCGTTGACATAGCCTTCAGGGAATAGCGGACGGATTGGACGGTCAATCAGGCGTGAGGTTAATGTTTCAGACTCGCTCGCACGACCTTCACGTTTGCCATAAGCACCTGGTATTTTGCCAGCTGCGTACATTTTTTCTTGGTAGTTTACAGTCAATGGAAAGAAGTTTTGACCTTCTTTGGCATCAGACTTTACTACAGCGGCTACCAATACCGTGACGCCGCCCATATGGACCAAAATAGAGTTTGCTTGACGTGCAATACGTCCAGTTTCAATGATAACCTGCTGGTTACCATATTGGAATTCACGCTTAATGGTATTAAACATTGTCATATAATTTTCCTAATATTGACTGACGACATAATATCAGCTCAAAAACCCTGATATCTGTCATTAAAATTCTTTATATATAGCTTCTAATCGACTGCCTTTATAGCTATAAAGCTGTCTATAAAAACCATCATTATCAAATATTTATATCATGCAATGGGCTGGTATAAACCGCGCAGCCCGCATCTTTAGTGCTACTGATATTCGGTTTGCTATAACGCTCATTTAAGTTTTATAGCATGAGAGCTACTCTATTTACAGAGCCTTTTAGCTACTGTAATCATGCATATTTATCTATTATAAAAAGTGCAAAAAAACGACTAAGGCATTATTTTACAGTGATTTATGGTCATTGACCAATCAAATGCAGTGCTGCCTGTTTCTTAATGATACTTATTGATCAGTTAAATATAAGCTCAAACTTATATACTTTAGCTCATACCTTACTGATAAGCATAAAAAAACGGCGTGAAACTATTCCACACCGTTTTTAGAAAAATCTATTTTATCGATATCAACAAGCAAGTTCCAAATAGCTGCACAGAAATTTCAAGATACTTACCAATGCAGGCATATCTTATTTTGGCAGCCATTCGTACTACTGTCGTCAAATTAACGACGTAGACCTAACTGGCTAATAAGGGTGGTATAGCGACCAAGATCTTTACCTTTTAGGTAATCAAGCAATTTACGACGAGTGTTAACCATACGGATAAGACCGCGACGGCTATGATGATCCGCTTTGTGTGCTTTAAAATGGTTCTGTAGATCGTTGATACGAGCACTTAATAAAGCTACTTGAACTTCTGGTGAACCTGTATCGTTTTCGCCACGTTGGTATTGAGCAATGATTTGTTCGCGATCGGTGTTAGTTAGCATAAATCTCTCCGGCAATGCTAAGAGCGCCAAGACAATCTTAAAAACTTAAGTATCATGGAGCAATAGAGTAATCAATAAAATAGCCTGTACGTCATTCAGGACAACCCTGCATTACTAGAGTTGACCTAGTGTACGACAAGCTCATGAGTCATAACTGTCATCTAAAATCGTTTAGAATACTCTAAACCATATTTAAAGATGGCGCCAATTATAACAAAAAACTGCTGAGCTAACAGCAGTTTTTTGTTATGGTTTATCGGTTTAATCTTTCATGAATATCCAAGAATATCTGTAAGAAATCCAGACCTATAATGCCTCTTATTCGCGGCTTTTATTGTTAACATCGTCTTCACTGGCTGTACCGCCGAGCGCATCGTCTGCTAAAGGGGCGGTAGTAGCTTCTGCTAAACTATCAGGAGAATGATCAGCACGAAAATTAATATCGTCTACAAGTTGATCAACCCCTTGTTCATCATTATCCAAACTTTTTACTGAATCTTTCATATTCACTCCTATTGACCGTTATTTTTCTAAACACATTCATAGGTTGAGCGGTTAACTATTTATCTTCTTGTTTGCTTTGTTGATTTTTTAAATTATCAGCAATACGCTCTGCGGCAGCTTCAGTGTCTTTGCTATGATTGTCTTCAGTCTGACTTTTTAGTGCTGCTTTTGCAGAGTCAGAGCGTTGTTGTTCAAATTTGGTATCGTTTGGATTAGGCTGTGTCATGGTGTTATATCCTTATAAATAAAAAGTATTCTAAATTAAGACGATTGACGTTTATGTCAGTATGTTAAAGCTTTGTCAATCGCTGCGACAAAATTATCGATATCATCTGGGTTACGTGAAGTAATTAGATTGCCATCTATCTGCACACTTTCATCTACAAATTTTGCCCCAGCATTTTCTAAATCAAGCTGCAAAGTATGATAAGCCGTTAAAGTTTTGTCTTTAGCGATGCCCGTATTGATCAGTACCCAAGGCGCATGGCAAATAACAGCAAGTGGCTTTCCTGCCTCATAAATTGCACGAATAATCTTATGGGCTTCTTCATTACCACGTAGGGTGTCTGCGTTTACCGTCCCACCTGGTAAAACCAAAGCATCATACTCATCAGGTTTTGCCTCTTTTGCAAAAATATCAGCAGTAAAAGTAGCGCCTTTATTGACGTCTTGCTGCATACCTTGGACTTCTTTTTGCTTATCAGTCGTTATGAGTAGCGTATTGTAACCTTTAGCTATTAGCTGGTTATTAACCTCTTCATATTCTGCTTGCTCAAAGTTATTGTGCAGTAAAAAAGCAATCGTTTTCATAGTACTTCCTATCATTTATAGATTGTGGATCTAATTAGATAACGTTTTTATAATCGTAATAATTAAGTTGGTTTTATATTAATTGAAGTCTTGTTATTTTTATTAGTTTCTCTTTCCCAAAACTTATTATTCTTATTATTTTCCATTCTTTTTAAACGAAAGTTATCGTAAATCCATTTTGTATTATTATATTTATTATTCTTCTATAGGGTAATTTTTATAATATACCTTCTTATTATGCCTTTTTTATTATGTCTTATTATGATAATGCTTTTTATCCCTGTCATGCTTTCCCTAGCTGACCTAATCAAGATACAAAAAAAGCAGGTTTCACTATAGATGAAACCTGCAATAAAATGTGACGATATGTGATTTGTGTGAACTCTTAGTAAGTTTTACAGCTTTTGAGTGATAAACCCATCTGTTAACACTACAACTGGATCAACTTTTTAGGTTGTAATCGCCCATTTAGACTCACTGACCCTAAACCTATAAACGTGCCTTGTTCATCAATAAGACGAATATCAACCGGTATCTCATGGACCAATACCTGCTCAGTATCATCACTAGCGCTTTCAACCTCTTGATCAGAAACAGTATTTTTTCCATCAGTAGCTAAAGTCTGTTTGATAACTGCGCTTATATAACTCTTTATCTTATCAGTTAACTGCTCAATAACGTTTAAGCGCTGACCCATTTGTACGCGCTCGCACTGCTCTGATGATAGTATCAGCTCGATACCGATATCAACACACGCATCTACTGGCAATAAATAGATCTGACGTTGTTCTAGTGGCAAAGCTTCTAAATCGGCAAGCGCAATTGCCTCATCGATTTTAAAATCACCCACTTGTAGCCGGCGCAGAGCGGTTAAATGTCCAAGGGTACCAATGGTTTTGGCAATATCTTCTGCCAATACGCGTACATAGGTACCTTTTGAGCAAGTAACTGTTAACTGAATTTGCTGCTCATCAATGGCTTGTAAATCGATGGCTTTTAGCACAATGTCTCTTGGCGGACGCTCTACTTCTATACCAGCACGAGCATATTCATAGAGTTTTTTGCCATCTTTTTTTAAGGCAGAATACATCGGTGGTATCTGCTGCTGCGCCCCTAAAAACTGCTGCGCAACTTTGTCTAATAGTACCTCATCAAATAATGGAATCGGCGCCTCAGCAGTAACTTGTCCATCAGCATCACCAGTATCAGTTTGACTACCCAGTAGAATAGTCGCTTGATAGGATTTATCCGCATCAAGTTGATAGTGACTAAACTTGGTCGCTTCACCCAAACAAATAGGCAATAGCCCGGTTGCCATGGGATCGAGTGTGCCAGTATGCCCAGCTTTTTTGCTGTCATGGTTAGGCGATTTAAATAAATATTTCACCTTTGAGACCACTTGCTGAGAAGTCATACCTTGAGGTTTATCAACTAAAATAACCCCTGAGACTTTAATCTTGTTAGGGCGATGATTAGGCTTTTTATCCGTTTGCGTAGATGCTTCTCTAGAGACTATCGACATAATGGCTATTTTACCCTTCTACTCTTCGTTTTCTTGCTCATCAGACGCATTTTCTTCAGTTTTGACAACTGCTTTACTGATTAAATCCATCATGTAATTACCACGAGCAGTCACTTCATCATAGTGAAAGCGCAGACGCGGTGTGGTGCGAGTTTTCAAGCTATGGCTAAGCTCAGTACGTAAGAAGCCTGCTGCTTTATTAAGCACCTTGATACTTTCCTCGTGATTGGATAGGGTCATAGCATCATTGAGCTCAGGCTCCATAATGGTCACATACACATCAGCGTAACCCAAATCTGGGCTGACTTTGACGCTAGATACCGTAACAAAGCCCGTCAGACGTGGATCATTGACCGCATCGCGGATAAGGACAGCAAGCTCACGCTGAATTTGATCAGCTAAACGTTGTAAACGTTGGTTCATGTTATTACCTTGTTGTTAATCTGGTTTATTTTTATAAATCGATACCGTCATTTATCAATAAGTTTAACGACTGATATTCTTATAGACTAGAATTGTTAAAAAAGGCCTAGCAGGATGTACCTGTTAGGCCTAAGTACAGCTGAATATTTATAAGTTAGCTAACCTATCTTGCCATGCCGTATCGATGCTAAATTGATAGAGCGGATAATAGGATTAGCTAGCTTCATTCTAATGCTAGCAGTAACTCTAGATAGTACGTGCGAACTCTTGAATTTCAAAGACTTCAATTTTATCACCAGCTTCTACATCATAGCCGCGAACCGCTAGACCACATTCCATACCGGTACGTACTTCATTAACGTCCTCTTTATAGCGACGTAATGACTGTAATTGACCCGTAAAGATAACTTGGTCATTACGCAATACACGGATAGGCTTGTTGCGATAAATGGTACCTTCAACCACCATACAACCGGCAGCTGCACCAAACTTACTAGAGCGGAATACTTCACGGACATCTGCAACACCCAAGATTTTCTCACGATGTTCAGGCGCAAGCATACCGCTCATGGCCGCTTTTACATCATCAATCAAACCATAGATAACACTATAATAGCGAATATCCATATTGGCTGTATCTGCTTTACGGCGTGCGGTAGCATCTGCACGGACGTTGAAACCTAACAATACCGCTTCACTAGATTCTGCAAGCGTGACATCTGATTCAGAGATAGGACCAACGCCTGAGCTGATGACACGAACTTTAACTTCATCAGTCGATAACTCATTCAAGGCAGCAAGTAAGGCTTCAAGTGAACCACGTACGTCCGTTTTTAGAACGATGTTTAAGAACGATACATTACCCTGTTCCATCTGATCGAACATACTTTCTAGGCGCATCGAGTTTTGACGCTCAAGCTGACGCTCGCGCTCACGATTGCTTCTGAAGTCTGCAACTTCACGAGCTTTTTTCTCATCTGTTAAGACTAAGAACTCGCTACCAGCCGCTGGCGTTTCAGGTAAACCTAGGATCTCTACAGGGATAGACGGTCCAGCTGACTTGATACGCTGACCATGCTCATCGGTCATCGCACGAACTTTACCATAATGCTCACCCGCTAATACTAAGTCGCCTTGTTTCAATGTACCTTTTTTAACAAGGACACTCACAACAGGACCACGACCCTTTTCAAGTCTTGACTCAATGACCACACCTTGAGCAGCACCATCTAACGGCGCTTCTAGCTCCATTAGCTCAGCTTGTAAGCTAATCAGCTCTAGCAGCTCATCGATACCATCGCCAGTTTTGGCTGAGATACGAGCCATCGGAGTATCACCGCCCCAATCTTCTGATACTACCTCTTTTGCCGTCAACTCGTTAAGAACACGATCAGGATCAGCACTTGGCTTATCCATTTTGTTGATAGCAACAATCAATGGCGTACCAGCAGCACGAGCATGATCAATCGCTTCTTCAGTTTGCGGCATCATACCATCGTCAGCTGCGACAACCAGTACCACGATATCCGTCGCTTGAGCACCACGTGAACGCATGGCGCTAAACGCTGCGTGACCTGGAGTATCAAGGAAGGTAATCACACCACGTGCTGTTTTCACATGATAAGCACCGATATGCTGAGTGATACCGCCGGCTTCGCCAGTGGCCACTTTAGTCTCACGGATTTTATCTAACAGTGATGTCTTACCATGGTCAACGTGACCCATAATAGTCACTACGGGCGGACGCGTTTGTACGTTACTGCTGCGCTCATCAACCGCATCTTGTAGATCATCTTCAACTTTAGTATCACTGACAGGTACTGGATTATGACCCATCTCTTCAACGATAAGACTGGCTGTCGCTTGATCAATACTGTCTGATTCGCGAGCAATTTCGCCCATTTTCATCAGTAACTTAGTCACTTCACGAGCTTTCACTGCCATGCGCTGGGCAAGATCAGAAACCGTGATTTGCTCACTGATTTCTACATCATAAACAATTTTTTCAACAGGCTTTTCAAATTTATGCTGTGAAGACTGGCTTGAACGTAAGCCATTTTTGCGGCTCTTAATTTCACGCTCGTCTTGGTTTTTACGACGACCACGGCCACGGGCACTAGTGGTACTGGTACCGCGCTTGATCTCACGACGTTCTTTTTCAAACGACTCTTCCAATGCGTCACCGACTAGACCTTCTGCGAGTGGCTCATCCTTACGAACTTCAGTCACTGGCTGATCCGTATATTGACCGGCCATTTTACGCATTTGCTCAAGCGTGCGCTTTTGCGCTTCTTCAGCTTGGGTACGGCGTGTTTCAGTTTCGATCTCACGTAGACGCGCTTCTTCTTTTTCACGCGCTTCGCGAGCTTTACGCTCAACTGCCGTCTCAACTTTTGGTTTTGTCGCTGTTACTTTCTTTTTAGGCTGCTCTTTTGGCTTGACTTCAGTCGTCGTTTTGCCGCCTTTTTTCACAACCACTGAGGTTGAAATATCGTCATTCTTGTCGTCTGACTTTTTACTAGAGCCAAGGCTTGCACGCATCGCAGCTAAGGTAGCCGCTTGACGCTCTTCAGATTTTTTCTTGGTAGCAGCACGTTCTTCGGCATCTTTGGCAGCACGCGCTTGCGATTCAATCATCGCCTGCTCACGAGCAGCCAATTCTTCAGCCATCTTTTGTGGATCAGGCTTCTCAAATACTTTCTTTTTGCGCACTTCAACATTCACGCTTTTAGATTTGCCAGAAGATCCGGTCACACGCGCGGTGCTAGTTGTCTTAGACTTCAGACTAATACGACGCTTTTCTTCTTGACCATGACTTTGTTTTAAATACGTCACCAACTTTTCCTGCTCAAGCTCGGTGACTAGGTCACCCTCTGCGCGCGCAGGTAGTCCAGCATCTACCAGTTGCTGTTGTACAGCACTTGGGGTTTTGCTTACCATATCTGCCAGTTCTTTGACGGTCTTATCTGCCATTTATTATCACCTACTGTCTATTATTTGCTATATGTTCAATTCAGTTGTTGGCTACAAATGATTGGGGTAAGGCTGATATAGATGCTGCTTATATCAGCACTTTATTATCGATAGCATATCACCAAAAGACAGCGATATGCAGTTACCGCTTATTCATTGAACCAAGATTCCCGAGCTTTCATGATGAGTTTTCCTGCGGTTTCGGCATCTAAGTCTTCGATATCTTCTAAATCAAAGACGGCTTGTTCTGCCAAGTCATCAACCGTAATGATGTCCTTTTGTGCCATTTTATAAGCCCAACTGACCGTCATTCCTTCAAGATCTTGTAATTCTTGACTTGGCTCTTTCATGTTCTGTTGTTTGACCAGCTCATCTGCGATGACAACTTCTTTGGCACGCTCTTGAATCATATCAATCGCTTCGTCGTCTAAACCTTCGATATCATAGAAAGTCTCAACTGGCACATAAGCCACTTCTTCAATACTGGTAAAACCGATATCAACAAGCGCTTGTGCTAAGTCTTTATCGACTTCTAAGCGCTCATAAAATAATTCGATGAATGCTTTAGATTCGTTTGCTTGACGCTGCTGATACTCTTCTTCTAGCATCATATTTAGCTTATAGCCGGTCAGCTCAGAAGCCAAACGCACGTTTTGACCTTGTGAGCCAATCGCACGCGCCAACTGATCATTGGTGCTAAAGATAATATCAGCCGTTTGCGTATCTTCATCTAAAATGATACTGCTTACGTCAGCTGGCTCTAAAGCGCTGATGATAAACTGGGCAGGATCATCAGACCAAACCACCACATCAATACGCTCGCCATCAAGCTCTTGCTGTACTGCTTGGATACGTGTACCACGCATACCGATACAAGCGCCAACCGGATCGATACGATGATCGTTGGTCTTAACCGCTATTTTAGCACGTGTACCCGGTAAGCGAGCGACGTTACGAATTTCGATAATTTGTTCTGCAATCTCAGGTACTTCTTTTTGCATCAATGCTGAGAGCATCTCAGGATGAGTACGTGACAACAATAACTGTGCACCGCGATTTTCACGATTTACATGATATAAAATAGCATTGATACGCGACTTTGCACGCAGCTGCTCACGTGGCAACATCTGATCACGTGACAGATAGCCTTCAGCGTTGTCACCCAAATCAATGATATAACCATCACGGGTTTGTTTTTTGACTTCGCCATACATCATCTCGCCAACACGTGGCTCAAACGCATCTGCTACTAGATTGCGCTCCGCTTCACGAATCTTTTGGATGATAACTTGTTTGGCTTGCGTTGCGGCAATACGGCCAAACTCAATCGACTCGATCTGCTCTTCTTTAATATCACCGATTGACCATTCGTCTTGGTCAAGGTCAGTAATCGCAAGCTGACACGCAGGCATTTCATGGTCTTCATCTGCAACCACTGTCCAGTAACGATAAGTATCATAATCGCCGGTTGCACGGTCAATTGACACCCGCACTTCTACTTCCGGCTGATCGGTATATACTTTTTTCTTAGTTGAGACGACCAAAGCATCTTCGATTGCTTCAAAGATATCTTCAGGATTTAAGCCCTTCTCGTTACTGACAGTTTCTACTACCGTTAAGATTTCACGACTCATGCTATACCTGTCCTATCATTTTTAATTGACTTAAATTTTATAATTTTTAACTTACTCTATATTTTCACCATCAGCCATCAACTTAATTAACAGCCATTAGACCAACTATGCTTATACACAACTCAGTCTAATAACCAAAAGATTAAGCATCTTCATAAATTAGGTTGGCTTTATCGATATTGCTTAATGCTATCTCAAACTGCTCACCATCAGTGGCGGTCAGCCTTAAAGAGGTGGCGTCGATACTATCTAACCTACCCGTCGCTTTACGGCGTTTTTTGTCACCGTCACCGATCGCCTGTATCAAGCGCAAACTGACGGTTTGACCAACATAGCCATGCATTTGCTCATCTGAAAAGAACGCACGGTCAAAACCAGGTGACGATACTTCTAAAATAAATTCACCAGCGATCGGATCATGAACCTCAAGAATACCGCTCACTTGATGATTTACTGCAGCGCAGTTCTCAATCGTTACTTGCTTATCTTGGGCTTGATCTTCTGGTAATGCCTCAATATAGATGCGCAACAAAGAGCGATTGCCCTGCGGGGTAAACTCTATACCCCATAGTGCCACATCGCAAGCTGCGACAGCAGGAGCGATAATATTGGTCAATTCTGTAACTTTAGTAGAAAGCTTCATAATCTGTTTATCTTTTCCTATTTACTTATCTATCTTACTTAATAAATCCTACTGAAGTTTTTCTTCATGATGATTTAATAAGAACCTATCGTCATTTAAGCCGCAGTGATGGTCTTATGCCTAAAGTATAAACACAAATGATATCTACTGGGTATTTATATCAGGGTAAGCTTTACAAATATCAAGCTCAGCCGAACCATGCTTTTATTACTTATAAAGCAGTACTATCGATAAAAGAGTGAGGAATAAAAGATAGTTTGCTTAAGTATCATCGCACCCTGCATGACAGGTGATGACAAGCTTCTATAAATGGTACCGCACTCTATAGACATAGAGCTTAGCATAAGTAGGATAGATATCGCGATTACAGCGACCGCCAGATACAAAAAAACCCACAAGCATAATGGTGGGCTAATCGTTACTGACAAATTTAGTCGTGCAAAACATCAGTATAAAAAGTGGTAGCGGGGGCTGGATTTGAACCAACGACCTTCGGGTTATGAGCCCGACGAGCTACCAGACTGCTCCACCCCGCATCAATCTAGAACGCGTATTATAGGGAGGTTTTATAGTAGTGTCAATCTTTATTTAAAATAAATTTAAATTAAAACCTTAACTACTTATGAACGACGCACTTAATACGGTACAGCTTTAAAACTTGGTGCGATTGGGGGGACTTGAACCCCCACAGCTTGCGCCACCACCCCCTCAAGATGGCGTGTCTACCAATTCCACCACAATCGCATTATGCTAACTGTTCTATCTATAGTCTTAAAACCCATTATAATAGATGCGTAAGGTAAGCATCAAAGGTCTAAGACTTGTAAAAACAGAGAAAGCATTGTAAATGTAACGCTTTCAAATAGCAAGGGCTGCCTACCTAAAAAAACAGCGTAACAGCAACTACTGAGGATTTTGTGTCAACGGACGCGGTGCTTGTGGTGCTGACACTGGTGCATCTAGACGGAACTGATCTTCTGCCTGCTTACGCGCATGGACTGCAAGGGTCATACTGGTGATAAAAAAGATTGCGGTCAATACCGCTGTCGCGCGCGTTAAGAAGTTGGCCGTGCCCGCGGCACCAAATACTGTACCCGATGAGCCAGCACCAAAAGAAGCCCCTGCATCTGCCCCTTTACCATGCTGTATCAAAATCAAGCCAATCATGGCAATCGCCACAATAATATGCAGGGCTAATATAAACGTAAACATGGTGGCCTCTTTTGCCGTGTAATGACGACTGATAACGAAAAATAAATCGTGTGGTTTAATAGTGATAAAACTGAATGGCAAATGACGCCAAACTGATGATATAAATAGGGCGTATTGTACATGATTGCAAGGGCACTGTTAAACCCACTTTTACCAACTGATAAAGACATTTTTTGCAGGACAATCACAATATAGACTCACGTCTTTATTTTATCTGCCACGAGCCTATTAGTTGCTTCATTTATCAAAAGCGCTGGCAATCGTTAGAAAGCTCTCGGCCTTTAATGAAGCACCGCCAACCAAAGCACCATCAATCATAGGATCAGCAGCAAAGCTATCGGCATTATCGGCGTTAACACTACCACCATATAGAACTGTCATGTTAGCTTGCGAATCGGCAAATTCTGCTAGCGTTTGTTTGATATGCTTATGAGTGGCGCTGACTTCTGACACAGTTGGCACCTTACCCGTGCCGATTGCCCATACGGGCTCATAAGCAATAATAAGACGAGTCGATAGCGTATCAAGCAGTTCTGGTTGCTGGTCGATAAGGGCTTTGACCACCGTTAACTGGTTATCGAGGACTGTCAGTGTTTGCTTGGCATCATATTGTGCTTGGGTTTCACCGATGCAAAATACCACGCCTAACTTTTGCGACAATGCATGCGTCATTTTTTGCAATAAGATATCGTTAGATTCTTGATGATACTGACGGCGCTCTGAGTGACCAAGAATGGTCCAAGTTGCGCCAACATCAGCAATCTGCTGCGCTGAACATTCGCCTGTATAGGCACCTGTACTGGCACTATGGGCGCTAATATCTTGAGCGGCACACAGGATTGGCGTATCTTTTAGGCGAGCTTGCACGGCTGCCAAATGTATCAAGCTTGGTGCTACCATTATTTGACAATGCGCGAAATTATCGTGGCTAATCTGCTTGGCTGTATTCATAGCAGCGCATAAATCATCAAGTAGGACATCAACCTCATGGCTCGTTGCTGGATTCTGCTTCCAATTTCCAATTACCCAAGCTTGCATTCTTCTCTACCTTATCTTATATATGGCTGCCAATATGGCTAATATGCGCGCAAGTATAACAAATATTTCACAAGTGCTATAGTATCGTCCGTTCCAAATCAAAGCCGACTGTTCATCCGTTGCTTTAATAACGATCGCCAAATATTTATTTTGATAAGCCTCTATAGCCTGACTCTCTATAAAACCTTTGCGCTCACGTAAATCTCTATATGATTCTTTCAATATAGGATACAGTGCAAACAATCAATTTTTCTACAACGCAAACCTGTATTTAAAATGACCATTTTAACCATTCGCTTAACTACCAACGATAAAATGGTGATAATAAGGGCATGATCAAAAGCCCACATTTTAGGTAAATATATCGCCTACCAGATATCGAGCAAGGAGAAATCTTAATGTCTATCACAACCAATGCATACGGTGGATTAGCACAGCAGCTGATTAGCGAAGGTATCGTCAGTGAGGCGCATATGAAAGCGGCGCAGACGGATTCGCAGCAGCAGCAAATAGGACTGGTCTCTTATCTGGTAGAGCATAAGCTTGCCAATGCCTATCAATTGGCGCAAATGCTATCACAAGCGTTTGGTGATCCTTTATTCGATCTTGATGCCCTAAGCTCAGACGTTATCCCAAAAGACTTGGTCGATGAAAAAATCGTGCGTAAGTTTAATGCCTTGCCCATGTTTAAGCGTGGGCAACGCTTGTTTGTGGCACTCAGTGATCCGACCCGTATCGATGCAATCGATGCGATTGCCTTTAACTCGCGCTTGTCGATTGAAACCGTTGTGGTCGAAGAAGACAAGCTTAAAAGGCGTATCGAAAGCTTTTATGCCGATAGCATGCAGCATTTTGATAGCTTCTCTAATAGTGATTTGAATATTGGCTTTGATGAGAATCAGGAAGAAGATGACGGTGAGACCAAACTCTCTGATGGTGTCGAAGAAGCCCCTGTCGTCAAATTTGTCAATAAAATGCTGGTTGATGCTATTCGTATGGGTGCATCCGACTTACATTTTGAGCCCTATGAAAAAAGCTATCGAGTACGCTTTCGAGTCGACGGTGTGATGCAAAAGATGGCCAATCCGCCCGTGCAGCTGGCAGGGAAAATTGCCGCACGTCTAAAGGTAATGTCACAAATGGATATCTCAGAGCGCCGTGTCCCTCAAGATGGACGTATTAAGCTTAAAATATCCAAAGATAAGGCCATTGATTTTCGGGTAAGCTGTCTGCCAACCTTGTTTGGCGAAAAGCTGGTTTTGCGTATCTTAGATCCTTCATCTGCTATGCTTGGTATTGAGGCATTGGGCTATGAGCCTGACCAACAAGAGATGTTTTTAGAAGCGCTACATAAACCGCAAGGCATGTTGCTCATTACCGGTCCTACTGGTTCGGGTAAAACGGTTTCGCTTTACACCGGTATCAATATTTTAAATACGGGTAGTACTAACATTTCAACCGCTGAAGATCCCGTTGAGATTAACCTTGAAGGCATCAATCAAGTCAATGTCAATCCAAAAGTGGGTTTGAATTTCTCCACCGCTCTTAAGTCGTTTTTACGTCAAGATCCTGATATTGTGATGGTTGGTGAGATTCGTGACCTTGAAACCGCTGAAATTGCCATTAAAGCTGCACAAACGGGGCATATGGTGCTTTCAACCTTACATACCAATTCAGCGCCCGAAACGTTGACGCGATTACGCAATATGGGGGTCGCCTCCTTTAATATTGCCACTTCTGTGAATTTGGTCATTGCCCAACGATTGGCACGGCGCTTATGCAAAAACTGTAAAAAGCCTATTAGTATCCCGCGTCAAAGTCTGCTTGAGATTGGCTTTACTGATGCTGACTTAGACGATACAAACAATATCATTTACGAGCCAGTCGGTTGCAATGATTGCCGTGAAGGCTACAAAGGGCGTGTCGGCATTTATGAGGTGATGAAAGTCACTCCAGATATCTCACGAATCATCATGGAAGATGGTAACGCGATAGATATCAAAGATACAGCGCTAAAAAATGGTTTTAGAGACTTACGTCGTTCTGGCATCTTAAAGGTTTTACAAGGCGTTACCAGTATCCAAGAAATGATGCGCGTGACCTCTGAATAATATCGTTTTTAAAAGCGTTGCTATAGAGCGTACTTTGAGTAAATGTCATATTGTCTGTAGTATTTAATATTTAGTTACTAGCAAATAATAAGTAGTAGGAAAAATAAAACAGATAGGCACTGGTTTTTTGCGCTAAAATAAAGTATATCCGCTTAAAACAATGGGTTAACTGTGTTTTATGGCAGGCATTATCTATATTGGACCATTTTTGAAGGAAAGGACATGGCAAAAGCTAAGACCGACATGCTGTCAGACTTTGTCTATGATGGGGTAAACCGGCGCGGGCAAAAGGTAAAAGGTGAGACGACCAGTCGTAGCTTAGAGCTTGCCAAAGCCACGTTGCGCAAACAAGGTATTACGGTTAAAGGTATCAAGAAAAAGCCAAAACCCTTATACACCTTTAAAAAGTCTATTAAGCCCATTGATATTGCTATTTTTGCGCGGCAGCTGGCAACCATGATGAAAGCAGGTGTGCCACTAACCCAATCCTTTGAGATTGTCGCTGACTCTCTTGATAATCCAAGTATGAAAGATTTGGTGTTACAAATCAAAGGAGATATCGAAGCGGGTGGTACTTTTGCATCGGCATTACGTCGCCATCCACGCTATTTTGATGACCTTTTTTGCTCGCTTGTTGATTCTGGTGAGCAGTCAGGGGCGTTAGAAACCATGCTGGAGCGGGTTGCAACTTATAAAGAAAAGAGCGAGCTGCTCAAGGCTAAAATCAAAAAAGCCATGAAATATCCTATCGCAGTCATTGTGGTTGCTATTATTGTGACTATCATTTTGCTTGTAAAAGTCGTTCCCGTGTTTGCTGATTTATTTAGCTCCTTTGGTGCAGAGTTGCCTGCTTTCACTCAAATGGTCGTCGGGATGTCTGAGTGGATGCAAGCATGGTGGTTCATCCTCATTGTATTTATTGGCGGCGCTATTATTGGCTTTTCAGAAACCAAAAAGCGCTCAAAGAAATTTCGTGATGCTTTAGACCGTGCGGTATTAAAAGCCCCAATATTTGGCAATATCGCCTACCAAGCGGTGATTGCGCGGTTTGCTCGTACGTTGTCTACCACTTTTGCTGCCGGCGTACCCCTCATTGATGCGCTTGATTCAACTGCCGGCGCGGCAAATAACGTGGTGTTTTATAACGCTATTCAACAAATCAAAAATGACGTTTCTACCGGACAACAATTGCAGTTTTCGATACGCTCAACCAATTTGTTCCCAAGCCTTGTGATTCAAATGGTTGGTATCGGCGAAGAATCTGGTAGCTTAGAAGAGATGCTCGATAAAGTGGCAGTCTATTATGAAAATGAAGTTGATAACGCTGTTGATGGCTTGACCAGCTTAATGGAGCCGATGATTATGGCGGTCTTAGGTGTATTAGTTGGTGGCCTAGTCATTGCTATGTACTTGCCAATCTTCCAGATGGGCTCGGTAGTAGGCTAAACGCTAATTAAAGGACAGCTTGTTCATGCAATTTATACAGTTATTACAAGATAATATGACTTTGGCGTTAGTCTTTTTCACCTTACTCGGACTTTGCGTTGGTAGCTTCTTAAATGTGGTGATTCATCGTACTCCGCTGATGATGGTATCAGCTTGGCGACAAGAATGTAGCCAGTTTATGTATGAGCAAGCGGATATGCCGCGTGAGCATACGACGCCACTGGTCAATATTATCAGTACTGATACACCTATTAGCTTAAGCCATCCTGCTTCACGCTGCCCACACTGTGCCCACAAAATTAAATGGTATGAAAACCTCCCTTTGATCAGCTGGCTGCTACTACGCGGACGTTGTTCAGATTGCAAAGCTGCTATCGGGCTGCGCTATCCTATCGTTGAATTGGTCACTGCGCTGCTATCTGCATGCATCATTTATCAGTTTGGCGTCAACATGGTCGGGCTGTCGGCATTGGTGTTAGTCTGGACTCTCATCGCCTTAACTGGTATCGATTTTGATACGCAGCTGCTACCTGACCGTTTAACTTTTCCCTTAGCAGGGTTAGGACTGGCGGTAAACTCGCAAGGTTGGTTTGTCTCCCCCACGCAGTCGATATGGGGCTTATTATTGGGCTTTTTATCGTTATGGATAGTGGTAAAAGTATTTTATTTGATCACCAAAAAGCATGGTATGGGGCAAGGCGACTTTAAGTTATTGGCAGTACTGGGTGCTTGGCTTGGACCTATGATGTTGCCATTGATTATTCTCTTGTCATCTTTACTTGGCTCCATCGTTGGAATTATCTTGATGAAAAAACAAGGTGAGAGCAAGCCCTTTGCCTTTGGTCCTTATATTGCTATTGCTGGTATTGTGGCGTTGTTATACGGCTCAGATATCGTTAATTGGTATTTAGGCATGTATACTTAAGCACTAGCATTTCTCAATCAGTGATCTTAACCTTGTGTTGATTACTGTCGTCATTCTTCTATCAGTCAGATAAGTCACCATTATGTCAAAATACGCAGCAGCACCTTCGCCTTATTCGCATCAGCCGCAAACGCCTGAGCATAAAACTAAAAAATTGGTCGTGGGTTTAACGGGTGGTATCGGCAGCGGCAAGTCAGCCGCCAGCGACTGGTTTGCACAGCAAGGCATCGATATTATTGATGCTGATGTCATTGCCCATGAGGTGGTGGTCAAAGGCAGCTCAACGCTACGTAAAATCAAAAGGAAATTTGGTGACTGGGTACTAAATGACAATGGCGACATGGATCGCGCCGCGGTACGAACCCATGTATTTACTTATCCCGATGCGCTCATTGAGCTTGAAGCCATTACCCATCCTGCGATACGTG
Organism: Psychrobacter sp.; assembly: GCF_041554015.1. GTDB lineage: Bacteria > Pseudomonadota > Gammaproteobacteria > Pseudomonadales > Moraxellaceae > Psychrobacter. The sequence goes on along the minus strand of NZ_JBFFMS010000002.1, from coordinate 64,552 downwards.
AAGCTGCAAAGAAGCAATTGGCAGAGAGCACCTCATCGTATGTGGTATTGTCGGCGCCGCTATTGATTGAAGCTGCAGAAGCAGGGCTTGCCAATCTATGCCAGCGTATTTTGGTGATGGATGCGACAGAAGAAACCCAGCTTGCACGTGCCAGCCAACGTGATGCACTCAGTGTGCAAAAAATCAAAGCCATCATGGTCAATCAATTGAGCCGTGATGAGCGCAATCGTCATGCAGATGATGTGGTATTAAATGAGAGTGATCTTGCGGCGCTATATGTACAACTAGAGCCGCTCCATCAAGAATACCTTAAGCTTGCCCAGCAGCTAAAGTTCGCTGGCGATTAATCTCATATAAAGCCATACCAGTCGCGACACTGACATTTAAGCTTTGTAAATTGCCATGCTCGTTGCCTGACATCGGAATATAAACCAGCTCATCACAGCTCTCTGTAGTCAGGCGACGCATCCCCTCGCCCTCTGAACCCATGATAATAGCAGTCTTACCCGTCATATCTGCACTATGGATTGGCTTAGCGTCCTCATTGAGAGCCGTACCGAAAACAAATACACCGGCGTTTTTAATTTTTGTCAATGTCCGCGCCAGATTGGTGACGCTCACTATTGGCATCATCTCAGCTGCGCCCACAGAGACTTTGGCCACCGTTGGTGTCAAACTTGCCGCATGATGCTTTGGACAAATAACCGCATCTACACCCATGGCGACTGCGGTACGTAAACAGGCGCCAAAGTTATGGGCGTCCGTAATTTGATCCAATACCAGTAGCAAACAATCCTCTCGCCCAGCAAGGGTCTCTAACAAACCTTCATCAGTAAAGCCCAACGGACGGGCATTTAGCACCACACCTTGATGCTGCGGGCTACCACATAGCTGAGTAAGCTTGTCTTTTTGAGTTGGTTGAATACTAATACCATTATCACGTGCTTGTGCCATGATCGCTTGCACATGGCTATCAGTCTCGCGTCCTTGTTGTACAAATAAGCTAAGACCGTCTAAAGGACGGTATTCGAGTAAGGCATCAATCGCATGAATGCCATAAAAGTAGGTAGGTTTTGCCATAATAGGCCTATTGATTATAGAGTGAGTATCGCACTGTTGATAAAAAACCCGCGATAAAAATAGAGGTCTGTAATTGTAGCAATTAATGCTCTGCTTCATCTAAATAATGTCAGCAAAAAAAAGAAATAAATCTGTTAAGATTTATCTCTTTTGAAACATTAGCTGTTTGGCGTTATCAATATCAATTATCTAATCGCACTTTAAGGCATATTAGCCTTCTAAGTGGCAGATATACTGGACGATCTCTTCTGTGCGCAAGTTAAAGCCACTATTCCCTTCGACCACAAATGACTGTCCTGCACGGTAGTAGCTGAATTCTTCTTCACCGTTTATTTTGACTTCGCACTCACCGCTAGTAATCTCAATACGTTCAGAGGTATTGGTACTAAAGTGATAGTGCTCAACCAAATTGTCACAAGGCAAGATGATACCTAATGTTTTATGACGACCGTCCTCAAACATAATGGTATGGCTTGAGCAACGACCATCATAAGATATCGTCGCTTGAGCATTGACTGTTACGTTAGTAAATTGCGCCGCTGTCATAGTGGCTTCCTTATCAAATAATTATTGCCAACTAAAAAACCAAATTAAAATTAAGCAACTGTATAGATGACAGTTATCCTACTATCTATCAAAATCTGGTGGTAAGAGTTTATCATTATGTGAGATTATGCTACCACATTATATCTATAAAGTTTGTTACAGCGCCATGAAAGTTCCGCTTATTGTGATGGGCATTGCTTGATGTCATTGATTACCTTTAAGATTTGTATTTAAGGCGATTTGCCACCATACTATTTGCCAACTGCATTTACGATGCTGCGGTATGAACTGAACCGATTTATTCCTTTATTTAATCTATTGTAGAGATAATCTTATTGTACGATATTACATCGTTTTTAAGGGTTGTTGTCTGTCATGAGAGGCGTTGATGCTAGTATCATTAACTTTACATCAGTTTGCATTGATCGCTCAGCACGAGCTAAGTATGGCTGAAGGCTTCAATGTCATTACTGGGGAGACGGGGGCTGGCAAGTCACTATTGCTTGATGCGCTGTCTTTATGTGTCGGTGAGCGCGCAGACAGTGCAATGGTCAGACATGGCGCGGTGCAGGCCGATATCTACGCGCAATTTGATGTAGAAAACAATCCCGTCATCGCTGAGTGGTTTGCCAAAAATGAGCGGGCGTTAGAAGAGCCAGAAGTATTGATTCGCCGCCAGCTTAGTAATACAGGACGCTCAAAGGCGTGGTTAAATGGCACACCTGTCAGCTTGGCAGAGCTTAAGAGTTTGGGCGCATTACTGGTCAATATCCATAGCCAGCATGCGCAGCAGGCGTTATTAAAGCCGCAATTTGTGGTGCAATGGTTAGATGCTATGGCACAAATAACGCCACTGGCGGCCCAAACGGCAACTAGCTATCAACATTATCAGCAGCTTAAACGCCGCGCTGATGATTTGGCAAGTCGTGAAGCGCAGCGCCAAGATCGCATCCAACTGTTGCAAAGCCAACTTGCCGATATCGCACCATTATTAGGCGTTGATTATGCCGAAGTTGAAGCGGAGCATGAAGAGCTGTCCAATATTGAAGCGCTAATGATTGAGGCCAGTCATGGTCTGCATTTGCTTGACAATGATACGGATGAGCCGGATGTAATGACCTTGCTTGGGCAAGCAATTAAGCTGTGTGATAATCAGATGAGCGTCAGCCAAACCTTTGAGCAAGCCTCAGAGCAGCTGCATTTGGCGCAGCAGCAAATTACTGAAGTGACAGGCTTACTATCGGATTATGCTGAGCAGCAACTGCCTGACCCTGAGCGTTTGCAGTCATTAGACAGCTTAATCAGTTTAGGTCATCGCTTATCACGCAAACATAGCTTGCCCGCCAATGATTTGATTGAAGAAGCAAAAATCTGGGAAGCACAATTAGAACAATTAGCAAACGAGCCAAGCAGTGATGCCATGGCGGCGCAAATTGAGCAAGCATGGCAAGAATATCTTAAGCTTGCCAATGAGCTTAATAAAGCCCGTAACAAGGCTGCGCCTATTGTCAGTAAACAGCTGATTGAGCAACTACAGCCGCTTGCCCTACCGAATGCACGCTGTGAATTCGTTTTTACTAAAAAGACGGATATCAGCCAATATAATGGGCAAGGCTGTTATGATATCGATTTATTATTTAGCGCCAACGTCGGTATGCCGATGCAGCCGCTGCATAAAATTGCCTCAGGTGGTGAGCTATCACGGATGGCGCTGGTGATGCAGGTCTTGCAAGCGACCAATGCCGATAATAATGCGGCAAAACCGATGCTGGTCTTTGACGAAGTCGATGTTGGTATCAGTGGCGGCACCGCTCAAGTGGTCGGTGAGTTGTTGCGCGCCCTTGGTCAAACGCAGCAATTGCTCGCCATTACGCATCAAGCCCAAGTCGCAGCGCAAGCGCATCAGCATATCTTGGTACAAAAACACCATGACGAGCAGACTGAGAGTGAGCTTGTGATCTTGACCGATAGCGCGCAAGTAGATGAGCTGGCACGTATGTCTGGTGGTGTGATCATCACCGACGTCACCCGTGAGCATGCTCGCAGTTTATTGAGTGATGTGAGATGATTCTTGATTGATCGCCATACATACCTCTTCATGACTAAATCCTTGCTTTAGTTGATTTTTTATTCATTATCGCCATATAGTGGTCTCCCACCCTTATTAGCAGGTTGCGTTTGTCTCTATGTCCAAAGCCAATTTGACCCACCATTTTTTGATCGCGGCGCCTGAGCTGTCAGACCCACGGTTTGAGCAGGCGCTGATTTATATCTGTCGTCATGATAAACATGGCGCCCTTGGTCTCATGGTTAATCGCCCTTTGGAGCAATCTCGAGTGGGCAAGTTACTCGAAGATCTGGATATTGAGGTCACAGACGCACAAGTGATGGAAGATCTGGCACTAGAGGGTGGGCCTATGTACCCTGAAGTCGGTTTTGTGCTGCATACAGGTCAGCCAGAATGGGCATCGTCTTTTGCCATCTCAGAAAATGTCTGCATCACCACCAGCCAAGATATCCTCAAACGTATTGCAGCCGGTCAAGGCGTTGGTCATTATCAGCTCTGTTTGGGTCATGCCAGCTGGGGTAAAAAGCAGCTTGATCGTGAGCTTGCTAACGGCGACTGGCTGGTCTGCCCTGCTGATTTGAACTTATTGTTTGATACGCCATTTGAGAATCGTTGGCAAATGGCCGCCGATAAGATTGGGGTTAATTTTGATTATTTAAGCAGCGATATTGGTCATGCTTAGCGCATACAGCAATAAAAACAGGAAATCCCCCTTATTATGGTAGATAGCACTTTTATAGAAGATAGTACCGATACTAGCGCTGCTGAACCTACACTTAAGCCGCATCTTATCTTAGCCTTAGATTATGGGGTTAAAAAAATGGGTATGGCACTCGGTAATAGCTTGACAGAAACGGCGCGTGCCTTTGATATCTTGGCGATGAATAATGGACAACCTGATTGGGATAACTTACTCGGCATTATCAAAGTCTGGGGCGTGGCAAAGGTAGTGGTCGGACTGCCGCTAAATATGGACGGTAGCAGCTCCATGCTGTCAAAACGCGCACATAAATTTGCCCGTCGTCTAGCACATAGAATCATGGAGCAGCATTTACCAGTTATCGTATCTTTATGTGATGAGCGCCTAACATCGGTCGCCGCGCGTGAGATCGCATGGGAAAACGGTTGGATCCAACATGAGCGCGATCCGATTGATGACATCTCTGCTTGTATTCTTATGTCGACCTATTTTGCTGATCCTAATAGCAGTGTTGCCATCGACGCCATCAGAGAAGATTAAAAACGCTGCTGATTTTTGCTATAGCATCACTTTAAACCAATATATGACCGCTTATTATGACCACTGTCTCAAACCACTCTTTGCAAACTAGCTCGCGACATGGTTTTGCACCGCTTGCTATTGCGCGTATCAAAGGCGCTCAACGTGTCAATCAAATAGCCGTCTATCTCATCTATGCCGCTATCATCGCTTTTATGGTTTTTGGCACCATTGCCAGTATCAAAGCCTTTCATGACAATCAAATACTGTATCAGCTATTTTATAACTTGCCTTATGCTTTGGTGGCGCTGACCATCCCACTGACGCTATATAATGCTTTTATCATCTACCGCTATCGTCTCAATCAAACCTCGATGGTGATCATGACCATTGGTGTCTCAAGTATTATTCTGCTCGGCGGGCTGTTATTTGCCGATACGGCTTGGTTAGGATTGGCATCGTGGCTCGGTGTGGCATTTTTATTTAAAGTCAGTTTTAAACGCTTCTTTAATTTTTTGGACCTAGCTGACTTACCTGAGCATAATAAAAACGCTTACAACGCTGAAATTAATGAGAACGATGATACAACTGATACGCCTTGATAAAATCAGTTACAAACCAACATTTAGCTATCAAACTTATCTATTAGGTTTATAAAATACAATATGACGACTTCAATATTAGACACACATATTAATCATCACCTGGATACTCAAGGACTTATTTGTCCCGAGCCAGTTATGATGCTACATAAGACGATTCGTAAAGCCGATGGCGGCGAGGTGATTGAGGTATTAGCCACTGACCCTGCTACTACCCGTGATATTCCCAATTTCTGCCGCCATTTGGGGCATACCCTTATTTATCAAGAAACGCTAAACGATGTGCCCACCTATCGTTATTTAGTTAAGAAAAAGAGCGCCTAGCGCAGCACATCATGCAACAATATTTCTGCATGATAGAACATACATTATTCATATTTAAAAGGCAGGTCGCGTGTTAGCAACAGAAATACAGTACGTGCAGTGGTTTGAGAACGAAACGACACATCAAGCTCGCTGGTTGTCGCAAAGCAATCATGCGCCGCCTGCGCGTATTGTTGTGGTCGATGACAAAACGACAGCCGATGAGGCTTATCGCTTGGCTTGTGCTGGCACCTCGATGCTATGGCGCGGTGATTTTAATAATGCAAAGCAACTACTGCAAGCCATCACGCGGCGCATTGACCGTGCCAATGAGCGCTCTGAGCAGCGTAAAATTAATACAGCCGCTAATAAATCTGCTAAGCCTGCCAAATCTAACGATGAAACTTTGGCGTCCTCTAAAGCTATCCCTAATTTGTTTCATCAGCAGCGCCAAGTCCAATCTCAGCGTTCACGCTTACTCAGTCGTTTATTATTGGAGCTGGATGCGGGTTACGTCAGCCAGTTACGCCGCGCCCCTGATGTCAGTGCTGCTTGTACCGCCGCGTTTGGTGAGCTAAATGAGTCATGCTTACTCTCATTTCGTGACCTCCAAGGTGCCTTAGGTGCCGCAGGGTGGCGTGTAAAAGGCGTGGCAATCGAAAATTTGGGTCTATCAATTTTTCCGCATTATGGTGTTTTTGCACCAACCCGTCATGAGTATGTGCAGCTGTTGCTCGATGCACCGTTGCCAGCCGTTTATGACGTTGCCTTTGATATTGGCACTGGTACCGGTTTACTGGCAATTATCTTAGCGCAGCGCGGTGTAAAGCAAGTGATTGCAACGGACCTAAATCCGCGAGCGCTCGCCTGCGCAAGCGACAACTTTATGCGTCACGAGCTAGATACCATACAATTACAGCAAGCGGACTTGTATCCAACTGATGCGCCACTGGCGAATCTACTGGTCTGTAATCCACCTTGGTTGCCCGCCAAGCCAACCTCGCCATTAGAGTTTGCCGTATATGATGCCAATAGCGCGATGCTACGTGGGTTTTTGCAAGGTGCAAAGCAGCATTTAGCGGAGCAAGGGGAAGTGTGGTTGATTCTGTCGGATTTGGCGGAGCATTTGCAGCTGCGCAGCCGCGATGAATTATTAGGCTGGATTAATGATGCTGGTTTAGCAGTCAAATATCGACTCGATACCCAACCTAAACATGGTCGTAGCCAAGACGATACTGACCCCCTATTTGCGGCGCGCAATGCTGAGATCACCTCGCTATGGTGTTTAGTACTTATCAATCCTTAAAGGGTAAAGGTGCCTTTGCACAGGCAAAATTTTATCCCTTATTGGTCAGCTTTATATAAAAAATCGTCTATATCAATTTGGACTTTCTTATACCCTTAGCGAGTATTCTTATGAGCCGCGACCGTGCCGTACAGCAGCGCCAACCAAAAGCACTGGCCGTAGATAATGAACCGGCTTATATGACAGAATTTCGTCAAGCAATGCTCGCTCGCGGTTTGGCAACGCGGACGCGTAACGCCTATGTGCGTGATTTGCGCGCCTGCGAATTAACCAATCACGCCGCCTTAACGCGTTGGCAGCCTGATGATGTGCTGCACTGCCTATCTATACTTACTCAAGATGGCAAAACGCCACGTACGCAAGCACGCATGCTTTCAAGTTTGCGGCAGTTTTATCTGTGGATGATTGCCAGTAACCTGCGTGAAGACAACCCTTGTGAGCGCATTAAAAGCCCAAAACTTGGTCGTCCACTGCCAAAAGATTTGAGCGAGACGGATATTGATAATTTACTGGCGGCACCTGATACGGGTACGGCGCTTGGCTTACGTGATAAAGCCATGTTAGAGGTTCTCTACGCTTGCGGTTTGCGCGTCAGTGAACTGGTAAACTTGTCTCTTGAGCAAGTAAATCTAAACTCAGGCTGGCTACAAATCACAGGGAAAGGCAATAAAACCCGTTTAGTACCTTTAGGGGAATATGCAGCAGATGCGCTTGAAGATTACTTGACGCATGGGCGTGGTGATTTGATCGCGCATTTAAAAGCAGGGAATTGCCAAGCGGTGTTTTTAACCGCTCAAGGCGGCTATATGACCCGGCAGAACTTTTGGTATTTACTCAAGAAATATGCCAAGGTGGCCAGTATTGACAAAGAGCTGTCACCCCATACCTTACGCCATGCCTTTGCTACCCATTTACTCAATCACGGTGCCGATTTACGAAGCGTACAGTTGTTATTAGGGCATAGTGATTTATCGACGACGCAGATATATACCCATGTGGCGACGGCGAGATTGCAAAAGCTCCATGCCGAGCATCATCCACGAGGTTAGCTTACTGGTAGGCGAGATATGATTACCAATATAACACTTATCAATTCAAGCAAAAAAACGGCAATATAATAATACTGCCGTTTTTTTGCTTAATAGAGACGTCATCTTAGTGATATTTTTACAATGATAATGAGGACAAGCCTGCATACTCTGTCCCTTTTGATAGCACATAACGCTTACTGGTTTCCCCATCTGTTAAGAAGCCACCAAACGTCTGTGATACAGCGCTAAATAGAATAATACTGACAGCAGATAGTGCTTCTTCTGCCAATTCTGTGGTATTCAATAGCTCTTTAGCTTTAGCCACACTAATCACCGCACAGCTCTCATTTTCGCTAAGCCGAGGCTTGGTCTCTTCATTATAGTTTTTATAACAAAAAGCAATCGACACATATTCATCACAACCAGATAGCTCAGCCAGATAAGCTTTATCGATGGTTTTTACTGCTTCCACACATTTGACCCCCGGTTGTTTCTTAAGTGGCTTAATACGCTGGCTGTGCACGATATGAATAAATGTTTCTTGTGCTGGGTTTATTTTCGTTTTGATTTTAGACTTCATATTTAAGCATCCTTTCTAATTAAGTAAAGCGTGTTAAGTACAGTTCGTTCGGTACAGCTTGTTCGGTAAAACTTGGTGGATTTACACTGAGTGAGCTGGCTCAGCGTCTAGCATAGCCATATTGATTCATATCAAAAAAGCATCATGATAAATAGTTGACCATTTGGTTAACTTTATTAGTATTTCATAGCTTCGATAAGTAAGCTATAGCGTTTACGATATAAATGCGTAAATGAATTAACCAAGCAAATATAGAACAGCGGCTGTTTTTAACGCATTCTTCTTCTATCTCACGCACAATTTCTCGTAATACATAGCTGCAAACCGCCTCTTTTCTCGTTACAATACTCATCATAATGTAGGCGCTGTTTTGTCCGATAGCCTACTAACCTTTACTTATCCATAATCTGAGAATGCCATGAGCCATAGACCCCCTAGCGATCTGTTAGAAAAAGCCAAATACTGGCGCGAAGATATTCATTTTACGGAGGACATACTTGGCAAGCCGTTTGATTTTGCGACCACGTGGGGTATTTTTTCACCGCAAAAGCTCGATGACGGTAGCTTGATGCTGCTCGATTATGTGGATTTCCAAAATGATGATGACTCGATCGATTTAGGCTGTGGCTACGGCGTACTCGGTATGGCAGCAGCGCGCGAATGTCCTAATGGTCAGCATACTTTGATTGATAAAGACTTTATGGCAGTAGAATATGCACGCCGTAACTGTGAGAAAAACGCTCTAAACAATGTCGATGTGCATTTATCAAATGGTTTTAATCATGTGGCAAAGGATAAAGACTTTAGCCTTGTGATGTCGAACTTGCCAGCTAAGGTAGGCAAAGAGCAGCATTACCTGTATTTCCTTGACGCTCATGCGCGTATGCGTCAAGGTGGCCGCTTTTACGTGGTGACGATTAATGGTTTACGTCAATTTATGAAACGCTCATTTACCGAAGTCTTTGGTAATAGCGAAAAAGTAAAACAAGGTAAAACCTATACCATTACTATGGCGACCAAAGATTAATGCCTAGAATCAGATAAATAAAAAGCACGCTAAACCTTGATGATTTAGCGTGCTTTTTTATGCCCAAACATTGTCATTTACATTTGCCGTTTCAGTAAATAGCCACCCAAAGCTGCACTGGCAATGATTGGTAATATCACCATCAGTAGTGGCGAAAAGCCCGTCGCCAGCGAGACAAAACCAACCAAATCCTGCACATAACTAAATAGCAGCCCAAACAATAATGCCACGACGATACGTAAGCCGAGACTGTGCGTACGCAATGAGCCAAAGACAAACGAGCAGGCGACAATCACTAATGACAAGATAGACAAGGGTGATAATAGCTTTTGCCAAAATGCCAGCTCGTGACTCAAAGAGCGAGTGCCTTGTTGCCGCATAAATAAACGGTGTTCATATAGCTGGGTAAGCGATAAATCCTCAGCTTGACGCGTAAGCAGATACACAGACTCAGGGGCAAACGGTAAACTCAAAGTGTCTGTCGGCGATATGGCCTGACTACTTTCAAAGCCCTGACCAATCATAAGCTTGGTCATATTGTTCAGCTGCCACTCATAGCGATATTGCTCACTTGGCTTGCTACTGGCGGTCGCAAGCGCCTCACGCCCGATGTATTTACCGCCCTCAGCATGAATCGCCGTTTGCAGATTACCTTTATTGTCCAAGTGCCAACGCTTTACCTGACCGATATTACCTTTGACGTCAGCATAATCGATATACAAGATATCACTGCCATCCGCGGTTGTCTTGCCGTCTGTTGTCACATCAAAGCGCGGCTGCACTGTCCAATAGCCGCGTACCGAGGTCACCAATGAGCTGTTATCCTCACTATTAATCTCATTTGCCAATTGATTGGAATGCGGCAATACAAACTGATTAATGAATAGTGCCAATACTACAAAAATCATGGCGGGCTGCAATACCCAGCTGACGATTCGATAAACACTGATACCGGATGCGCGCATGACGACCAGCTCGCTATTATTGGCCAGTAATCCTAAACCGACGACCGCACCCAATAAGGCACCCGTCGGAACAAATTGCTCTAAGAAATAGGGTGAGCGATAAAAGATATATCGGATTGCCTCCCCCATCGTATAACTATCATCTAGCGAATCAAGCTCGGATAAATAAGAGAATATCAGCTGTAATGCCCACAATCCTATGACGGCGGCGATAATCGCTAATAACGCATTTATCTTAACGTAGCGACTGAGTACTTTAAGGTTAGTCGGTTTTGCAGCCAAATTATCGCTCGCTGGAGATTTTTTAAATAAAGAGCGCATTAGAACTGCCCTCCTTGTGAGCCGCTGTTTTGACGGTCAGCAGCCGTTAAGGACTCCTGCTCTGGCTTGCGAAAACGCAATCGATGCTGCACGCGGCTGCCCCAATTCATATACAGTGCCAATGCCATAAACCCTAAAATCAGCCATGCGTATGCCCAGACACTAACGCTGCCTTTAGCAACCGCATTTTTGAGTGAGATGATACCGAGCGCGCAGCTGACAAACAATAAAATAGAAGGAAACAGACGCAGCCAGCGACCTTGACGCGGACGTACTTGCGCCAGTGGTACGGCGAGCATCGGCGCGATAATCATCAGCCAAGGTAGCGCTAAACGATAACCAAGCTCGCCCTGCGCCGCACGCATGGCGTTATTGCTGCCCACTTGCGTATTGCCAGTCGCCGCTTGCCACAATGGTCCAATCGCTTGCGTCTCGATATTGTCTTCAGTAATGACCTCTTTAGAGGATTCGGTCAACGTAATACGGTAACGATCAAAACCCACTTGATTGTATTTTAAGCTGCCAGCCCCGACTTCATAACGGCGACCTTGGAATAAATCCAATTGCGTGACGCCGCTATTGCCGGTATCTACTTGTTCAGCACGTTTGGCAAGCGTGATGGTGTCTTTACTAATATCGGTGTTATTGGCCAAGGCTACGGGCAATTCTGGAATATTAAGCTGCTCAGCAGTTTTAGCATCGATGTTATTTTCAACATTCATAGCACTACTGTTAGCAGTATTATTGCTCGCTACGCCGCCCTTTTTTTCAGGCTCACTTTGGATCAGTATCACATCTTGCAATTGTCGTTTATCATCACTCAAACTGCCCACATACAGATGATAATTGCCACTGCTGATAAACTGATTGGGGCGAATCAAATCAAAGGCGCTGGTCAATGCTTGCTGCTGCCAAACACTTTCGGACGAACGCACCCCCCATGGTTTACCGACGATAGATAACGCCGCCTCTCCAACGAACAATGCCAAAATTAATGGCGTCATCAAGCGCCCAAGCCGACCTCGCGACACACCACTGGCATTAATGACCGCCATTTCTTGGTCAACATATAGGCGACCAAACACCAGCATAAGAGCGATAAAAAATGCCAATGGCAGAATAAGCTCTAAGAAATAAGGCAAGTTATAGCCAATGATGGTAAACAGCAGTCCGATGTCCAAGTTGCCTTCAGCTGCGATACCAAAATAGCGGATCAAGCGACCGCCGAGCATCATCACCACTAAAAACCCCAAGACCAATGCGGTCGTTGAGGCAACTTGTTGGGTCATATAGCGGCGTAATATCACAATAGGCACTCTTAGCGGTTAGCATGGATGCGAGTTATCGCATTCTTATAAAGAATTTGAGTCAGTAAAAGTTGACTGTATAAAGACAAAATCAAGATAAAAAGACTGACATAAATCCCCCTGTCAATCCTATATAAAACGTAATAAAGACCGAGCGCGCTTAGGCAACAAGCCGTGTTTACTATAACCGATAATGCTAGCATATTTTGGTAAAAAATGACGGTGAAATGTGTTTGAAAACATTACCTATACCTTGCTCACTGCTCAGGTGTCAAACGATATGCTACACTACTGCCACAGCTCTAATAACACGATAAGCTCACTGATTTAGCAGGATAAACTGTTTTGACAGACCCTGTATTGTCATCATTCTAATAAGGATAATTATATGAATATTCAATTAACGCAGCGCTTACCAAAGACCCATACACAAAAAATCCTCAAAAAAGAAGCCAAAAGTAAAGACGCAGCCTGTCTTGTCGTTTTAGTCGACGATAAGAAAAACATCTTAGCTGAGTCGGTATTGAACGATTATCAAACCCGTATCGAGCAATTGATTGAGGTCTCTCACTTTAACGGTAAAGCATGCGAAACCGTCGCTGACTATGCATTGGCTGGTGATAAAAAAACCACCAAAGAAAATCCCGTACAGCTATTATTAGTCGGTGTGGGCAATCTTGATAAATTGCGCCCTAGTGTCCTAGAAAAAATTGCCAATACCATTTATAAGAGCACTCAAAAACGTGTCGACTCTATTACTGTGGCATTAGGGGATAGCTTAGAAGAGCCTCAGTTTGGTCAATTTGCCTTAAGTCTACTGGCAGCAAGCTATCGTTTTGATAAATACAAATCTGAGCAGCAAACGCCCGTTTTAACCGATATCTACTTACTGGCAGAGCCAGCTTTAGCAGGTTCGTTAGACTTTGCACAAGCCGTCTTTAGCGGTCAAAGCTTGACCCGTGACGTCGCCAATGAACCGGGTAATATCTGTTTCCCAGCGTATATGGCCGAGCAAGCACAGCAATTGGCAGCCACCTATCCTGACCTATTAAAAGTCACCGTATTGGGTGAAAAAGAGATGTCAGCATTGGGTATGAACTGCTTTTTATCGGTGGCACAAGGTTCTACTAAAGAAGGTAAGCTGGTGCTCATGGAATACCGTGGTCAGTCTAATTTTAATGTGTTGGCAGATACAAGCAAAGCTACTACCAACAGCGCAAAAGTAGCTGGCGGTCTAAAAGCATTGGCTGATAAACTGCCAACTAAAGCTGCTAGTAAAAAAGCTGCTAAAAATTCTGACCCAAATAACGAAGACAATGCCCAAAGTACAAACAATGATGCACCTATCGTACTGGTCGGAAAAGGCGTCACCTTTGATTCAGGTGGTATTTCAATCAAGCCGGGTGCGGCGATGGATGAGATGAAATTTGATATGGGCGGCTCCGCTGCGGTCCTTGGTACCCTAAAAGCATTATGTGAGGCGCGCCTGCCGATCAATGTTGTTGGTGCGCTGGCTTGTGCTGAAAATATGCCATCAGGTGAGGCGACGCGTCCTGGTGATATCATCAGAGCCATGAACGGTAAGTCGGTTGAAATCCTAAATACCGACGCTGAGGGTCGTTTAGTCTTGTGCGATACCTTATGCTACGTACAAAAGTATTATCAGCCAAAAGCCATCATCGATGTTGCAACCTTGACCGGTGCTTGTGTGGTTGCATTGGGTCACGTGCGTTCAGCGGTCTTTAGTAATGACGAAGACGTGTTATTTGAATTAGAAAACGCCAGTCATTTATCAGGTGATCTTATCTGGCATATGCCAATGGATGACGAGTATCAAACGCAGATCGACTCACCTATCGCTGATATTCAAAATATTGGTGGTAAAGGCGCTGGCGCTGTGACTGCCGCCTGTTTCTTGTCGCGCTTTATAGAAGAAGGTCAAGCATGGGCGCATTTAGACATCGCTGGTACAGCATGGATTTCAGGTCAAGATAAAGCTGCAACGGGTCGTCCCGTGCCATTATTTATGCAATACTTAAAAAACAGTGCAAATATGGCATAATCCATTGATGAAAGACCAATCTATGAAAATGAGTTTATGAAAATTAGTTTTTATGTGTTAAGTGAGAATAAAGCCCAAGATATCTTGGGCTTTGTTTGTCAGCTGACCCAAACTGCCCTTAATAAAAGCAAGCAGTCATTGTTGATTCTTATCGACGATAATGAGCTGTTAACGACGCTCGATACAGCATTATGGGAGCAAGAGCCTACCAGCTTTATCCCCCATCAATGTTTATCGGACGCTAATACTGATATCCAGCATAAAGTACTCGCACCTGTGCTTCTTAGCAGTTATATGCCTGCCAATTTTAAAGGCATGGTGCTTAATACCACTATCCGTCCGGTCAATACTTTTATGGCAGCCACTCTTAACGCGCAACCGACTCGCGTCCTTGAGCTGATAAAACCGGACGTCAGCAGTGTGCGAGAAGGTCGTCATAAATATAAAAGCTATCAAAAGCTTGGCTATGAGCTGACTCATTTTAACGTCTAAGCCACCTCTCCTGCTTGTCTGTTACGATACAATCATTCTGTTTTTCACATATAACGCCTTTTCTCTTGCCCAAACATCTCGAACCGATGCGGGTGAAAGGTAGGCGCTTATCCTAAAAAAATGCTACCATCCTCCGATTATTTTTCTGTTTTCGCTATAAATAGCTTATTTATTGACAAAGTTGAGGGTGTATACATGCGTTCATTGATTGCGATGTACCAGCGTATAGGACTGGTACCACTTATTATTATCGGTTTAGTATTAGGGGTATTAATAGGTTGGTTGGCACCAAACGTTGGTATTGCGCTAGGGTTACTCGGTACTTTATTTGTGGGGGCACTAAAAGCCGTTGCACCGATACTGGTATTTGTTTTGGTCATGGCAGCGATTAGTCAACATCGTAGCGGCAACGAGGTCTATGTCAAGCCTGTGCTGATCATGTATATGTTTGGCACCTTTTTAGCCGCGCTGACGGCTGTGGGCGCAAGCTTTTTATTTCCAACCGAGCTGGTCTTAGTCAATGCGGTCATTGAGCAAGTACCACCAGCAAATTTACAAGAAGTGCTGACCAATTTATTGATGAACTTGGTTGCTAACCCTGTACAAGCTATCGCTGACGCCAACTATATTGGTATTTTGGCATGGGCAATCATCATTGGTTTTGCTCTACGTCAAGCCAGCGATACGGCGCGTACCGTGGTCAGTGATTTTTCCGATGCCATCTCACAAGTGGTAAAATGGGTTATTGCCTTAGCGCCTTTCGGTATCTTGGGTTTGGTTGCCAATACCATCGCTGAAACAGGCTTTGAAGCCTTAGCTGGCTATGCCCGCATCTTGATGGTACTGGTCGGTTGTATGCTCTTTATCGCGCTGGTGGTTAATCCGCTTATTATTTTAGTGAAGACAGGAAAGAACCCGTATCCGCTTGTGTTTATCTGCTTACGTGAGTCTGGTATCACTGCCTTCTTTACCCGCTCATCAGCGGCAAACATCCCCGTTAACATGAACCTTGCCCGTAAACTGGGTCTCCATGAAGACACCTATTCAGTGACCATTCCACTGGGTGCTACCATCAATATGGCAGGTGCTGCAATCACCATTAACGTCCTAACGCTTGCAGCGGCGCATACTCTGGGCATTGAAGTTACCTTTGCCTCAGCGCTACTATTAAGCTTGGTTGCAACGATTAGTGCTTGCGGTGCCTCTGGTGTTGCTGGTGGTTCATTGCTACTCATTCCATTAGCAGCTAGCCTGTTTAGTATTCCAAATGACATTGCGATGCAAGTGGTTGCCATAGGTTTTATTATCGGTGTGATACAAGACTCGGCAGAAACGGCGCTAAACTCATCAACAGACGTCCTATTTACCGCGGCTGCGGATCCCAAATACGCCCGTTAATTGGCGATAACATCGTATGGTTAACTGCTAAAGAGCCCAATTACTGATTGGGCTCTTTTTTATGTCGACTGCTTAGATTTTATTGAACTATTTTGAAGGATCAATCGTGACTTCAATAACGGGCGCTTGCATATCAAACTGGCGTTTTATTTGGCGCAGTTGCTCGATTTCATCCAACAATTCAAGTATCAAACCAATAGCAGGTACGCTAGCTTCAAAGTCGCGGCTCAAACGTGACGCCCGGCGCACAGTGGTCAGCTGATAGCCGGTAAACTGTTCGCGCTCTGGTACATCATATTCGATGATGTTTTCTTCAATCAGCTCAATCACCCACTGGCGCTCTTGACCACAGGCAGATATCAGCTCATCTAAGCTCATGATAATGTCATTAAATTCAGGCGAGTGTTTCATAGCGATCATCCTCGTTTTTCTTTATTTTATCGTTATCGTCTATATCTCTATTAGGGTGTTGAAAATTTTTGATAAAGCGCTTTATTTATCGTTCTATCGTGGTGTTAGCAAAGGCTTGTTTTAGGGCTTCATAAGCATCGGTTGCCGCTTCACTATTGATATCTGGATTGACAATATTTAAGGTTAAGTATAAATCGCCTGCTTGTTTAGCAGGGATGCCTTTACCTTTTAGTCGTAAATGACTGCCCGATTTGGTGTTTTTAGGTATCGTCACACCCAAGGTACCCGCAGGCGTGCTGACATGTATTTTTTCACCCAACGCCGCCTCCCATGGGCTGATATTTACAGTTTGATAAACGTCAGCGCCTTCGATACGGATATTAGCGGCATGACTGATTTTAACCTTTAAAAATAAATCGCCGTTTTTACCACTCCCGATACCAGCAGCCCCTTGACCTGCCAAGCGAATTTGCTTGCCATCGGTGATACCTTTTGGGATTTTTATCTTAAGGGTTTTATTCTCATAATCCACACTGCCATTCGGCTTGCGGACAGGTACATTCAACTTAATACTGTAGTCATCGCCCTGATAAACAGATGCCAAATCAACGGTAATCTCGGCATGTTGGTCTTGACCCTTACTATCTTGGGTACCAAAGCCGCCATATTGCGACTGACCACCAGCCGATCCACTACCTTGACCGCGTGCACCACGCCCAAATGCTGAAAAAATATCATCAAAGCGAAAACCGCCATCGCCGTAGGCTTCGCCTTCACCAAACTGATCTTTGATATCTTCCCAGCGAAAGCCGCCTTGCCCGCCACCAGCTGATTGACCATCAAAACCGCCGAAGCCACCAGCACCGCCTTGCCCAGCAAAGGGGTTATCTAACATCGCATCATATTCAGCACGCTTGTCCTTGTCTCTAATGGTCTCGTAGGCATTATTAATCTCGGCAATCTTACTATCGGCATCTGGATCGTCGCTGACATCCGGATGATATTGACGGACAAGCTTGCGGTATCTTTTTTTTATATCGGCGTCTGAGGCGTTTTTTTTGACCCCTAAAATATCATAGTAGTTTTTATCTGCCATCTTGTGTTCCTCAAAATAAGACCTGTCAATAATAATGGACTGCCAAGTGTAAACATTCAACCATAAAACCAAGGCTTGATCTAACAGGTTATGAACTTAGCCTAATAACCATAATAGCGCTAATAAAACCAAATACCGTTATAAAAATATTACCAGTGAAGGCAATCCTATTTAACCATGCTGACACTGACTAATATCAATCTTAATGACTGATGTCTTGCAGCCACTCGCATACCAAGCAAAATCCTTTCGATAAAACCATATTTAATCTCATGGCATCTTATTTTTGACGCTATCTATAAGCCTAAAATCGATATAACTGCTATTCATCATCACCTTTGTATAAATATAGTAAAATATGCATATATAAGCTAACTGCTTGTTAAAAAACAAATTTTGACCTTAATAGTTCTTTTACAGAGCTGTAATAATAGGACAAGTTACTTCTTGTAAGATATTTTCTATTATTTGTACTCACAGGGAGTATGGATAACCTAGGCAAGAATATCTGTCTACTTCATCAATAGAACACAGGTTTTAAATGTCTTATTTAATCAAGTCTTTAGTCATCACTTTATCTCTACTATTAAGCGCCACCGCTTTTGCTGGTAATACTAGCTACTACGGTAGTAAGTTCCATGGTAAGCGTACAGCAAGCGGGAGTATCTTTAATATGAACTCTTTGACCGCTGCACATAGAACGCTGCCGTTTGGTACAAAGGTACAAGTGACCAACAAAAAGACAAAGCAGAGCGTGATTGTAAAAATCACCGATAGAGGACCTTTTATAAGAGGTCGCATTCTTGATTTATCAAAAGCCGCTGCTGGTCAAATAAACTGTCAGCTTTGTACCACTACGATGAAAATCCTATCTTATGGCGATGGTCGCTATCGTAGGGAATAAGGCAATAAAGTAAAAAAAAGGGAAGGCGTAAGCCTTCCCTTTTTTAATGACTGAATTTTATCATTCGGTTTCGATTACAAACCAAGCAATACCTTTATGGTGTTAGCCGATGCTGGCTTCCATTTCTTCTAAGGTGGTCATTGCCAATAGCAGCTTTTCTTCATGTTGACTATGCTGCTGCTGTAGCGTGGTCTGCTCATTTAATAATGTCATCAAATCAGCTTTACGGCTGTCCTCATAAAGATCGGTATCGGCAAGCTTGTCTTCTAAAACCAGTAGCTTCTCAGCAATGGTCGCTAAAGTCTTTTCTGTCGTTTCAATCTCGCGGCGAATAGGCGCGGTTAATTTGCGTTGTTCAGCCGCCAGCTTACGCTGCGCATCTTTACTAAGCGCAGGTTGAGACTCGTTATTGCCCACTTGCTTATTAACTTGACCCTTAGCTGTTTCACGTGAAACAAACTGTTTACTCTCTTTTTTGCTTTTCTTTTTAGTGGTGTTTTTATCTTGCGAATTTTCTTGCTTACGCTTTTCAGCAAGCCATTTACCATAGTCGCTGATATCGCCATCGAACTCATCGATTTGACCATCATGTACCAAAAATAGCTCGTCACAGACATTAGCAATCAGTTCACGGTCATGCGAGACCAGTACCACAGCCCCTTCAAAACCTTGCAAAGCAATGGTCAGTGCTTGACGCATTTGTAGGTCTAAATGGTTGGTTGGCTCATCGAGTACCAGCACGTTTGGACGTTGCCAAACAATCAACGCTAACGTTAAGCGCGCACGCTCACCACCTGAGAATAACTCACTGATGGTATCGATACGGTCGCCACGAAAATCAAAGCTACCCAAAAATGAGCGTAGGATCGCATCAGAGGTTTTGCCTGCTAAGCGGCGCAGCATCTCGATCGGGGTCGCCTTTGGATCAAGGATATCCATTTGATGCTGATTAAAATAGCCAAGCTTTAGGGTATCTGAGACATTATAACTGCCCTTTAATACACCAAGCTCACCGACCAAGGCTTTAATCAAGGTCGACTTACCCGCGCCATTCATTCCAAGCAGACCAATACGAGTATCAGGAGTGACTTGCACATTGGCATTATAAAGTAGCGGCGTGTCGCTATAGCCAATATCAGCATCGGTCAGCTCAATTAACGGCGAGCTCATATTAGCCGGCTCATAAAAGCGGAACGAGAACGGATTGTCCGCCATCATTGGTGACAGCTCCGCCATACGCTCAAGCTGCTTGATACGGCTCTGTGCTTGTTTTGCCTTACTGGCCTTTGCGCGAAAACGACGGATAAAATCATCCAAATGTGCTTTAGTCGCTTCTTGCTTCTCAAACGCTTGCTGCTGCTGCGCCATACGCTCGTGACGGGTACGAATAAACTGTTGGTAGTTACCGGTATAAAGGGTGATTTTTTGCTGCTCAACGTGCAAGATGTGCCCAACGGTGTTATCTAAAAACGTTTGATCATGCGAGATGACGATGACCAGACCAGTAAAGGCATTAATCCACGTCTCAAGCCACAAGATAGCATCCAAATCCAAATGGTTGGTTGGCTCATCGAGTAGCATCAAGTCTGCGCGGCTCATCAAGGTCTTAGCAAGGTTTAAGCGCATGCGCCAGCCGCCCGAAAACCCTTCTACTGGCAGCTCATGCTGGCTAGTATTAAAACCCAGACCCGCCATGATTTGCGCCGCTTTGGTCGGCGTACGGTAGCCATCGATTTCATCAAACTGCTGATGTAGTACGCCAATCTGCTCATCACTGACGCTGCTTAAGTCATTTAGTGACGCATTGATCTCATACCACTGCTCATCACCACTTAACACATAATCAATCGCCGTCTGCTTACTCGCGCCAACTTCCTGCGCCATGTGCGCTACGTGCCAGCTATCGGGGATACTCACCTCACCCCTATCAAGCGTCACTTCGGTGTCACCGGTACCCATTTGGGTCAACAATAAGGCAAATAAGGTCGATTTTCCGGTTCCGTTATTGCCCGTTAAGCCAACTTTATGGCCCGGATGTAGCTGGAAGCTTGCCCCTGCAAACAACTCTCGACCATCACGGCGAACACCAACGTCTTTAAATTCGATCATATAATTTCTTCATCTCAGCGGTAATATAAAACTTAAGGCAATAGGAAAAACACTTATCTGGCGTGTTTACTGGCGGCTATTATTTCAAACGCCTAACCGATAGGCAAACAATTAAATAAGTATTTTAAATTCAACCCTTTATACTGCTACCAATTCCCTTATATTAACAAACAACAAAGGGCATAGATAACTACGTTATAATAGCAAACGTCATTGTCACTCTTGACAAATCAAACATTAGCCCAACTATGTTATACTAGTAAAACACTATTGACATCAGGCAGTTAAGTGCTGATATTCTCAGTTTGATTCTAGTGACTAAGCTGCCTATATCGCAGTAGTTGCCCAATATCAGCGCTATCTTGACTATAGAATAATGCCGTTACTTGTTAGTTATCCATAGCCGCTGCTAAAAGCTACTGGCAAGTCATCTTAGCCTGTATCAATAGACGACCTCGCATACGTAAAAAATAATAACATCTGATTTTAGCAATTGAGGTAGATATGAACCAACCAGCCAACCAATTTAATCCAAGCTCAAGCCAGCCTGTCGATCCAACTGTATTGAACCTGACTGACAGTGCGGCACAAAAAGTACGCCGTCTGCGTGAAGAAGAAGGTGATAGTAATCTGATGCTGCGCGTCTATGTGACCGGCGGCGGCTGCTCAGGCTTCTCTTATGGCTTTAATTTCGCCAATGAGCTCAATGAAGATGATGCCAACTTTGACAATGATGATGTGACCCTAGTTGTTGATTCATTAAGCTATCAATATCTGCAAGGCTCTACCGTTGACTATACCGAGGGCTTGGAAGGGGCGCGCTTTATCGTGACCAACCCCAATGCCACCACCACATGTGGCTGCGGCTCGTCATTTTCAATCTAGATCCTCGCTTTGGTATATCTTAATATCCACTGATGAGACAAAAAACGCTTTGCTATGGCACTTACCTAATTGGTAGGTGCTTTTTATTTCAGATAGGTTCCCATAAAAAT
Organism: Psychrobacter sp.; assembly: GCF_041554015.1. GTDB lineage: Bacteria > Pseudomonadota > Gammaproteobacteria > Pseudomonadales > Moraxellaceae > Psychrobacter. The sequence goes on along the minus strand of NZ_JBFFMS010000002.1, from coordinate 42,730 downwards.
TTGGCTACAGTGGCTATTGATAAATATGGAATTGTCCTCCATAAAGACTTCCAAGAACAAAGAGCAAATGCTTTATTAAAGCTGCGATTCTCTTAAGATTGTATTGTTATGCTAGGGTGAGATAGCTTGTCAAGCAGAGCAAAACTTAGCTTTAGTAAAACTGACAGTATTTGTAATCGAGCGTGGTTTTTAGCCAGTCTTTGGGCTAAACTTAGACCACTATGCCTTTTTTTTCGATTAACATTGATGGTTTTTAATCCATAATAACCAATAACAACAGATGATCCTTATGAGTAATTTTGCGAGTAGCTTTGTCGATTTTGATATTCCAAACTGGTTTGCCAGCGAGCACTTATCAGGCATGCTACGTGGGATCGAAAAAGAGGGATTGCGCGTTACGCCTGATGGGTTTTTGGCACAAACGCCTCATCCTACCAAACTCGGCTCCAAGCTGACTCATCCCTATATCACAACCGACTATTCAGAAAGCTTACTTGAGCTGATCACCGACCCCAAGTCTTCTCCAAAAGAGACCTTAAACATGCTGCGCCAGCTGCATCTGTTGGTATATAAAGGCATGCCTGAAGATGAGCTGATGTGGCCGCTATCTATGCCTTGTATGCTGTCATCAAAGGATGAAGATATTCCGCTTGCAGACTACGGTAGCTCTAACACAGGTAAATTGAAGACTCTATACCGTAGTGGACTTGGCGTTCGTTATGGTCGCCGGATGCAGACGATTGCAGGTTTGCATTATAACTTGTCATTTGGTGATGAGTTGTTTGGCGCGTGGCAGGGGCAAACGCCTACTGCGCAATCTTTGACCCTAACAGAGTTTAAAAACGATAAATATCTCGGTCTGATCCGTAACTTTAAGCGTCTGACCAGCTTGGTGCTGTATTTATTGGGCGCAAGTCCTAGTGTCTGCCCTTGCTTTGTTTCAGGCATTGAGCACGATCTTGAGCTGTTCAATGATTCAACCTATTACAAACCGACTGCTACCAGTCTGCGTATGGGCAAACTTGGCTATACCAATAGCGTGCAAGAGCACCTTGATATCCGTTATAACAACTTACCAGAGTACGTCAAAGGGCTACGCCGAGCGATTCAAACCCCGCACGAAAGCTTTGAGAAACTGGGCTTAGACGATGAGAATGGCAATCCTATTCAAATCAATGATCATATCCTACAGATAGAAAATGAATACTACAGCCCTATTCGTCCTAAGCAAATAGCCATGAGTGGTGAGAGTCCAACCGAAGCGCTTGAGCGCCGTGGTATTGCTTACGTTGAGTTTCGTGCGATTGATTTAGACCCTTATAGTGATATCGGTATTCGCTTATCTAGTGCCTGCTTTTTAGAAGTGATGGCGCTTTATTGTCTGCTGAGTGACTCCCCTGAATTACTGCCTGAAGAAGAAGAGGCGCTTGCCATCAATCTTGAGCGCGTCGTTAATGAAGGTCGCCGTGAAAACCTACAAATCCTAAATAATGGGGCTGAGCAATCATTAGAGAGCTGGATGCTGATGCATTTAAACCGTATGCAGCCACTTGCCGCCTTACTTGATGCCCATCATGGCGGCAACGATTATCGTGCCGCCGTTGCCTTGATGCAAGGTAAAGCAGGTCACTCTGAGTCAACCATTTCAGCGCAAGTAAATTCTGACAGTAAGCGCTTGGGTAGTTTATGGCAGCTTGTCTTTACCTTAGCACAGCAGCACCGCGACTCGTTATTACAGCAAACCCTCAGTCCAAATACCCAAGCAAAATATGAGGTACTAGCGGAAAAGTCCATCTTACAACAAGCAGAGATGGAAGCAGCTGAAACAGAAGACTTTATGGATTTCTTGCAGCAATATCGTTAGGATTTTTTTACTGGCTGTTACTATTTTCGATGTTTAATCCATACCTTATAAGAGTATCTGCCCCATGCTACAGCTGACCACTTACCGCAATCTGCAAATATTTTTAGTCATAATGACCGCGATAGGCATGAGCTTTGCTCTATTTTTCTTACAGCGTTATATGGGTTTCTCACCGTGCCCGCTTTGTATTTTTCAGCGCATTGGGCTTATGATCATGGGCGGTTTTGCCCTCATCGCGGCGCTGCTGAATCCTAAGTCAATGGCGCTACGATTGATATTATGGCTAGGTAGCCTAGCAGGTATCGGTTGGGCTACCATAATTGCAGGGCGTCATGTTTGGCTACAGCATTTGCCAGCCGATCAAGTACCCTCCTGTGGACCGGGTTTGGATTACTGGATTGATACCTTACCTATGCAGCAGGTATTAAAAGAAGTATTTGCCGGTTCCGGTGAGTGCGCCTCTATTGAATGGACGTTTTTGGGCTTAAGCATCCCTGAACAATCTCTGATTTTATTTAGTATTCTTATACTGACCCATTTGCTAATCTTATGGCGTATCATACGCCCTATCACTGCTAAGCCTAGTGCTCGATAAACCACGAATGGCATACCCTTTATAGCTTTCCCCATCTTTATCACATAATTTAACGAAATCAAGCTCGCAACGCGGGCTTATTGTCGTTACTCTAGTCGTTTTCGCTCTATGTGGTTTTTACGCTGGTTTTAGAGCCAAAATAATGTCAGTTGTGATTAGCAAAATTGTTTAAAAATCTGCTCTGTGGTAATACTATGATAAATTTTTCGCCTGTATTTTCTGCTTTCTTGCTTAACAAACGTGGTCTACGTCTACTATTAGCCGTGCCGGTCTGTTTTGCTTTGGTGAGCTGTGACAGCGCTTCTTCTTCAACAAATAAAAATACCCAAGGTGCGCCGACTAACAGCCACCAAAGTAATACGTTAAATCATGATGAATCTGCCTTACCAGAGAATAATGCCAAAGCATCTGCTGATGAAGACAGCGATCAACAAGGATCGACACGCATTGCAGCAGCAAATTCAGATGATAGCTCAACACGTTCACCGATGATTTCAGCTGCAAATAGCGACAGCATGTTGCAAGCAACCTTAATGGGCGACTATGGTGGCGTCGTCCCCTGTGCGTCTTGCGGCAGTATTGATATCACGCTAAACTTATTCGCCGATGGTTCGGTATTAAAATCCAGTGTCTTTAATCAAACTGAAACGCCGCAGTCGCCTTTGGTAGAGTCTGGTGTCTATCGCCAAGACGATGACGTCATCACTATTGTTTATGAGAAAAAAAACATCGAGACTTATCAAATTCAAGGCAACCACTTGATTATGATGGATGAGTATAAAAACCCGAATGAAGACTACGCCTTAGCACGTCAATAAACGCATAAATAGTGATGAACAGTTATTAACAGTTATTAACAGTAATGCCATACAGCTTCTTTGAGTGAATGCTAAACCCAACCGTTTTATAATTTTGATAACGCCTATTTACTGGGCGTTTTTTATTGGTCAACGAACCATGATTACTTTACAATGAGCGCTTGCCTGCTGTACCACGATTATTGGCTCAGCATAAAAGAGTACTGACTTAAATAGCAATTTGCTAAGCGAGCTGTTAGCTCCGCCAAAATATAGCATTCTCTTTTATTGGCTCACATCAGATTTTCATCCCTCTTATTCAAGCTCGTACGGAACGTCTATGCATATTCATATTCTTGGTATTTGTGGTACTTTTATGGGCTCATTGGCTTTATTGGCACGCGAGCTTGGACATACGGTCACCGGCTCAGATGCCAATGTTTATCCGCCGATGTCCACCCAACTTGAAAACGCTGGCGTGACCATTGAGCAAGGCTATCTGGTAGAGCATTTGCAACCAGCACCAGATTTGGTCGTCGTTGGTAATGCCATGAAGCGCGGTATGGATGTCATCGAATATATGCTGGACACAGGTCTACGCTATACATCAGGACCACAGTTTTTATCTGAGCAGGTATTGCAGTCGCGCCATGTCATTGCCGTTGCCGGTACGCACGGTAAAACCACGACGACAACTATGCTTGCGTGGATACTACAGTATGCAGGTATCGATACTGGGTTTTTAATCGGTGGTGTGCCACTTGTCGATACCACGGATAAGCATCTACAGCAGGTTTTCGCTCATAGCAGTTATTTGGGTACTAACAAAATCGAGCACAATGATTCGGCAGCTACCGGCTATTTCGTTATTGAAGCAGATGAATACGATTCAGCGTTTTTTGATAAGCGTTCAAAGTTTGTCCATTACCGTCCGCGTACCGCTATCTTAAATAACCTTGAATTTGATCATGCAGATATTTTTGTCGATCTTGATGCGATTCAGACCCAATTTCATCATATGGTGCGCATGATTCCAAGCACAGGCAAAATTATTATGCCAACAGCGACCGCTAGCTTGGAGGAGACCTTAGTAAAAGGGGTTTGGACACCCGTTTGGCGGACCGCAGTACTGGGCTCAGCGACGCATACCAACCATGCAACAGATCATACCCATGCCATTGATAAGCACGCAAAAGATAAGCATTTAAAAGATAGCAGTGAGTGGCAAGCAGAACTTATCAGCGCCGATGGTGGTCAATTTGCTATTAGTTTTGTGGCTGATGCTGTTGATAAAGAAGCCACTGGCGTCGTCGATTGGTCGATGAGCGGTATTCACAATGTGAACAACGCCTTGGTTGCTGTCGCAGCAGCTTATAATGTCGGTGTCAGCGTGAAAACAGCTTGCGCCGCGCTATCAGCCTTTGCGGGTATTAAGCGTCGGATGGAGCTAATCGGCGATGTCAATGACATCTTAGTCTTTGATGATTTCGCCCATCATCCAACCGCCATTACCACGACGTTAGATGGTGCCAAGAAAAAACTGGCAGACAGACGGATTTGGGCGATTATTGAACCCCGTAGTAACACCATGAAAATGGGTATTCATCAGGACAGCTTGGCTGAGTCCGCTGCTCTCGCTGATCATACCCTATGGTATGAGCCGACAGGCCTTGAGTGGGGTTTAAAAGAAGTCATTGAAAATGCCAATAGCGCAAATCCTAACATGGGTGATCAACAAGTACTTTCTAGTGTCGATGCCATCATCGAGCACATCGATACGCAGGCAAAAGCAGGTGACGCCATTGTGATTATGTCAAATGGTGGTTTTGAAGGTATTCATCAACGCTTATTAACTGCGTTACGTAATAAAGCTACGCAATAAAGCCACTTAATAAAACTACGCAACAAATAATCTAGCTGGTCTAGATCTAGTTTTGAATAAGAGCGCTGCTTATTATAGATAAGCGGCGTTTTTTTATAATTAAGTTTTTTATTTAGGGTCACTTATCTGTAGTAAGGAGCGTTATTTGGCGGCGTTAATATTTAAAACACTGTAATAACTAAACGGCGTTTTCGACTTTACTACCTTTGTAACCTTTCATTTACCTATTCTCCCTGCATATTAGCAAATCTATGATTTTCCTCACACAGCTCATACACAGGTAACATTTTGCGCTTACCTTTACGCCTATGCAGTGATTACAATGAGCTTAACAAAATAAGTTAACTATTATAAATGATAATAAATTAGGAGAAGAACATGAGCTTTATTTGGATGATCATTGTGGGTCTGGTTGCAGGTTTATTGGCACGAGCTATTAAGCCAGGTAGTGACCCTATGGGCTGGATCATGACCATTGTATTGGGTATCGTTGGGGCGTTGTTGGGTGGTTTCTTAGCTGGTCTTATCGGTATCAATGCTGATGGTGGCTTTACGGGTCTAATATTCTCAGTAATTGGTGCAATCATCCTCCTATTTATCTATGAGATGATCATGAGTAAGCGTGGCGTATAACTTTGGCCTTTTGCTCAGATGTTTTGGTTGCAGAAAGTGTTTTTATTTACTTAAGAATTACTCAAAAGCGCTCCTACTGACGCATATGAGATTAACAATAAACTAGCTTAAATATCTAAAAAAGCCTTGTACATTACAAGGCTTTTTTATGCCTAAAATAAAAATGAGCGCCTGCTTTTTTTATAATAATAAAAAGCAATAATTGCTCGAAAGTATTGATAAGCATTACTTTTGTCCCCATTTAACTTATAATACCAACCCTATTTTATCGTTATCATTGAGGTGAGCGTTATGGCTTTACTCCCTATTTTAAATTACCCAGACCCGCGCCTGCGTTCCATTGCTACGCCTGTTAAGGAAGTGACTGCTGAAATCAAAACCTTAATCGCCGATATGATTGAGACGATGTATGATGCACAAGGGATCGGTCTAGCAGCGAGCCAAGTGGATCGCCACATTCAGCTTATCGTCATGGATTTATCTGAAGATAAAAATAGCCCTAGAGTTTTCATCAATCCAAAGGTGACACCACTGGTAGAAGAAAAACAGCCTTATGAAGAAGGGTGTTTGTCTGTACCTGAGGTCTATGATAGTGTGGAGCGTCCAAGCAAGGTGCGTATTGAAGCCTTAGATGAGAATGGTCAAAAGATTGATGAAGAAGTAGAAGGCTTACTTGCGGTATGCATCCAACATGAAATGGATCACTTAAATGGGGTCATATTCGTTGATTATTTATCACGTCTTAAGCAGACTCGTGCGCGCGATAAGGTGCGTAAAGTCGTTAAAATACGTGAAAAACAGAGCGAACAAATGGTAGATAAACAGCCACAGCCTACCCATTCTTAATCCACTCATCACTTAAGCTGCTTTTACGTTGTTTCATTGTTGCAACGTTTCAATGTCTCATTAGCATCAACACAAGGTTTTATGACCTATAAAATGCGTGATGACAATAATATGAGATGACACCAACATGATGCAAGCATTTACTCTTTAACACCGACTGTCTTTATTAAAGGTTCCCTACCATGACCATGATCAAAATTGACCAATATTTTGACCCTGCCGGCTGGCAGAAATTCACCCAAGCTGCTGAAGGTCGCGAGACACCATTTTTGGTCGTGGACCTAAACCGTATCAAGATCAAATATCATGAAATGGTCGGATTTTTTCCTAATGCAAAAATCCATTATGCCATGAAGGCCAGTCCTGCTGTTGAAGTGATTAACTTGCTTGCAGATCTTGGTTCAAACTTTGATTGTGCCTCTATTTATGAGCTTGACCGCGTGCTCGACTGCGGCGTTGAGCCATCACGTATCTCTTATGGTAATACCATCAAAAAAGCAGAGCATGTCAAATATGCCTTTGAAAAAGGGATTGATTTGTATGCGACCGACTCAGAGGCTGATTTAAAAAATATCGCCAAGCACGCCCCTGGCTCAAAGATTTTTGTACGTATTTTAGTACAAGGCTCAGAAACCGCCGAATGGCCGTTGTCTCGTAAGTTTGGTTGTCATCCCAATATGGCGATTGATCTTTTGATTCAAGCTCGCGACTTAGGTCTTGTGCCTTATGGCATCTCATTCCATGTCGGTAGTCAGCAAAAAGACGTCGCTGCTTGGGATGATGCGTTAGCCAAGGTTAAATATATGTTTGATTGGATGAAAAACGAAGAAGGTATCAAGCTACAAATGATCAATTTGGGCGGCGGCTTTCCAGCCAACTATATCAGTGAAGTGAACCCTATAAAAGTCTACGCTGAAGAGATTAATCGTTATTTGACAGACGATTATAGTGAAGAGGATATGCCTGAGATTATCCTTGAGCCAGGTCGTTCATTGGTTGGCGGCTCAGGTGTATTGGTCAGTGATGTGGTGCTTATCTCGCGTAAATCGGATACGGATTTGACGCGCTGGGTCTATACTGACGTGGGCTTATTCCAAGGCTTAATCGAGACATTAGGAGAGGCCATCAAATACCCTGTGTACACGCCTAAGATGGAAACCTCAACCAGCGAAGGCACTGTGGTACTGGCAGGTCCCACTTGCGATTCGACCGATATCATGTATGAAGAAGCGGGTTATCAGCTACCAGAAGAGCTTGAGATTGGTGATAAAATCTTTTGGCTGACCACGGGTGCCTATACGAACTCGTACTCGTCTATTGAATTCAATGGTTTTCCGCCGTTAGACGTCATTTACGTTGACTAATCTGCGATGAATCATGGTCAATAAAAACGCGCGATACTGCTCATCACCGTATCGCGATTTTTTATGCCATAGATAAATGCTAATCACTTATAAGGCTACTGCGCCATTATCCAAATTGGTATGTCCTGAATGCTATTCATGCCATGATTGCTACCATAACTTGAGCGTTGATTTTGATTACTTTGACTACTCTGAGAGACTTGTCCGACAGTCACCCATTGTCCACGTGGGATAATAATGGTTGTGTCTAATCGCTGAGCTTGAATAACATAATTACTGTTTTTTTGAAAATTAGCAGCTACCAAACCATAAGAAAAAAACCTTAGTCATTTAAACCCAATACATCCTGCATATTATATTGACCCGTTGGCTGCTCAATAACCCACGTTGCAGCACGTACGGCACCCGCAGCAAAGGTCATACGTGCGCGCGCACGATGCGTGATTTCAACCACTTCACCATCAGCAATAAACATCACAGTATGATCACCGATGATTTCACCGCCGCGAATAGCATGAATACCAATAGTACCTGCTTTACGCTCGCCCGTTTGTCCTTCACGTCCATAAACAGCCACGTCTTTTAGATTCTGTCCGCGCGCTTCTGCCACAGCTTCTGCCATCATATATGCAGTGCCTGATGGCGCATCGATTTTATGCTTATGATGCGCTTCGATGACTTCTACATCAGCATCCTCGCCAAAGGCTTTTGCTGCCATGCCGAGTAACTTTAATGACAGATTAACGCCTGTTGAGTAATTACCAGCATAGACAATCGCTATTTTCTCGCAGGCTTTTGCCAGTGCTTGCTCTTGCTGCTCATTAAAACCTGTCGTACCAATGACCATCGACACATTGTTTGCGGCGCAAATCTGCATGTTTTGCTCAGTAGCATCAGGCAAGCTAAAGTCAATCAGTACATCGATGTCATTAATAACAGCTTTTAAATCATCGACAATCTGTACATCTAAACGACCGATAGCGGCGACTTCACCAGCATCTGCGCCGATAAGACTTGAACCCTGACGCTCTATCGCCGCATTTAACATCGTTTGCGGATTGTCTTGTACTGCTTCTATGAGCATACGCCCCATACGACCACCAGCACCAATGACCCCGACTTTGGTAACTTGTTTATTTGTATTTTCTTGCGCTGTTATCTGTTGGCTCATATTTTTACCCTAAAAGCTCTATATTAGTAAGAAAGGTTTTGACTGTTATGAGGCTAAGTTTAGCAAATATCATTGACTGAATGGTTTTTTATAACGACAATAAAAAGGCCCATTGTTTCACGTGAAACAATGGGCCTTAAGATGACTCAAATGGTCGAGCTTAGCTATCAATCAAACAAATCGCCAATCTTTTTAAAGAAGGACTTCTTATGTGGCGACTGCTGATGTTTGCTATCGCCATCGAGCGTATCTTGGAACTGGCGTAACAGCTCTTTTTGCTCGCGCGTTAGATTCACTGGGGTTTCGATAACCACACGGCAAATCAAATCACCTTTCATGGTGGTGCGTACTGGCGTCACGCCTTTACCGCGCACACGTAGCAACTTACCACTTTGCGTGCCCTCTGCAACCTTGATTTTTACTTTACCATCTAGCGTTGGAATTTCGACTTCTTTACCCAGTGCTGCATCGGTGATGCTCACAGGTACATCCATATACAGATCCGCACCTTGACGGGTAAAGACATTGTGCGCTTTTACCCGTACTTCGACGTATAAGTCACCGTTTTGGACACCCGCACCGCCCGCTTCACCTTCGCCCGCGAGACGAACACGGTCACCATCATCGACGCCCGCTGGGATAGACACTTCAAGCGTACGTGATTTGTCTTTAACGCCATTACCGTGACAGTCAGAGCACGGATTTTTGATTTGTTTACCAGTGCCGCCGCAATGGGGGCAAGCCTGCTGTACAGCAAAGAAACCTTGCTGCATACGTACTTGTCCTTGCCCATGACAAGTCTGACAAGTCACGATGTCAGAGGCATTTTTTGCCCCTTTACCATCGCAGGTGTCGCACGGCGCAGGCGCTGTGAAACTGATTTCTTTTTTACAGCCACGTACCGCTTCTTCTAATGTAAGCTCAATCACGTAGCGCAAATCTGAACCACGGCGCGAACGCCCACCGCCGCCACGTGACTGACCGAAAATGTCGCCGAAATTACCGAAAATGTCGCCAAAAATATCTTGGAAGTTGCCGCTACCACCGCCGCCAAAACCACCACCGCCCATACCATTTTCAAAAGCAGCATGACCCATGCGATCATAAGCTGAGCGTTTTTCTTCGCTGCTTAATACTTCATAAGCCATCGACGCTTCTTTAAACTTCTCTTCGGCATCAGGGTCATCTGAGTTGCGATCAGGGTGATACTTCATGGCCAGCTTACGGTAAGCTCGCTTAATTTCTTTGCTTTCAGCGGTCTTGCTCACACCTAATACTTCATAAAAATCGCGCTTACTCATGGGCTCTCCTATCGTCTTTACAGTCCACCGACCGGTCGATTCAGTCGCTCTAGCGCATCCACCCCTCCATATATCTCACTATGACACGCAAAGGTTTCACATGAAACACTATAAATAGTGAGAGAAAAGAGATGATACTGCGATGAATATTTCAAGCGGATACGGCGGGATGCTGCTTAGCCAAATCAATTATTAAAAGTTTGCGCTATTTATGGAGATGCTGTAGTCATTTATCAAGCGCTTAAATGGGGAAAGTATCCACTATAGTGCGCCTAGCTATATAAAAAGGTTTTATTAAGGAATGAACAAAGGTTTTCATACCTTAAAAAGGCTCGTCCATGCTAATATTTATCGCTATATTCTCAGGGCTTTAGATTTATATTTTCTATTATTAAATTTGCCCATCCTTAAGTTTTTGATTTCGCAATAAAGGTTTGATTTTTATGAAGAAGCTGATTGTTTTATTAGTCATCATTGCAGTCGCTGTCTATGTAGGCTCGCCCTATTACAGCGCCTATCAGCTTAAAAATGCCTACGATGCCAAAGACGGCGCGACTATCGCAGCTGCGATCGACTATGAGCAAGTGCGACCCAGCATTCAAAACCAACTCGCCAGTCAGTTTACGGCGACTATGACCAACTATCCATTGGTCGCTGAGCTAGGCGGCGAAGCACTGACCCAAGCCGCCAATAGCTTTATCACGCAGGCGGTCGATGGTGCCATAACACCGCAAAACATCGAAAAAGTCATCAATACCCAAGGTCAGGCCAATACTGCGACTAAGGAGCTTGCCGCCGCATGGGCAATCGCCAGTAATCAAGTCGATCTCAAAAATTTGATTCAAAATCTTATCCTGCAGCGTGGAGATGTGGATGCGGTGGTCAAAAACCAAATGCAGCAGATCATGGAAAAACAAGCCGCTGAACTGGAGAAGCAAGCAGCGCAAGGGTCTGACAGTGATAAGCCAACACTGGGCTATTGCGGTATTCATTGTTTTAACATTAGCGGTCAGGTAAAAGGCTATCCACTCATCATCGAGATGCAGCGTAACGGTCTGGTTGATTGGAAAATCGTTGATATCATATTGCCACAATAAACTTACTATCAATAACTTTTAGATATAACAAAAAGCCGCCACATAAATAGCTTATGTGGCGGCTTTTTTGTCCATATTAAGGAATATCATTTCTTAACACGTTTTTTATTCATAACTTGATTAAGCATTAGACATTAGACATCACATATCTATATCAGCTACTGCACACCTAAAAACTCTAAAAACTCCGGACTCTCAAAGCTTGCTTGAAACAGCACGCCATCTTCACGATAGATAGCAGGCGTTGCCATAACAGCAAGCCCTGCTGCTTTTTCACGATTGGGCGTCACAGGATCAGCTTTACAACTTGCTGGTGCAGATGTCATCTTACCTTGCAGCATTGCTTTATCAAGGGCTTTACGGCGACTGTCCTCAGTACCTTGGCACCAAATACCGCGCATCTGCTCAGGTGACGCATCATAAATCGGATAACCAATGGTTTTGACTGTCACGCCTTTAGCATTCAGCATCGGCATCTGATGATGTAGTCTGCGGCAATAAGGGCAGTTCACATCTGTTGCCACATAAATGACGGCTTTTTCAGCACTAGTCGCTGGATAAGTAATCAGTTGGTTTGCATCTAAAGTCGCAAACACCGACTGATTTTTACGCTTTTCAAACTGCTCGTCAAGTCCGATAAATTGACCGTTTTTGATGACAGAGATCTCGCCATCAGTAATATACTGCGCATCATCTGATAACAAGAACGGTACGCCCTCTAAGGTCGCGCCCCAAATCACACCGGGCACAGCCGTATAAAAGAACGGTGTTTTGGCACTCATATTTTTTAGTGCACCCATATTGGCCAATATATCTGCTTTAACACTTGCACTAACAGGCTTGCCTACCTGCGCTATAGTGCTACGCGCTGGCGTCTTGGTAACCACCCGCTTGCTTGGATTCTTTTGTAGCTCGCCCTGAATGACATAATTACCATCTTCCGTAATATGTAATGGCAACTGCCCTACCAAATTAACTTGATACATATTGGGTAAGTTGGACGGCACGATAGAGCTGATTTGTGTTTTGATCCCTGCCTGAGTTAGCAACTGGCGTAAACGTCTGTCAACGGATGGGCTGACAGTGCCAGCAGCTTTTGTATTTTTCACGCTTTGGCTGACTTTTTGGCTGGTAGCAGCCATGTCACTAGGCTGAGCACAGGCGGTGGTTGCCAATAACATGGCGCCAATGAAACTAATGAAACTGGCAGGTTTTAATAAAGATGCGTTCACAGAGACAGTCCTATCTGGTTTTAACAAAAATCACGTTTGATAAAGGGAGTGTTAGTCGCTTTTAGTTTTGATAGCTTATATTGAACCGATGATAACGATATTATGTAAAAAAATAGATTAAAAAAGATAGGCTAACCTTAGCATAAGGTAGACTTTTGCCAAGGTTTAACGGCTCAATTTTGCAAAACTGCTACTGAGCTTTAAGAGATAGGCAACACAGTACGGACACAAGACATAACCTGCTAACCATAGCAGGTAAAAACTACGGACAAAAAAAGCAGCGCACGTGACGTGGCTGCTGATTTTAAAGAGCTGTTTATGGGGTTTTTAAAATAACAGCCTAGAATTTAGCCACTTCTTCAGGGGTTAAAAAGCGACTGTCGCCTTTTTCTAAACCGTCCAAATTAATATGACCGATACTGGCGCGATGCAGCTCGATAACGCGATTACCAAAATAACCCATCATGCGTTTGACTTGATGATATTTACCTTGCTCCAAGGTCAGACGCGCATGCGTCTCATCGATGAATTCAAGGGTTGCAGGCTTGGTTTCTTCGTGATCACCTTCTAAAAGAATGCCGTTTGCCACTTCTTTGACCGCGTTCGCCTGAGCATCGCTATCCATCGCCTCTGCTAAAGTTAGCTCATAAACCTTCGCATGTTCATGTTTAGGACTGGTCACGCGGTGTAGCCAACCGCCATCGTCACTGATAAGCAAAGCGCCCGTGGTATCGACATCAAGTCGTCCAGCGATACGCAAGCTACCAAGCTCTGGGACGGCTATCAGCTCAGTGACGATGGGGTACTCTTTGGCTTTTAGCGTACACTCAAAGCCTTCAGGCTTATGCAATAAAATATAGCGATTGCCCGTCGCGACCGATAGTGGCTCGCCACCCCACATAACCTCATCATTGACGATATCGACATGCAAACCTGGATCTTTGACGATCTGCTCGTTGACCATGATCTCACCGGCATGCATGATTTTTTTGGACTCTTTACGAGACAACTCAGTGGCCTTACTGATAAATTTATCTAGACGCATACTATTTACTACCATCCGTTTTATGATACCTACTTTACCTTAGCAGCTAACGACATCAGCATTCGCACTGAGCTTGCCTGCTATCTTCATGGGTCAGAAGTGGTACTATAATAAAAAATTAAATGAACACTGCGCCAAATACGGACGACAGTGAAAGTTAGACCAGTTTACCATATCCAACCTAGACCTGATGAAATATGAGCTATCAAACACTAAAACGTACTGTCACTGCGCGCTTAGATATTAAAAAATCCGAGTTTATCGCCCACGCTTATCCTGTAACCTCGCGTGAACAGGCAATGTTTCACGTGGAACAATTACGCGAGCAGTATGCCGATGCGCGCCACCACTGCTGGGCATATATCATTGGTGACCCTAATAATACTACCAGTGCTGGCTTTGATGATGATGGCGAGCCAAATGGTACGGCAGGTCGACCGATATTAAATGTCTTGCAGCACAAATCTATCGGCAATGTCATTATTATCGTAGTACGGTATTTTGGTGGTATCAAACTTGGCGCAGGCGGTTTAACCCGTGCTTATGCAGGCGCAGCGCAAGCAGCGGTCGATGAGATGATATTGCTGCCCTATGTGCCCATGATACAAGTACAGATATTGGCAGAGTTTGCCACCGAGGCGCAGTGCCGCTATGTGGTCGACAGTTTAAATGGCAGTATCGATGATGTCGCTTATAGTAAGCAAGTGACATTGACTGTGACGATTGCTGAGGCAGATATCGAGCATTTAAAGGAGCGCCTTGCTATGGATGGGCGCGTATTAGACAAATCATAAAAAATATATGAGTAACCATACGTTCACTGAGCATTCACTAAATCTTATTGGTTTTGATAACTGTCATGGGTATGATAAAGCACTGATTGTTAAAGATGATTTTAACGCCCACCAAATAAGACACCTTTATGCCAACCACGAAATCACTAACTTCAAAACTAAGTAAGCCTTTTTCTCCCGCGCCGTTTAAACCGCCCTTTTGGCTGACCAATCCACATCTACAAAGCATCTTGCCTAAGTTTTTTGCCCCTAAAGCGCCCACTTATCGCCGCGTGGTCGAAAAAGACTCGTTGGATGAAAGTGATATCGCTTATGACTTTTATGATGCTCATACTATCAATGCAGCAGAAAATGGCGAGCGTGAAGAAACACCTTTAATCGTCCTATTCCACGGTATGGAAGGCAGTAGCGACAGTCACTATGCACGGGCTTTGGCGCATCAGATGCACGCACAAGGTTGGCATTTTGTGGTCGCTCACTTTCGCAGTTGTGGCGGCATTCCTGCTAATGGTAGAGTTTTTTATAATGCCGGTGATACCGATGAAGTACATCATGCGCTACAAAACTTACGTCAACAGTACGCCAATATTTATGCGGTTGGGGTGTCACTGGGCGGTAATGCCTTGGCAAAATACATGGGCGAATATGGTGACGATGCAATCTGCCAAGGCGCGGCTGTCATCTCCGCCCCCGTCGATATGTCATCGGCGGCGCTTAGTATGCACAGCTTTTTGAGCCATCGGATTTATACCCCTTATTTGCTCAACCCCATTATCAAAAAAGCCTTAGCCAATGACATCAGTAAAGAGGAGATCGACTCAATCAAAGCGGTCAATCGCATCAGTGACTTTGATGATATCTTTACCGCCCCGCGCCATGGCTATCGCTCTAATAATCACTATTACCATGCCTCATCAGCCCTGCCTTATTTAATAAAAGTAACGAAACCTTTGTTACTTATTAGCGCCAAAGACGACCCCTTCCTTGGTTTTACCGCTACCGCAAACGATGTATCCGATAGTGTCACTATCTTAGATACCGAGCATGGCGGGCATGTGGGCTTTATTCGTTATCGCTCGGACAAAGAAAAATCCTCTCAACTTTATAAAAAATCCAGATTTGATATCAATTGGATACCTGAAACTGTCAGTGCTTATTTTACTCATATCGGCGTCGTATCCAATAAGTCCTAACATAACAAGACTCACTTTACTTTTTAACCTTTTGAGAATGCGCTATGTACCCATTTATCCGTTATGCCAGCACCATCGCCCACGCCGCGCTACAAGTCAAAAAAGGCAAGACCTTAACGTTTAAGGATACCAGCGAGATTAGCTTTCGCTGTCGTCTGACGGATATTGATAATTTCTTGGAGATGAATAATGGTCGCGTGCTGACCCTGTTTGATCTAGGGCGTACTGACTTTGCGGTGCGTAGCGGGCTTGGTCGTCAACTGCTCAAGCAGCGTTGGGGCTTGGTGGTCGCTGGCAGTACTATTCAATATCGCAAACGTATTCGCGCCTTTGATATAGTCACTATGAAAACCAAAATCGCTGGCTTCGATGAGCGCTGGATATATATCGAGCAGTCGATGTGGGTTAAGGGTAAGCCTTGCTCCTCTGCGCTGCTGCGGACGGGCGTGACTGAAAAAGGGAGGGTGATAGAAACAGCACGTGTACTCGCCTCATTAGGGCAAGCAGATTGGCAGTTGCCACCGAGCGGTTATGTCGCAGAATGGATCGTCAGTGATGCTGATCGTCCGTGGCCGCCGCAAACTTAGAACTTATTATCTCACCTTATTGATAAGTCACAACCTAGCAACCTTATGGCTACTATTTCCCAACAATACATTATATAAATACATATAATAAATGCTAGGATAGTAGTGAGTTTGATACTCAACTGCATAGTATTTAATGAACAGCAAACTAAAAACAGTCTTATAAGGAGAATAATATGGTTAATACGACGGATTATGTCGGTACGTTATTTGATACTGGTGAATCAAATCCAAGCAAAATCACTTTAGCTTTTACTATGGCTGGCGTGGCGCTCAAAAAAGGTCATTCTGCCTCAGTGATATTGATGGTGGAAGCGGTACAGTTGGCACTGCCCAACGCTTTAGACAATGTCGATATTGGTGCACCATTTAAACCTGCGGGCGAGTTACTAGAAGCCTTTATCGAAAAAGGTGGTCAAGTGCTGGTATGCAGCGCCTGTATGCAGCACAATGGCGTGGACGAATCCGCCATCGACAAGCGATTCACGATTATCAGTGGTGATGATGTGGTTGAGCTGCTGATGAATGCGAAAGGGTCGTTGCAGTTGACCTAAATATCTAAGCATCTAGTTAATAAAAATGGGTCAGTTTTCTTATTCATCTTCTTGATGATGTAAGAGCTGACCTTTTTTATGTGACATCATGCTACATCCTGACCTTCAAATCTTATTTTGATCTTTAGTAATGAATGCTAACCACAATTTCATAATCAAAACCCATCTGCATATTCAGCAACTAAATAAGCACTATCCAACATACTCTTTGTCCTGTTCTGTTAAAGTAAGTGAGATAAAAATCCTAATAACATAAAAAGGAAGCTCGTCATGACCTTACTGAATACCCTTAATCTGACCCACCCTATCGTGCAAGCGCCGATGGCAGGGGCAACCACCCCTGAGCTGGCAGCGACGGTGAGTAATTTTGGTGGACTGGGTTCATTGGGATCGGGCATGACGCCGCCAGCGGTTTTGCATAGCCATATTGATATCTTAAAATCGCTCACCGATCGCCCTTTTATGATTAACCTAATGGTATTGTCTGAGTATGAATCGAGCACCTTTGATGCCAAAATCCCTGTTTGGCTAAGTCAGTACTATCAAGAAAACCATATCGAATTTGCGCGACCTGAACGCCCAGCGCTAAGCTTTGCGGATCAGCTACAAGTGCTCTATGACAATCCTGTTCCTGTCGCTAGCTTTACCTTTGGTATTATCAGCGCCGAGCAAGTGCAGTATTTGCAAGCTTTAGGTACGCGCGTCATCGGTACGGCAAATCATCCATTAGAAGCAAAAGCATGGAGCGATATTGGTGCTGATGCGGTATGTATACAAGGGATCGAAGCTGGCGGGCATCGCGGTGGCTGGCTTGCGCAAAGTGAAACTGATCCATTGGAATTATTGACGCTGATTGGTCAAACGCGCGCCTGTACCGATATTCCGTTGATTGCAGCAGGTGGCATCATGACGGGGCAAGATATTAAAGCGGTACAAACAGCGGGTGCAGAGCTTGCGCAAATTGGGACGGCGTTTTTGACCACCGATAAATGCGATATTAATGACATTTATAAGCAAGCGCTGCTTGATGCCAGTCAAGATAAGCGCAGTAGCGAGACCCACTTGACGAGACTGTTTTCAGGTAAGCAGGCTCGTGGCTTATTGAATGATTATTTGCGTGATTTTGCGCAATATGAAAGCGCGCATGAGCTACCGCCCTACCCACAATTAAATGCGATGACCAAATTTTTACGTGGTCATGCGACCGATAATCTTGACCCAGAGTATCAGTCATTATGGGCAGGGCAAGGGGTGGCCTTGGTCAGACAAGAGCGTACGATTGAGCTGCTAGAACGCTTGGTAAAAGAGAGATAACTAAAGGCGTCATAGCTTCTCTTACTATTCACCAAGCTTGGCGCGAAACGTTTTATAGTCTTCAGCTGTTTGCTTAACCGCTTCTATCATCGGCACATGACCAATCTTTGACATCATAACAATTTCTGATTGCGGAATGATTTCTTTGATCAGCGTTACCGTTTCAGGCTTAATCACTTGATCTTCCTCGCCCCATACTACGAGCGTTGGAATATTATATTCAGCGATAACCTTAGCGCGCTGCTCAACATTGTCTTCAACGATTTGCGCGAGTATCTTAGACTCAAGCGCTTTATTAGCAATACGCTCTTGCGCGAATACAGCTTTTACAGACTTAGGAATATAAGGCGGCTTAGACATGACAAAGTCATACATTTGGTAAAAATCTGCGGTTTTATCGATCAGCAGTGGATTGTGCTCAAGGGTTGCGCCCTCTAAAGATTTTGGCATGCCCACTGACCAAAAACCTGCGCTGTCTATCAGCCACAGGCTCTTGACCTCTTTAGAATATTTTGCAGCATACGCAACACTGATAGCGCCGCCCATCGAATTGCCGCCGATATGGATATTATCTGCCACCCCTTTGGCTTGTAGTAGCTCATGTAAGCGCGTCGCTTGCGCCTCAGAACGATAGTCAGCTGCCATCGGCTTGCTAGAGTCACCAAAGCCGAGCAAATCAGGAATAATCAGATGATAATTCTGCAACTGCCGAGCGATACGGGTAAAGTTGTCTTTATTGCCACCAAAGCCATGAATCAGTAATAAAGGCTTGCCGCTGACATTGCTATTTTCTGCGTAGAACATTTTATCGCCTGATGACAACGTAAATGACTTGGTGATGAGGTCTGATTTTGAGCGCTCATATTGAACAATCTTTTGCGTGGTATTAACCGCCATGGTATTAGGCGCTGTGGTACAGCCAACCGCTGAAAGGCTTAACAAAACAGCAAAACCCAAACGTTTTAAATTCATCGAAATATCCTGCTCGGTGTGTATTGTGAATACCCTGTATCGTAGCAATAATTCAGCTTTAGTTTATTAATAATGAGCACATTCTCCTTTTTAAAAGCGAAATAACGATCATTAAAATATAACGAACTTTACTATTGGTAATAACGATTTTATCCATCCGCCAGCATGCGATATCATGGCTCATAAAGGCGCTTTATGACCCTGTTCAGCAGCGTTCAGTGAGCGTCACTATTATCATATCGGAACAATTCAATATTATGGCAAACCTCCCTAGCATTAGAATACGCGCGCGGCGCAAATATTACCGTCTTATCTTTACCGGCCTGATGGCGCTGATGATGTCCCTTATTATCTCATCCGCTCTATTGCTAGTAAAAGTAGGATTCGTCGATGGCTTCTTTATAGAATTGATGCACTCGTGGGGACTAGCCTTTGTCTTTGCCTGGCCAAGCGCCTACGTTTGCGCTTATCTGGTGCAAGAGCACGTCCTTAGTCGGATTGAGTTTTATTAACCCATCTTAACCTTATTCTTTAAGCAAGCGACCCTATGGTTTAAAGTCCCTTCTAATATAGGCTCTATTTGAGCGCATTCGCTAATTGCTATTGGACAGCGCGTTCGAAACACACAGCCTGATGGCGGATTGATTGGACTTGGCAGCTCGCCCTCCAATAGCTGAATGGTTTTACTGCGCTCAGCGATAGGATCGGGTAAGGGCACCGCAGACATCAACGCCTGAGTATACGGGTGAGTTGGGTTGCCATAAACAGCTTCACCTATGCCCAACTCGACAGCATGTCCTAAATACATGACTAGGACTCGATGGGCAATATGTTTGATGACTGATAGATCATGAGCAATAAAGATAAGCGCCAAGCCCATTTCTTGCTGTAGGTCTTGTAATAAGTTGATGACCTGCGCTTGAATGGAGACATCGAGGGCGGAGACCGGCTCATCACAAATAATGATTTTAGGCTTTAATATAAGCGCGCGCGCGATACCGATACGTTGACACTGACCGCCAGAAAACTCATGAGGATAGCGATTAATCTGATTCGACAGCAGCCCCACCTTTTTCATAATGGTGCGCACTTCATCCTGTACCTCAGACTTTTTCATTTTTGGATAATAAGTGCGGAGCGGCTCTGCAATGATATCGCCTACTGTCATGCGTGGATTGAGCGAGGCCAGTGGATCTTGGAAGATCATTTGAATGTCTTTACGCTTTATCTTCATGATCTTTTTGGAAGCACCAACCATCTCTTCGTCACCGAACTTAATACTACCTGAGTTGGCACGTACCAAACCAATAATCGTTCTGGCCAGCGTTGATTTGCCGCAGCCAGACTCTCCGACCACTCCCAAAGTCTCTCCAGCAAATAGCTCAAACGACACACCGTTTACGGCTTTTAGGGTGTCCGGATTTTGCCAAAAGTAGGTGCCTTTTTGCTTAATATCAAAGGTAGTATGCACATTTTGCACTTGTAACAGCGGGGCTTGGCTGTATTGTTTAGCCATATTTACTACTGTCATAACCTAACCCTCCAGCTTTGATAGACGGTTCATGTCTCTTGCGACACCGTCTGCAAAAGCCAGTGTAGTGTCCTTTGAGTCACTTTCTTCTCGTACCTCAGGCTGCCAATGACAAGCACGTTGACGTTCATTAGGCAAAAACTCAAGCGGCGGCGGTACATCACGGCAGATATCCATAGCGTGTGTACAGCGCTCATAAAATGGACAACCCTCTGGTAGATGTAGTAAATTTGGCGGACTACCAGGGATGGTCTCAAGCTTACCTTTTTCATCATCCAAACGCGGAATTGCTTTTAATAATCCGATAGTATAGGGATGAGTAGGAGTATAAAAAATCTCTTCTGTTTCTCCATATGCCATCGTTCGACCAGCATACATGACGAGCATCCGATCACAGATACCAGCGACGACACCTAAGTCATGAGTAATCATAATAATAGTAGTACCAAAGTCGCGTTTTAGCTCATTTAATAGCACCATAACTTGTGCTTGTACTGTGACATCAAGCGCAGTCGTTGGCTCATCAGCAATGAGTAGCTTTGGGCGACAAAGCAGCGCCATCGCAATCATCACCCGCTGACGCATACCGCCAGAAAACTCATGCGGATACATACCGATGCGATTTTTGGCCTCAGGAATTTTGACCGCATCTAGCATCCGTATCGACTCTGCCCACGCGTCCTTTTTACTCATACCTTTATGTAGGATCAAGACTTCGGCGAGCTGATCCCCTATTTTCATATAAGGGTTGAGCGAGGTCATCGGATCTTGGAATATCATGGCGATTTGCTCAGCACGTATTTTATTCAATGCTTTTTGCGATAAGCCTAGCAGCTCATTACCTTCAAATTTTACAGAGCCTTTAGTACGACCATTTTTTGCTAATAGTCCCATGATAGCGAACGCGGTCTGCGATTTTCCAGAACCTGACTCACCGACAATGCCTAACGTCTCACCTTGATGCAGGTTAAAATTTAGACCGTTCACCGCGGTCACTAGACCATCTTCGGTAGTGAATTGCACTGATAGATCTTTGACTGCCAATAAGCTGTTTTGTTGATGAATCTGATTATTAAGTACTGAATCAGCACCTACTTTACTGACAGTAGTGTCTATTTTATTAAACGAGCTTTCCATGTCTTGAGTTGTCATAATGTTGCTCTCCTAGCGATATTTGACCTAGCGGTCTTTTGGGTCAAACGCATCACGTAGACCATCGCCGATAAAGTTAAAGCAGAATAAAGTAATGACCAAAAAAGCTGAAGGAATCAGAATCTGCCACGGCGCGACTTGCATCGTTTGCGAGCCTTCTTGCAATAACGCCCCCCAGCTGGTCATTGGCTCTTGTACCCCAAGCCCTAAAAAGCTCAAAAATGATTCAAATAAAATCATTGTTGGTACCAGTAAAGAGGCATAAACCACCACTACTCCAAGCACGTTAGGGACGATATGGCGCAGGATAATATTAAAGCCTGATACCCCGCCGACGTGGGCGGCTTCAATAAACTCTTTACTCTTCAGGCTCAATGTCTGACCGCGGACGATACGGGCCACATCAAGCCAAGAAACCAGACCAATAGCGACAAAGATTAAAATAAGATTACGACCAAATATAGTGACGAGCAAAATCACGAAGAACATAAACGGAAAGGCGCTTAGAATCTCTAAGAAGCGCATCATAATCATATCGACTTTACCGCCAAGATAGCCTGATGTAGCGCCATATACCGTACCAACCAATACTGCCACTGTTGCACCAGCGATACCGACTAATAAGGAGATACGACCACCGACTGCGGTGCGTACGAGCAAATCTCGACCAAGCGAATCCGTACCAAAATAATGCTTATTTTCAATCGACGGCGCAGCTTGCATAAAATTCCAGTCAGTCTCTGCGTAGCCAAAAGGCGCCAGCATAGGCACAAAGATGACAAACATACCGACGAGTAATAAGATAAAAAAGCTGGTCACCGCCGCTTTGTTTTGATAAAAACGGCGCCAGGCATCTTGCCATAGGCTACGGCCTTTAATCTCTTTAACAGGCAGGTTCATAGCCTCAATTGGCTGGTCTACGAGAAGGCTCATAGTCGTCCCTTTATTAATCTAATAGATAATCTGATAGTCATTGTTTAAGCAATCCGTGGCGTTTGAGCAGCAATGTATGCCTGATAACCATTAATACTGAATCTTTGGATCAATCATCGCGTATAAAATATCGACAATCGCATTAAAGGCGATCGTTAATACCCCGACCAAAATAGTCAAACTAAGTACCACACCATAATCACGATTGAGCGCCCCATTGACGAATAACTGCCCGATGCCGGGTAACCCAAAGATCGTTTCAATAACGATAGAGCCGGTAATAATTCCCACAAAAGCAGGACCTAAATACGATATAACTGGCAATAACGCTGGTCTAAGTGCATGCTTCATAACGATTTGACGCATGGGTAAACCTTTAGACTTGGCTGTGCGGATATATTGGCTGTTCATCACCTCTATCATCGAGCCGCGCATGATCCGTGCGATACTCGCGACATAGGCTAATGCGAGCGCAGTGACGGGCAGTATCAGGTTTTGTAAGGCACCATCATTCCAGCCACCAGCCGGCAACCACTGCAAAAAAATCGCAAAGATAAGTACCAATAGTGGCGCTTTAACAAAGCTTGGAATCACAACACCCGTCATCGCAAAAGCCATCAATACATAATCCAGCCATGAGTTTTGCTTAAGCGCTGCGACAATGCCAAGGATCAAACCTAAGACCAATGCCAATATAAAAGCATATAGCCCAAGCTCCATCGAAACTGGAAAAGACTGCGACAGCAGCTCATTGACGGTATAGTCTTTATACTTAAACGATGGCCCAAAATCACCCATTGCCAATTGTTTTAGATAATTGACATACTGTAGCCACATGGGATCGTTAAGATTGTATTTGGCTTCAATATTGGCCAATACAGCGGGTGATAAATTGCGCTCAGACGTAAAGGGACTGCCCGGCGCTAAACGCATCATAAAAAAAGACACGGTTATCAAAACAAACATAGTTGGAATGGCTTCTAAAATACGCCGAAAGATGAGCTTTAGCATAAGGCCTCTTTTTATAAGGCTCCTGTGGTAAGGATGCCTATTTTTAACGAGCTGGTTTTCAAAGAAACTGTCACTACGTTTTTCACTCAAACAAACAGGCGCTATAAGTCAGAATCCTTCTGCTTCATAGCGCCCACTAGGGTGATAGCGATTTATAGGTTAGTGCTTAGCAATAGAGATATCTTTACCCTGCCAATTACCTAACGGATCTGCATCTGAAAAACCGATCACATACGGCTTGACTAAACGAGGGCTAACATAATGATAGATATTGAGTAACCCCATATCTTGATCTAGCTGTGCTTCAGCTTTTTGATATAAGCTGGCACGCTGCGCATCGGTCACGCCCGCTTTTAGCGTCTGTGCCATCAGACTGTCGAAATTGGCATTGGCGTACTTGCCATAGTTTCCACTGTTGTCTGACTTGGTAATATTTAGAAAGGCTGAAGGCTCGTTATAATCTGCACACCAGCCAGCACGAGCGATTTGGTAGTTACCGTTACGGCGGGTATCAAGGTAAGTTTTCCATTCCTTATTGGTCAATGTTACATCGACAAAACCAAGTGCTTGCTTCCATAACGAAGTGGCAGCAACCGCTACCTTTTTATGATTGTCATTGGTGTTGTAAAGCAGCTCAAAAGCAAGTGGATTACTCTCGTTGTAACCCGCTTCATTGAGCAGTTTTTTGGCCTCTGCAATACGCTTTTCTTTGTTCCAAGTGGACCACTCTGGCGCATTGACCACCTGACCCTTGGTCGCCTGAGGTGTGAGCTGATAAGCTGCCGTTTGGCCTTGGCCAATAACCTTGTCTACGATGGTATCGCGATCTAATGCCAAGGCTAAAGCACGGCGTACCTTTGGATTATCAAAAGGCGGCTTGACGGTATTAAACTCATAATAGTAAGTACAAAGATAAGGGGAAATTCTCAGCTCATCACCGTTTTGCTCTTTTAAAGAGGCAAATTGCTCGGTTGGAATCTCATTGTAGGTGACATCCACTTCGCCAGCCTGATAACGCGCTACATCGGTCGTGCTAGAAGGAATCGGCAGCATCGTGATGGTATCAAGGGTCGTATTGGCATCGTCATAATAAGAAGGGTTACGCGTCAAAACCAGTTCATCATTAATCTGCCATTTGCTGACTTTATAAGGGCCATTGACCACGATATTGGCAGGGTCTGTCCATTTATCACCAAAGGCTTCGATGGTTTTTTGATGTACAGGTTTGACGGAGTTGTGAATCAGCATATCTGGGAAATAAGGTACTGGCTCTGATAGTGTCACTTGCAGTGTTTTGTCATTGATTGCTTTTACGCCGAGTGTGTCAATACCAGCTGCGCCTTCAACGATTTTATCGGCACCGACTACCTTAGCATCAACCAAGTAGCTCGAGTATGGTGATGCAGTCTTTGGATCGACCAAGCGGCGCATGCTATAGACGAAGTCTTGCGCGGTAACCGGATCGCCATTTGACCATTTGGCATCACGCAGTTTAAAGGTCCATACTTTATTATCAGTACTCTCCCATTCGGTTGCGATTCCTGGAATGGTTTTGCCATCTGCATCTGTATTGGTTAAGCCTTCAAATAACTGACGACCAATATTAGACTCAGGGACACCAGATACCTTATGAGGATCAAGCGACTCAGGTTCAGTACCATTATTGATTACCATCTCTTGAGTATCTGCCAATACACTTGGATCGATGTTGGCTGAAGAGCTGGCATTATTATCTGTTGCCGTCTTGTCACTACAACCTGTCATAAAGATAGCCAAGATAGCAACAGCAAGAGAAGTGGGCAAAAATATGGTCGTACGAAGGGAAGTAGGGTTGAGGGTCATATCACATCCTAGTGAGAAAAAGACAGCAATTTGCCGAGTCTTTTATTAAGTCCATTTAAATTTATTCTCTACTACCTATGCTGTTTATGGTGTGAATCAGCAATGACTCACACCTGTAGCTGACATAGGTTAGAAAACTATTGGTAATAGTAATAATAAAAAAAATTATGAATGTCAACAGCATTCGAGCCATTGACACATATATCGTATAGCATAGAAATCTCAGTATCATGAGATTCAGTAGAGAAAAGCCTCTCAAACCCTACTATTTTTCAATTTTTTCGCAGATTTATCCTTTTTTATCATCTAAAACCTAGCTCTCGTTAAAAGACTGCTCTGATGTTATGAATTGTATCCAAGGCTTATTTAATCACTCCAAAATGATCATAAGTTATTACTTGGCTCCCCTAACTCTTATGTGAATCGAAATCATGCTACTACTTTATAACTGTGTGTCTCTAACAACTCAGTTCTAACAACTTAGCTTTACCAAATTGATATTGCGATAGACACATTCGGCTTGTTACTGTTGCTTGGTGTTTTCACTATTTACTCAACAATTAAAAAAAGGATTTATCATGCGTAGCGCAACTTATGATCATTTTGGCAAACCTACTGAAGTACTCAGCATCGGTGAGCGCCCTACTCCAGAGCCTAAAGCCAATGAGGTCCGCGTCAAAACGATACTTGCCTCTATTCATAATCACGACCTCCTGACCATTCGTGGCAAATATGGCTTTAAGCCCACGATGCCTGCCATCGGCGGTAGTGAAGCGGTCGGTATCATCGACGCTATCGGTAGTGAGGTTAAAAATCTGAAAGTCGGTCAGCGCGTGGCAGCAGCCAGTGTGCAAGCAACGTGGGCAGAGTATTTCGTCGCTGTAGAGGATATGGTATTCCCGATGCCGGACAGCTTGGACGATGAAATGGCAGCACAATTGATTGCTATGCCACTCAGCGCCTTGATGTTGCTTGAGTACTTAGCATTACAAACTGGTCAATGGGTTATCCAAAACGCTGCCAATGGCACAGTTGGTAAATCACTCGCTATGCTAGCGGCCGCGCGCGGTATCAACACCATCAACGTGGTACGCAGTAGCGATGCCGTAGCAGAGCTAGAAGCTATCGGGGTCAAAAATAATATCAATACTGCCGATAAGGACTGGAAAGAGCAGGTAAAAGCTATCATTGGCGATGAAAAAATCAGCGCAGCGGTTGATTCTGTCGGCGGTGAAGACAGTGGTGCCTTATTATCATTACTCGGTCATGGCGGGACATTTGCGGTATTTGGTGCAATGTCAGGTAAGCCAATGATGCTCAATCCGACGGATATGATTTTTAAGCAAGCGGTACTAAAAGGCTTTTGGGGCAGTAAACTTAGCCAAGAGATGAGCGTTGAGAATAAACAGCGTTTGGTTGATGAGCTGATTGATCGCGCCGTCAATGGTCAGTTGAAACTGCCAACGGAAGCGACGTTTGACTTGGCTGATATCTTAAAAGCGGTCGATGGAAAAATGCAGTCAGAAAAAAGCGGTAAGGTGCTGTTAAAGCCTTGAGGGTTATTTAATCTCTTAGTTTTTCGAACATTTTCTCTATTCATCAATGCCTATCTATATTAAAAAAGCCTATTAGGAATCTTCTTATGTCTGACCACACAACGTTTAAAGCCTTAGTCGTCGAAGAAACTAGCGACGGTGAATTCAAAAAAAGCATTCAACAGCGCAATATCAGTGACTTACCTGACAATGACTTGTTAATCGAAGTACATTACTCATCATTAAACTTTAAAGATGCGATGTCAGCATCGGGCAATAAAAGAATCACTAAGCAATACCCACATACGCCTGGTATCGATGCAGCAGGCGTGGTGGTCAGCGACAAGTCTGGCACTTTTAAAGCAGGGCAAGAAGTCGTGGTCTTTGGTTATGATTTGGGCATGGATACCGACGGCGGCTTAAGTCAAATGATCTCTATCCCAGCCGATTGGGCGGTCGAATGTCCATCGTCATTGACGCTAAAAGAAGCGATGATATATGGTACTGGCGGCTTAACGGCAGCATTAAGTATCCAAAAGCTTGAGAAAATGGGTGCAAAACCAAGTGACGGACCTGTCGCCGTCACTGGCGCAACGGGCGGCGTCGGTAGTATCAGTATCGCCATATTAAGTCAGCTCGGTTATGACGTCATCGCCTTCTCTGGCAAACCTGAGCAAAGTGACTATCTAAAAGAGCTCGGTGCAAATGAAGTCCGTCATCGCGATACCATCAATGAAATCGGCGATAAACCTGTCGGTCGCGAGCTGTGGACAAATGCCATTGATACCATCGGTGGTGATTATCTAGCAAACTTGCTTAAACAAACCAAAGCAGGCGGCGCGGTCACCTCTTGCGGCTTGGCGGGCGGTGCTAAGTTTTCGATGACGGTATTACCGTTTATCACCCGTGCGGTGTCCCTACTCGGTATCGATTCGGTCTATATTCCACTGGCGGATAAAAAGGCTATTTGGCAGCGTGTCGCCACTGATATGAAATTGCCTAATTTAGAGAATTACTGCGAAGAGATTACGCTTGAGCAAACACCCGAATACTTAGATCGCTTTATGGCGAGCAAGACGGTTGGTCGTTATGTGGTGAATGTGCGGGGTTAAAGCTTAGGTTTTTAACAGCTAAATTTTATAAGCAGTGGCGGTGCTCTTCACTTTGGAGAGCACCGCTATTTTTTTAAATCTTATAATAGACTTTTATAAACTCCAAAAATTGCGATTTAATGGAAGAGCCATAAAAATACTTATCAACTATAGTAAACTCTATTAGCTTAATAAAAAAATAAGGAAGCCATAGTGTTTGAAATAGGAAAAATATATAACCGTCGTTCTGATATACATGGTATATATAAAGGGCAACAATATGGTGGCATAGCAACGCCTGCCGAGCATCCATATATATTTATTTTTACCGGCGATGCTGGCGGCGAATATGGCTATATTGATGATTTTGACCCTAACGGCACCTTTAAATATACGGGTGAAGGCCAAGAAGGCGACATGAGAATGACCAAAGGTAATTTGGCAATTCATGACCATCAAAAAAACAATAAAGAAATTCTACTTTTCGAATCAACATCACGAGGCTTTGTACGGTTTTTAGGGTATTGTAATTACGTTTTTCATCATATTGAAGAACGGCCAGATAGAAATGGTGAGTTTCGTGACGCTATCGTTTTTCATCTAGATATAGTTAATACTAAAAATATTGATACAGCTCAAACTCTGTCCCCTAAAGTAGTTGAAGCCCCTAAAGCCGTTTATATCACTAAGCCTAGTAAAGGTAAGTCATTACAGCAATTACGAGAGATTGCCTTAAGTTCAACACCAGCCCACGCAAGCACTAAAGAAAAAATTCAATCTATTCAAAACCGTAGTACAGCCATTAAGCTATATGCCAAAAAAAGAGCTAATGGTATATGCGAGGGATGTAATGAGACCGCTCCATTTGAAACTAAATCTGGACCTTATCTCGAAGTCCATCATCTAACTAGGTTGGCAGATGGTGGTGCGGACTTACCTCAAAACATTATTGCGTTATGTCCTACCTGTCATCGAAAAGCTCACTACTCTTTAGACCATTTAGAATTTAATAATCAGTTAATAAACAAAGTTGCTGCTATCGAAGCAGACCTTAATGAGTGAAACACTTAACTTTAAACTAAAAAAACACCCAACCAAGTTGAGTGTTTTTTTATTTCAGCTAAAGACTAAGTAAAAATTATTCCCACTCAATCGTCGCAGGTGGCTTGCTCGACACATCATAAGTCACGCGTGAGACTTCAGCGATTTCATTCATAATTCGGTTCGATACCGTCTCAATCAAATCATACGGCAGATGGGCAAAGCGTGCCGTCATAAAGTCTACGGTTTCAACCGCACGTAGCGCAATCACCCACGCATAACGGCGACCATCACCGACTACGCCGACCGATTTGATCGGTTGGAATACTGCAAAGGCTTGCGCAGTCTTGTCATACCAACCTGAACGCTCAAGCTCTTCCATAAAGATAGCATCGGCAGAACGCAAGATATCAGCATACTCTTTGGTCACTTCGCCAAGGATTCGCACGCCCAAACCCGGTCCTGGGAACGGATGGCGGTTGATCATTTTGGCTGGTAGACCAAGGGTGATACCCAATTTACGCACTTCATCTTTAAACAAATCACGTAACGGCTCAACCAATTCAAACGCCAAATCATCTGGCAAACCGCCCACATTATGATGGCTCTTAATGACATGGGCTTTACCTTGATGCGACTTAGCTGATTCAATCACGTCAGGATAAATCGTCCCTTGCGCTAAGAATTCAATCGTCTTACCATCGCTTTGCTCACTGACTTCACGGGCACTGTTGGCAAAGACGTCGATAAAGGTTTTACCGATGATTTTACGCTTGGCTTCAGGGTCAGACTCGCCAGCCAATGCGGTTAAGAATAATTCTTCTGCATCGACACGGATGACTTTTACGCCCATGTTTTCTGCAAAAATTTGCATCACTTGGTCGCCTTCATGCAGACGCAAGAGACCCGTATCGACAAATACGCAGGTTAATTGGTCGCCAATGGCTTTATGCAACAATGCTGCGACGACTGAGCTGTCTACGCCGCCTGATAAACCGAGCAATACTTGCTTATCACCGATCTGCTTTTTCAGCTGCTCGATACGCATATCGATGATGTTATCAGGCGTCCAGCTACCGGCGCAGTCACAGATTTGATGAACAAAACGTCCTAGCAATGCTTGACCTTGAGCGGTATGCGTGACTTCAGGATGGAACTGTAGACCATAATACTGCTTGTCGTCATTGGCCATAATAGCAATCGGGCAACTTGGCGTGCTAGCAACGATATCAAAACCTTGCGGCGCATCGACCACTTTATCGCCATGACTCATCCAAACATTCAGCTTCGCTGCGGCGTCTTCGATACCGTCAGTTAGAGCCGATTTACCATTAACGTTAATGGTTGCGGCGCCAAATTCATGGATATCACTGGCATGGACCTTGCCACCGAAGCGCTCTGCCATCGCTTGCATACCGTAGCAGATACCAAGCACGGGTACGCCTAAGTCAAATACAGCATCATTGATACGTGGGCTGTTTTCCGCATGTACGCTCTCAGGACCACCCGATAAAATGACGCCTTTTGCGCCAAAATCGATGATACGCTGAGTGTCGATATCATAAGGGAACATCTCACAGAATACGCCTGAGTCACGTACACGGCGGGCGATAAGCTGGCTGTACTGTGAGCCAAAATCGAGGATTAAAATACGATCTTGCTTGATAGTAGGTATTGCAGGGGTGGCGGCGTCAGTGGTCATAAACAAAGTGTCCATCAATAAATAAATTGGTACGCTATTTTAACAAGTTTCGCTAATGTAATGGCGGTTAGATATGCGTTTATTAGTGACTATTTTTAATTTATCCCACTAATGTTCAGTATATTTCAAATAATCAGAGAGTTTGTGATATGCTAATTCGACAAATAAAAATACCCTCGTTACCTGATTATGGATCCATAGATAGCCACAGTAGCGACCCTCAAACCGTTATGATAAATCGATAGGTTAACTTTACTATGAGCAATATTAAATCCTTGGTACGCAAAACGTTTAAAACTGTCTCTACCTCCGCGATATCTCCTATTGATAATAGCCGTTTAGAGTCGCTATCAAAAATCGATACAGTCATCAAGACAGCCGTTACGACATCTGCCAACACACCTATAGAACAGACACGTTGGAATGGCTGGGGCAATGTTAGTATCAATAAAAAAGTCTCACCGCACGGCGCAAAATTGATCAAATCGCATATCGGAAAAACCAAAAAACTCTCCTCCGTTAGCTTGCAACAGGTACTCAAAACCGTCCCAACGTCGCGCCTGCCTGTTGCCATGACTGAGCTTGAAATGGTCTCTATCGATAAGGAAGTTCGACTCAGACACGCCCGTGGTCAGAGCTTTCCTGACTGGATAGCGATGCACGGCGGCGATTTTGAAGTATTCCCAGATGGCGTGGCGCATCCGCAATCTACCGCTGATGTCGAAACTTTATTAAAGCTAGCAAGTGAGCACGACCTTATTGTTATCCCATTTGGCGGTGGTACCTCAGTCGCTGGTCATATCAATCCGCAAAAGGGTTCACGTCCCGTATTGACCATCGCTATGAGCAAGATGGATCAGTTGATTGATTTAGATACTGAGAGTCAGATTGCTACCTTTGGCGCTGGTACTCAAGGACCCGCAGTTGAAGCGCAATTGGACGCACACGGCTACCGCTTAGGGCATTATCCGCAGTCATGGGAGCTATCAACGCTTGGTGGCTGGATTGCCGCGCGCTCTAGTGGTCAGCAGTCGCTCGGCTACGGGCGTATCGAGCAGATGTTCGCTGGTGGTACCTTGGTGACGCCGCAAGGGGTGCTCAACATTGCCGATATTCCAGCGTCAGCAGCAGGACCTGATCTACGTGAGATGATGATGGGTAGCGAAGGTCGCGCCGGTATTTTTACGACAGTCAAAATGCGCGTGCAACCGCAGCCAGAGGAAGAGTTATTTAAGGTCGCATTTCTGCCTAATTGGGAAGCAGGTAAAGCGGTGCTCAGACAAGCAGTACAAAGCAATATTCGTCTGTCTATGTTACGTTTAAGCAATGCCGTTGAGACCGATGCGCACTTACATTTAGGCACCTCACCAAGCCAGTTTTTAGCCATTAGCACTTATCTAAAAGCCCGCGGGCTAGACTCTCAAAAAGTCATGCTTACTTACGGGGTATCAGGTGATAAAGCACAGAACAAATTGGCGCTGACACAGTTTAATAAGCTATTAAAACAGCACGGCAGTGTCACTGGCAAAATAACCGATATCATGGGTAGCGTATGGGCGCATGGACGCTTTAAGTTCCCTTATTTGCGCGGCACCTTATGGGACAAAGGCATCATGGTCGATACCTTTGAGACCGCAACCAACTGGAATCATATCGACGAGCAGATGCAGCAGATGCAAGAAGCGGTGCAAAACGCTTTGGTAGATGACAATGAGGCCGTCATGGCATTTACCCATATCTCACACGTTTATAAGCAAGGTGCCAGCCTTTATACCACTTACTTTTTTAAAGCGGGAAAAGACCACGCCATAACCTTAAAGCGCTGGCAAAAAATCAAACATGCTGCCAGCTCAAGTCTGTCCAATGGTACAGCGACGATATCGCATCAGCATGGCGTCGGCCGTGACCATGCCCCCTACCTTGCCGCTGAAAAAGGTAAGCTTGGTATTCAGGTCACCCGCGATATGCTCAAAAGCTTGGACCCTGAACAGCGTATGAATCCGGGTGTTTTGATCGAATAATAACTTTACTCAAAAACCTTGTTTCTAGTTAGTTTGGTTTAAGAGCGTTACAGCGCGGCTGGCATTGATTTTTCGCAGCCTCTGTCGGCGTAGGCACAGCACGCAAGGAAAATTAATACCAGTCGCGCATTATAATATAGTGTATTTATTTTATTTAGTAACGACTATGAATTAGATTATTTGGATAACATACATAGTTGAAATTAAATAACAATTAAAATGAGTCGTCTATGAACCGAGCCAATCAACATCAGCAACGTCAGCAAGCATTAGCGCCACTATCTCGTTCTGAGCCATGGGATATGCTCATCATCGGTGGCGGGATCACTGGTGCTGGTATTGCTCGCGAAGCCGCAAGGCGCGGCTTAGCAGTACTACTTATTGAGCAAAAGGACTTCGCTTGGGGCACCTCCAGCCGCTCAAGCAAAATGGTACATGGCGGGCTACGCTACATAGCCTCGGGCGATTTTAAGACGACACTGCATAGCGTCCGCGAGCGAGAACGTATGCTCAATGAAGCAAGTGGTCTTGTCAACGAGATGCACTATGTCATGCCCCATTACAAAGGCAAATTTCCGCCGCCATGGATATTTAATAACCTTCTTAGGGTCTATGATAAGCTCGCGGGTAAGCACTATTTTAAATACGTTAAAAAAGATGCTTTTCTTAGCCTAAACCCTCATATTAAACAAGATAAGTTTTTGGGTGCCAGTCAGTTTAGTGATGCCGTGACCGACGATTCACGGCTCGTAATGCGGGTATTGGACGAAGCCATTCATGATGGGGCACACGCAATTAACTATCTTAAAGCCGAATCCCTCATAACCAATGAGCAAGGTTTGGTGGTGGGTGCTACTCTAAAAGACACGTCTACTGAAGACAGTGGTGATACTTACGACGTTCAGGCCAAAGTCGTGGTCAGTGCCACGGGCGCTTGGGCGGATACGTTACGGATGCAAGCCAGTAAGCAAACCGAACAGAGCTTTCATAAGCAGATCCGTCCATCGCGTGGCAGTCATTTGGTGGTCAGTCAAGAGCGCCTACCGCTCAATCAAGCCTATACCTTTTTACATCCTGTTGATAAAAGAGCCATTTTTGTCTTTCCGTGGGAGAATCGCACCGTCCTTGGTACCACTGACTTGGACCACCCACCCTTAGATGATACAGAGGTCGGCATTACCAATGTCGAGGTAGATTATCTGTTGACCGCGACCAATGATCTGTTTGATGATGTAGATATTAGCCGCAAGGATGTCATCAGCTCATGGGCAGGCGTGCGCCCACTGATCTCTGATGGCAATGATGGTAAGCGCGTCAGCCCCAGTAAGGAAAAACGTGATCATAGCGTCTGGCTAGATAATAATCTGGTTACGGTCAGCGGTGGCAAATTAACCACCTTTCGCCTCATCGCCCTTGATGTGCTAAAGGTTTGTCAAAAGTTGCTTGAGCTCGATGTATCAGCTACTCAAGATAATGGGGCATATAGTAGCCAAGTTTTTAGCAACCAAACTTCAACCAACCCTAAATTTATTGCCTTGCCGCTACCATTACAAAAGCGCTTAAAGGGTTTTTATGGGTTACAGCTCGATACTTTGCTAGAGCTGGCCCATGAGAACGACTTGGCTTATGTGCCCGATAGCAATACCATTTGGGCGGAGGTTCGCTTTGCTGCTCGCTATGAGCAAGTCATTCATTTGGATGATTTATTATTGCGCCGTACGCGCCTAGGTCTGATATTGCCCGATGGCGCGATGAGACCGCTGATCAGTCAGCGCATCAAGAAAATATGTCAGCAGGAGCTGGGCTGGAGTGAGCAAAAATGGCAGCAAGAGGCTGACCGCTATCAAGCCTTATGGCAGCGCTACTATCATCTGCCTGCAGCTTAGCGCTTTTTTATATCCTAATTTATCTATACTAAACTCATTGTTAAAAAGATATGGCGGAACTTGGATAGATTTTTCTTACTTGCTGTGCCTACGCCGACAGAGGCTCAAAAAATTTATCCAAGTTCCGCTTGATACTCTAAGTTAGCTTCAACCTATATTCCCACATAGTTAAGGATGACTATGACCGACAACTTTGATATCCCTATTTATTTCTTGGCCATTGATAATGGCACGCAAAGCGTCAGAGCGCTTATCTTTGATCAATTTGGGACTGAAATCGCCAAAGCTCGCGTTACTATCGAGCCGTATTTTTCTACGCAGCCGAGTTTTG
Source organism: Psychrobacter sp. (assembly GCF_041554015.1). GTDB lineage: Bacteria > Pseudomonadota > Gammaproteobacteria > Pseudomonadales > Moraxellaceae > Psychrobacter. Next base: position 7,413 of record NZ_JBFFMS010000002.1, on the reverse strand, counting down.
CTGAGCAACATGCCGACTATTATTGGCAAAAATTAAGCGAGGCTTGTCAGCAGCTGTGGCAAACCTGCAATATCACGCCAGCGCAAATTGCCGGTGTCAGTCTCGCCACCCAGCGCTATACCATGATATGTTTGGACAAGGATAAACAACCGCTACATCCAGCCATTGTATGGATGGATTTACGTCGCGGCGAGAGCAATGACATAGGCTTTTTAGGTCCACTGACCAAGGTCATCGGTATGGGTGAGCTGGTAAACGAAGCGCAGCAAAAAGCCCGCTGTAACTGGCTTGCCCATCATGAGCCAGCAATATGGGCAAAAACTGCTCATTATGTCAATTTGTCCGCCTATCTCACCTACCAGCTGACAGGCGAGCTTATCGACTCCGCCGGTCATGCTTTAGGCTACCTGCCATATGATTACAAAGCGCAAGCTTGGTTTAAGCCAAACAACCTTAAATGGCGACTGTTTAGTTGCCGACCTGAGCAGCTGCCTAAACTCATTGCGCCGGGGCAGCTACTTGGTCATATCAGCGCTCAAGCTGCTGCCGCTACCGGTATTTTAACAGGGACGCCAATGATCGCCGCTGCCAGTGATAAAGCATGTGAAGCCTTGGGCTCTGCGGGTCTTGCAGCAGACACCGCCTGCTTAAGCTTTGGCACTACTGCGACTATTAATACTACCTCGAGCAATTATGTCGAGATACTCAAGCACATGCCCGCCTATACCGCCGCCGCGCCAAATTACTACAATCATGAATATATGATTTATCGTGGCTTTTGGATGGTCAGCTGGTTTAAGGAGCAATTTGCTCAGTATGAAGAGCAGCTGGCAAAAACTCAGGGGATGGATACCGAAAAACTCCTCGACAAGGCAGTCAAAGACATCCCAGCGGGCTGTATGGGTTTGATGATGCAGCCATATTGGTCGCCCGGTGTTCGTCATCCGGGCCTTGAAGGCAAAGGTGCGCTTATTGGTTTTGGCGATGTACATACGCGAGCGCATGTCTACCGCGCGATTTTGGAAGGGCTGGCTTATGAGCTAAAGCTTGGCTTCGATACCATTGAAAAACGCACCAGTAAAACCATTAAACACTTGCGTGTGTCTGGTGGCGGCTCACAAAGTGACTCAGCGATGCAGCTGACCGCCGATATTTTTGGTATGCCCGCTTATCGACCGCATACTTATGAAGCTTCCGGCTTAGGCGCTGCCATCAACTGTGCGGTGGGGCTCGGCGTTTATCCTGACCATGCTGCGGCAAGTGAAGCGATGACCCATTTGGGTGATGAGTTTGTGCCCATTGACGCCAATGTTCAGCTCTATAAACGTCTTTATAATGAGGTTTATCTCAAGATGTATGAGCGTTTAAAACCTTTATATCAAAGTATTCAAGATATTACGGGTTATCCTGCTAAATGATATAGCCCGCTTAATATAAAACAGGTACGTTACAAATAGCGTCATTATGGGATAAATTTTCCTTGCTTGCTGTGTGCTTCGTACTCCAGAGGCTGCGAAAAATTTATCCTAGCAGCACTGTATTCTTTTTAAATTGAATCGACTGTATTAAAACCATCTCCATTTAAGGCAATGCACATACGATTTAACCCCTCTATCAGCAGCGCTTTAGGACACGCTACATTTAGGCGCATTTTAAGATGTCCTTCATTACCATATTTAATCCCTGCGCTCAGCTCAACCTTAGTGGCTCGCAATTTGTCATAAAGCATTTGATTGTCCTCAGCATATGCCGAACAATCTAGCCAAATCAAATACGAAGCTTCTGGGCGCATCACCTTAATGTTAGGTAAATGCTCTGCTAAAAGCTGTAGCGTTAAATCAATATTGGCTTCGATATAAGTCAGTGCCTGCGCCAACCACTCACCCCCTTGCTCATAAGCACTACGCATCGCCGTATAAGCAAATAAGTTCAGCTCATGCTCGTCACTTAAGCGCTGCTGCTGGTTAATCTTACTCAGTAATGCGCTGTCTTTAGCAAATATCATCGAGCCTTTGATACCAGCAATATTAAAGGTTTTGGTCATTGAGGTCAGGCTGACGACTTTGTGCTCATAGCCTGTTGCTAAGGTTAAAAAAGGCGTAAATGTATGCCCACTCAAAGTTAGGTCTTGATGAATCTCATCACTGACAATGGCCACATCGTGCTTTTTGCAAATGAAAAGTAGCGCTTCAAGTTCATCCGCCGTCCATACGCGTCCGCCCGGATTATGCGGATTACAGAGCAAATAAAGCTTTACTTTATGCTCAATAATTTTGGCTTCGATATCTTCTAAATCTAGAATATACTTCCCTTCAACTTCTTTTAATGCAGAAGTCACCAGCTTACGATCATTGTCCAAAACCTTGCTCATAAAAGGCGTATAGATAGGATCATTGATGAGTACCGTATCCCCTATCTCGGTAAACACTTTCATCATCAGCACCAAACTTGGCACGACACCCGGAGAAAACAGGATATCCTGCTGATTTAGCCACAAGTCATAACGACTGCCATGCCAGTCGATAATCGCATGATACAACGGCTCGGTCGGCACGGTGTAACCCAATATACCATGCTGCGTGACTTGGTCAATCGCATTTAGGATAGGCTGGGCGGTCTTAAAGTCCATATCCGCGACCCATAATGGAATCGTGTCATCGCTATAATGCCATTTGAACGACCCTGTATTTCGTCTATCTATTATTTCATCAAAGTTGTATTGCAACAGCATTCTCCTTTACGATTGCTTTATATTATAACTATGCATTCATCTCATTCGTCGGCTTAAATGATATTTAAAGATATAACAACAGCATTATTTGAATAATGGTTGAAAATTAGTGTTACATTCATATTGCGGACTCTACATATAACCAGACTATTTATGCCAGAGTGCGCTGCTATTGCAAGGATTGTGATCTATCAGTATGTATCCAAACCTACTATAAGCCAGATGGCTTACCTAAAAGGATTTAACAGATGAAAATGGACCCTCTATCAAACTTAGCACTCAAAATGTGCACCCTTACTATAGCGGTCGCTGCCACTGCTTCATGTGCGGCTATGGCAACAGGAACTGACCATCAAATTACAAATACAACTAATAGTACCGCCATCACTCTTGGAAACGCTGCCATGACTAGTGGCACTAATGATACCGTTGCCATCGGTAATATGGCCAATGCAGGACTTAATTCAGCAACTGCCGTTGGCGGTCAAGCCAACGCTGCTGGGCTAGGCTCAACCTCTATCGGTTGGCAGTCAAAAGCCACTGCCGAGCGCGCGCAAGCTTTTGGTCATCTCGCTAATGCAAGCGGCGTGCGTGCTACCGCTGTTGGTGAAGCGGCTGCCGCACAAGGTGCAAACTCGGTAGCGTTAGGCAATAAATCTATGGCTGGCGGCATGAATAGCATCGCTATCGGTAACGGAGCAATGGCGGTGAAAAATAACCAAGTCGTCTTAGGCAATGCTGGACAAGTACAGTCCAGTACTGCATCCCAGTCAGGTACGGTCAGAATCGTCACTATCGATGACAACGGCACGTTAGGTACGATGATGGTTGACTACTATAAAAAATCAGCTAAATAATAGTAGTCAATCAGAGCCAAGCTGCTAACATTTACTTAGCTATAACCGGTCATACTCGATAAGATAACGAAACCTCGCGATTGCGGGGTTTTTGCTATTTGAGGTTACCGTATTAGCTTTAGTAGTTTGGTGTGGGGCTTTAGATAGTTTCGAAGCTGGGGATTAAAAGGCAAAATCTTTGCAGTAATAAGGGGAGCCAATCCTGCCATCCGTTATTATCTGCTTATCTAGGCGTGAGGATGGATCAAGCGAAGTACTGCTTCGCCCTGACGCAAGAGAAAATCTATGATTTTCTGTGGCTACGGTTTGGGTCATTCCTGTTTGGTCACGATACTGCCCCAAAACCTAGCCTTTGCAACATGCCTATTGAGGTAAAATAGCCTTAAGAAACCCTCATTTAAGAAGGTTTCTCTTGCAAGCCTAAAATTGCAGTGAAATTTTTTTACGGCTCTCATGTCAGGGCTAAAACTTGTCTTCGCAAAACTTCTACAGAACAACTAAGGTTATATTTAATCAAAAATAAAATTTTCAATATCATCTAGAGAGTTGTTTCTATTAGTCAGAATTAAGTTCTTAATATATTCAATTAACTCAAAACTCCACTCTCCATAACGTGAGCTACCCATACGACAGACTAAATTTTTCTCAAAATCGTTCAACTCTTCAAGTATTATAGTTTGCTTATCGTTTAAAACTAACTCAAAAAAATCTGTTTCTTCATAAGTAAAATCATGAGAGTGATATTTGTTATTCAAATAAATAATTTGACTATGACAATCATATTTTTTGATTAAATAGTAGAGAAAATTAGAATTTTCATTGTGTGTGAAGCCTATTTCCCTTTCTCCTCTCTCTTTGATCTCTTCAATTCGATTAAAGAACACTGATATCAACGTTATTTTGCGATTTATAGTTGAATTATCTACTGGTTTTAAATCTAGAATTTTACTTATTTTTGGAAGTATCCATTTGTCCTCTACTACTTCCTTGTTCATAGAAAATGCCATATCAACAACATTATCTGAATAATATCGTCCACATACACGTTCAAAAACTTGTTCTTTAACTGCATGATTTACTATGTAATATGCAGTAAAATATTCTTGAAATGAACGATGAGTAAAGCAATAATTTAAGCCATCTCTCATTAATAAAGGTACATTATTTAATAGCTCTAACTTTAGATCCTTGTCTATAACCTCAGATTTTGAATGTACTAAGCATTTTTTCAAAAATGTGTGGATTTCATCTTCTGTCATCTCGAACATCTGTTTACTGTATGTAAATAAACTAAACAGAGCAAATATATCTCTTAACTCGTACATATCCAGATTGGTTGAACTTTTTCTTAGAAAACCCTGCTTCGAGACGTCATGCTTATTAAATAGTGCGTGATAAGCAAGATCATAAAATATATAGACTCTGTCAGGTATATCGCCAAACTGCTCATATGTCACTAACATAATTGTGAGTAGCAAAGGATTACTAGAAAAACTTTCATGCTTACTAAAAAGTGTAGTCTCTAATGCTAGTATGAACCTCGCTCTTACCTCGCTATCGTAATCTAATTTCTTTATTACATCTACTGCTTGAGATAAAATCAGAGGTTGAATACGAGCGACGTTATACAGCGACCAATCAGAGAATAAATTGTATTCTGGTCTTGACGAAACCACGATAATAAGGTTTGGATATTTATCTGCTAGACTATTAATTTCTTTAGTGAACCTGTCTTTTAAATCATGGTTTACTTCATCAAAACCATCTAAGAAAACTATCGTTCCCTCTCTATCAAGTAAGTAATTTAAATTGACTTTATCAAATTTTTCGTTGTATATCGCTATATCAGTCCTAAGTGTTTCGAAAATAGAATCATTAGTCTCATTCACTTTTCTAAGTTCTAGAAATAGAGGTAGTAGATCACTTCTGTCTTTTATTACACTTATAAACATACTCTTTAAAAGACAGGACTTTCCTGAACCTGCTGTGGCACTAACTACCATTTTCTTATGTTGTAAAAGTGATTCAAAGAAACTTTCCTGTGAGTACAACTTATTGCCTAATGAAATATATTGTGCAACATAAATATCATTAAGCTCAACAACTTGCGAAGAGAAAAATGCCATTTTCACTTTAGAGAGATTGACCAACTTAGCTTTTAAGTAGTCACTCAAAGCAAAGTTGTATTTGGTAGCAAACTTTTGATAGTCTTTACCAAAAAAATTAGTAACAAACTGACCGACTTCTACTACAACATCTCTAATCTCTTTGACGCTTCCTGTAGTTTCTATACCCATAATAATCAACTTATCCAATTTTAGTTTTATTACCAAAAGCTGGCTATATTTTACCTTACTAACGCCCCTTAAACTCAGCTGCCCTTCTCTCAACCATCGCCATCGCGCCCTCTTTCGCATCTTCTGAATGAAACAAGTGCGGCAGATAGCCATGAATATTGGCAAGTGCTGCTTTTGCACCATTACGACTGGCATCTTGTGCTGAAGATAGTAATCCTTGTACGCCAAGCGGTGCAGCGTTGCAAATCTCTTTAGCGATAGTTAGTGCGCGCTCATATTCTTGTCCATTTTTGACCACTTCACTCACGAGATTTAGCCTATCAGCCATTTGTGCATCAAAGTTTTTACCCGTTAATAGATACGGCATGGCTTTTTGCCAACCAGCTGCCGCGACGAAACGTACCGTTGCGCCACCAAACGGCATGATGCCGCGCTGGACTTCCATTTGTGCAAAGTTGCAGTTATCACTTGCTATAACAACATCACTATTTAACATCAGCTCAATCCCAGCGGTGAAACACGTGCCTTGTACCGCGACGACGACTGGTTTAGTGCGCAGTTTGCCACCGATTCCCCATGGGTCGATCTCATCGTCATTGAATTCAAACGCGCCTTTATCCCATTTATCTTGTAGCTCCATCAAATCAAGCCCTGCGGTAAAATGCTCACCGTGAGCGAATATTAACGCGCAGCGTAGATTGGCGTCATTTTCGTATTGAGTGAGAGCGTCAGAGAGCTGCTTAATCATATGGCTATCAAAGGCATTGCGTTTATCGGCGCGATTGAGTCCAATCAGACAGATGTAATCTTGGACGTCATAGGTAATACGAGTGTCATTGCCAATGTTATTTCCAGCATTATTGCTATTGTGGCTTTCCTTAGTCATGGTCTTATCCTTTTTAAAGCATTCATTTATAGAGTACAAATTACACTAAATTGATATTACTACAGCCTATAGACCTTTCTTTCAATATAGACATACGTTCGGTGCAACGCAAGCATCATATCAGTGGCGATATCAATATCAGTTGACCTCATTTACGATAAGTGCAACTATTATCCAACTCAAGACATGACTCAGAGCATTTTATGGAATTTTGGCACGGTTTTTTGCTTATCACCAGCGTCCATCTACTCGCTGCCGCCTCCCCTGGTCCTGATTTTGTTTTGGTTTCGCAGCAAACCTTGGCAAAAGGTCGGCGCACGGGTTTGATTTGTAGCCTTGGTATTACCTTGGGTCTTGCCGTACACATTATCTATTCGGTACTTGGACTGGCAACGGTCATTGCCCATTCGCAGCCACTACTCACTGCTATTAAATGGCTGGGCGGTAGCTATCTTATTTATCTAGGCTGGCAAGGTATTCAAGCCAAAGCTAAAAAGCCAGTAAATTTAGCCTTTTCCGCAGAACCAACAGATTTAGGTGCGCACATTTCACCAAGTGCTCTTGCTAAGCAAATGACGCTTAGCACTCACACAGAGCTTTTTGATAAAGCTATTTCTACCAAAAAACCGCCTACTGATACAG
>NZ_JBFFMS010000001.1:0-240292 GCF_041554015.1 Psychrobacter sp. | reverse complement strand
GCAGCTATCATCAAGGCGATGGCTGTGAAGATGAAGTCTAAATAAAAATGTCTCATGACACATCCTGTCTGGTTGCGTAAAGCGATGGGCATTTACTTGAAAGGTCGGGTATAAAAAAAGTGGCTATTGCTAGCCACTTCTCTGTGTTATTTTTAATAGAATATAAAGGATTATCAAAAAATCTTCTATAGAAAATTGTGAACGTATTTGACAATGTATTTGCCATAGTCACTGTTTTATAATTCGTTGTTGATACAATGCTGTTCTAAAATACTTTTTAAGCATTGTTAATGACGACTATCCATAAACTGATTATTGGCAGTTACCATTACAAATAGCTTTCGATTTTAACCAGCTTTAGTTTACTATAAAATAGTGACTTCAACGTGACGTATCGTTTTTATTTTGAGCGGACTATAAGAAATAAATTCTCAATAACTGAGGTGATTCAATGCATCAAGTGAGTGAATGGGTGCTGGCCATCATGGCAAAGTTTGGCTACCTTGGTATTATATTTGCGATGTTTGCCGAAAATGTTTTTCCGCCTATACCATCTGAACTTATTATGCCAGCGGCAGGGTTTGCGGCAGCTAGAGGTGATTTACATCTCCTGTTGATCATAGTAGCTGGTACGTTTGGTAGCGTTTTAGGGGCTTTGCCTCTCTACTATTTTGGAACTTTGTTCAATAAAGATCGCCTAATACTATTTACCAAAAAATATGGCAAATACGTGTTTATTAAGTCTGAAGATGTTTTGTCATCCGATGCTTGGTTCAATAAACATGGTAAGAAAGCGGTCTTTTTCGGTCGCATGGTGCCTGGTATTCGCTCATTGATCTCCATTCCTGCAGGAATGAATAAAATGCCACTGGTCTCTTTTTTGGTGTTAACAGCGTTGGGAGCAAGTATTTGGACGACTATATTGACCCTCGCAGGATTTTACTTGGGTAAAAACTACGAGGTCATTGCAACTATACTAGCGCCTTACTCTAAAGTTTTCTTGTTGCTTGCTATAGTCTTTATTATTGCTTGGCTCATTAAACGTCGATTGCTAGATCGACACAGTAGTAATTTTTGATAAAAAACTTATTTATTTTCCAAATTGATATGATTTTTTTAAATAAAATACGGCTAAGACGATCAAACCCCAAGTGAATACGGCCATAGCAGCGGCGCAAAGTAAGATTGCTCTTCAATAAATGAGTATGACTGGAGTATCTGTAGCCAAATACAAGCCGTTGACTGTGAGGATTAATCGTGCGGCGCACAAGTACTAAGCCCATAGCCTCTGTGCTAATAGTAAGCAGGGAAAACTTAGAGCAGTCGCTTATGACTATATCGTGACGTATCGCTTTTATTTTAAATGGATAGTATCTAGGTTTTATCCCTTTCTAAGCGTCAAGCCAGTGCTGATGTCTGGCATAAAAAAGCTGTTCGGGGGTATCGATATCATAGCTAAGCTGATGATTTATGACTGTACTTAACTGATGTGATGGCAAGGCTCTAATCAAATGTCGCAAACCTTTATCGCCTAGCAGTGCAGATTGCCACTGCTTGAGACACTCTATACTGATGACTATCGGAACACCAACGATAGTATTTTTACTCGTATCACTAGAAGACGCTTTATCTAGACATTGATAACTACTAGCAACCACTGTGTTTTTGGCCGCTAGTAACGCTGTTAAATGTTCTGCCTCTAATAATACTTGATCGATCCCCATGATTAACACCCGCTTAATCACTGAGTTCTTTAAACCAATCAAAGCGTCAATACCAAGGGACAAGCTATGCGCCATACCCATTTTAGGTATTAAATTAATCACGGTATAGAGGATTGGATTTTGACAGACCAACCTATTAATCGTATCAGTGATTGCTGATTGCTCTTGAGGAATGACAACAATAACGGCAAGGGGCTTAGTGGCTAATGCTATTTTGGTCATATAATTGATAAGAGGTTCGCCATGCTTACTAAGCAGTTGCTTAGATTGACCAAGGCGCAGGCTTAGACCGCTCGCTAAGACGATAACAGCATGGTCTTGTTCATCATTCTCTGTGCTGCTAGGCAATGCAGTCTTGATGGGTGACATAGAATGATTGGTATCAACATCGCTAGTCATGGGCGTAATCATTTTCATAATTACTAAAAGCCGTTTGCTCTGAGGCGTCTAGATTATATTGGCTATTTAAAAGTGAGGTTTGCGAGGTATGTCCATGAATCACTGCACTCATTTGCGCCATGATACTGAGCGCCAATGCTTCAGGCCCCTCCCCGCCCAATTTATAACCGATAGGATAATGCAGTTTGCCAATACCATCTACTAACAGTTGCGGATTAGCACTTGCCTGACGGATCTCTTTGATTAAACGCTCAGTACGATAGCGAGGTCCCAGTTGTCCAAGATAACGATAGTCAGTAGGATGCTCTAGTAGCACGGCAAGGCGGGCGCGGTCTTGGATCAGACTATGAGACATAACAGCAACGGCGGCGCCCGCACTGAGCTTGCGTAATGTGTCGCTATCATCTAATGCGACGCACAGTACCGAGTCTGCTTGGCTAAAGCGCAAACGGGTGGCATATTGCGGACGACTGTCTATAACGGTAACATGCCAATCTTGGAGCTTTGCCATTGTCACCAGCGGTATCACATCATTACCCGCCCCGCAAATGAGCAATCGGTTTTGTGGACAAATCCGCTGAAATAACCACTCAGTTTTATGCAGCCCATCACCTGTAGCTTGTAGTTCTAAATCGTCCATTAGCTCTATATATGCAGTGTTTTTTTGATAAAACTTATGGTTTGATAGTTTTTGAATGGTGGGTAATAACATATCATCTATAAACGTACTCGAATCGTCCGCCATGGTACTATTCAAATATACATCGGTCAGACATCCTGTTTTTAAATACGTATCTAAATAAATGCGGCTACCAACTTGCAATCCCATCCCTTTACTCTTTGTACTATCAAAGCCAATAAGCGTGGCGATGACTGCTGGCTGTTGGGTAATACGAACCTGGCGGATAAGATTAAGTAATGGTATCGCTGTCGCTAAACGCTCAAATAAAACATGTATTCGTCCATTACAACCCAAACCAAAATTGAGCTCGCCGTATAGAAAATCATCTTCAGATGCATATTCACCTTTGATAGTAATGTCTTGTACAGCAGTCGAAGCATAATCGCTATTTTTACGATACTCAATGTCATCGCCCGTCTGGTAGACCTGCACACTCGCGCCATGACGGGTCAACCAAAATGCACGTTTGATAATATGCGGCTCAAGGCAGCCACCACTAATCATCCCAACCGAACGACCATCAGCGCAGATCAGCATCATCGCGCCCGGCTGACGGTACGCTGAGCCTTCTGTACGAACCACAGTGGCTACTACGGCATCAATACCTTGTTGTATCGCTTGTGCCGCAAGGTTCAGGATATCAACCGTATGATTCATAACGTTCCTTATAAACTTAGCAAAACAGTATTTGCTAGAATCAATCTGGCAGTTGGTTGATCAGTTTATCTAGCGTAATGGGAAAGTCTCGTACCCGAATGCCAACTGCATTATAAATAGCATTGGCAATCGCTGCGGCAGCACCTGCAATCGCCGTTTCACCAATGCCTTTGATATGCATCGGATTGGTATAACGATCATCTTCTTCTAGCAAAATAACTTCCAGCTGTGGTACGTCAGCATTGACAGGAATATGATATTCAGAAAAGTCATGATTACATAAGCGCCCGTCATACTTATCATGGATAACTTCTTCCATCAACGCCGAGCCTATGCCGAATACCATACCGCCATAGCACTGTGAGGTGGCAGTTTTGTGATTGAGAATACGCCCAGCGGCAAACACACCCGTCATGCGCTTGACTCGAATCTCACCCGTCACTCGGTGCACAGCAACTTCTGCAAAATTGGCACCGAATGAAGATTGACGATGGCTTTTTTCATTTTTACCCGGTTTAATCTTACCTTTAGCACTTAACTGTTGCTCTTCATACTGCGCCACGATATCGGCTAGTGAATAAGTGTTGTGGTCACTAAAATCGTATTGGCTGTATTTCGCCTCCTGTTGTTCTGGCAGACGTTCCCATATAGATTCGGGGAGGGAGACGTTCGTCTTTTCTGCTAACTTACCGACGAGCTCGGCGGCGACATCGTTACCAGATTCGACAATAGTCTCTGTCACTGTCTCTTTATGCTCTCCCATCTCGCTAATTTGACCGTTTCTTAGCTGGATGGTATCTGGATATAGACCGACTTTTCTTGCCAGCATCTCACGTAATTGCTGACACGCCAGATAAATACTGCTACCTGAGCTTGCCGCACCCATACTACCACCTGAACCAACGGCTGGCGGCATACTGGTATCGCCAAGCTTCATCTCAATATGGTCAATCGGTAGACCAAGCAGGTCAGCAGCAATTTGGGTAAATACGGTATAAGAGCCCGTACCAATATCGGTCATGTCCGTCTCAATAATGGCTTTAATCCCAAGCTTTTTTGAGTCATCGACTTGTAAGGTTGCTCTTGCTTCAGAAAGTTTTAACTGATTACCACGGGCAGCGGCAGCCATACCGATACCCATCCACCAGTCTCCTTCTAAGCGCTTGGCAGGTATTTTATTGCGCTTCTCCCAACCAAACTGTTCAGCCCCTTTTTCCATACAGGCGATTAGCTGCCGAGTTGAAAAAGGGATCTCTTTACTGGGATCTTGCTTAGGCTCATTACGGCGGCGCAGCTCTATAGGATCCATATCTAATTGAATGGCCAACTCGTCCATGGCGCATTCAACAGCAATTAACCCCACCGCCTCTCCAGGGGCGCGCATAGAACCTGATAGCACTTTATTGACATCAACCATCTGATAGTCGACCTGTCGATTCTCACCGCGATAAAGATAATGAGTAGACAGAGCTGCGGGCTCAAAGAAGCTTTCACCGGGTAAATTACTGGTGATAGTATTATGGATAAAAGTATTAATAATACCGTTCTTATTACAGCCAATAGCAATCCGTTGGCGCGTATCTGAGCGCCTTATGGTGGTTTCCATGACTTGTGGACGAGTCATCACAATCAATACCGGACGCTTAAGCTCCTTTGCAGAGATGGCTGCGGCAATCGATTCAGGCGCGATACCAAGTTTACTACCAAAGCCGCCACCAACATAATGGGCAATCAGTTGCACCTGATCTGGCTCCAAATTTAAGGCATCCGCCACTTGTTGTTTGCAAGAGGACAGCATCTGGTTAGAGGTATACAGGATTAACTTATCCTCCTCCCAATAAGCCAAGGTAGCATGCGGCTCCATGGGTGAATTACTCTGGCTTGGGGTATGGTAAATCTGATCAAATGAAATCTCAGACTCTTTAAGTCCCTGCTCTGGGTAGCCCTGTTTACTATTCTTATCCGAGCCGCTCTTTTCATTAACCGGATGCGCCTGTCCCAAGGCTGAGCCAAAATCTATCACCGCCTCTGCTGTTTCATCTTCATAAGTCACCTTAAGAGCTTTTGCGCCTTCGGTAGCTGCTTCAAAGGTTTCGCCGATTACGGCAGCTATCGGCTGACCATGGTAAAAAATCTCAGCGACACCTTGCGTGGGTGCTTTTTTCTCCCCACCTTGCTGAGCGTTACGCAAAAAATGCGTGGGATCAGTGACCACTTGAATAATACCTGGCATCGCCTCTACGGCATGGCTATCAATATGCTTGACCTTGCCTTTAGCAATGGTCGCACCGACTAACACGCCATACACCTGCCCTTCAACATAAAATTCTGCGCTATAAGTCGCTTGTCCACTGACTTTCAAAGAACCATCTACACGGTTGATAGGCCTACCAACCAATTGACTGGCTGTTTTATCAAAAAGAGTATCAACGGGGTTATCCATGGTCAGTTTTTTTGTGGGTTCTGATGGCAGTACTGCATCCAATAGTGACATGATTATGCTCCCTTAGCCGTCAATGCGCGCTCAATAACTTGTTTTAACAGGCGACGCGTCAGCGGTATCTTAAAGTCATTTTGACCACTACCCTTGGCATCTTTTAATAATAAATCTGCCGCTTGTGAGATAATACCGACGTTACCGTCTGTACCTGTAAGCAGAGCCTCAACCGCTTCATTACGCCAAGGCTCAGTGCCAATACCACCAAATGCCAAACGTACCGTTTCTAATTTTTTTTGATTATTGATGTTGATTACTGCCGCGCAGGACACTAAGGCAAAGGCATAAGAGGCACGATCACGAACCTTATCATAAGTGTGCATACCCTTCACTGGGGCTGGTAGCACAATATGAGTAATCAGCTCCCCTGCCTCTAAAACCGTTTCGATATTGGGGGTGTCTTTTGGCAAGCAGTAGAAGTCTTTGATTGGAATCTGGCGCGAGGTGCCGTCTGCTCTGAGCGTCTCAATAGTGGCATCGAGCAAGCGCATCGCTACCGCCATATCTGATGGATGCTGAGCAATGCAGTCATCACTCGTCCCTACTATAGCAAGCGGGCGATTTTCACCCTTAATAGCAGGACAACCAGATCCAGGATTGCGTTTATTACAGGGACTATCTGGCTGATAAAAATAGTAACAACGGGTACGCTGTAGCAGATTGCCGCCTGTGGTGGCTTTATTACGCAGTTGCCCTGACGCCCCTGCTAACAGCGCCCGTGCTAATACAGGATAGTTTGCGATAACTAAGGGATATGCAGCCAAATCACTATTTGTCACCAGCGTACCGATGCGCAAACCGCCATCAGCAGTAGGTTCGATAGCGGCTAGTTCAAGGCGTGTGATATCAACCAATTTTTGCGGCGTTTCAATCTCAATTTTCATTAAATCCAATAAATTGGTGCCACCGGCAATAAAGGTTGCGTTCTCAGGAGTGGCAAACATCACAGCTTGTTGTGGTTCGAGGGCGCGGATATAATCAAAGCGTTTCATAAACGACCTCCTTTAGCATTGTCAACCGTAGTAGCATTAGCGGCATCGGCAACATCGGAAACATTGGCAGTTTGCTTGACTACTGACTGATTGCCAATTTGTGCCTCGCTTGGCGGCGGCGACCAAATACCGCTAATAGCCCCATTGATTGCCTTATTATTAGTCTCATCGTCAGTCACTAAGTCAGGCACTAAAGAGGCCTTTGGTACTTGCTTTTCAAGTACCTGTGAGATGGCGCTAACAATATTAGGGTACGCTGAACAACGACAAAGATTACCACTCATGCGCTCAGCAATTTCTTGTACCAGTAGGCCATTGGGATTTTGCAAGTCAGTCGTCACATGACTTGGCCACTGCTGCTTGATCTCCTCTAGCACTGCGGTTGCTGAACAAATCTGTCCCGGTGTACAGTAGCCACACTGAAACGCATCATGATCTTTAAAAGCCTGTTGTAATTCCGATAGTGATTCAGGTAGTCCGATACCTTCAATGGTAGTAATCTCATCACCATCGTGCATGATCGCCAATGTCAAACAAGCATTGACCCGTCTCCCATTAATAAGCATCGTACAAGCGCCGCATTGCCCATGATCGCAGCCCTTTTTTGGTCCAGTAATCTGTAGGTGATGACGACAAACATCAAGCAATGTCGTTCGCGGGTCAAGATTATCAAACGTATAATCTTGCTGATTAATCGTTAACGTTAAAGTAGACATGCTGGCTTCTCGCTGGCAAATAGTAATAAATTATTAGATTAGGTTTTGTCACGGCTTTATGTTGTTAAATTTTGTTGGCACTCAATCATAGATCTGTATAACCCTATATGACGTATCTCAATGTCGGCTGTTTTGTTCTAAATTGGTTAGAAAGGCTGCAAAACCCTCGGTTGCCCGAGCTTGCAAGCGACTACTGGTCAGCACACGGACGCGATTGCTCCAAGTGATGGCATAGCTTTGGGCTGCAAATCTTTCGACCAGATCCACATCTTCATGACACGGCATAGGCGCAAAGCCACCAACCGCCAGATAAGCCTCACTGCTAAAACTTAAATTTGCCCCATGAATATGACGATGTCCCATCCTATCCTGGTAATGGGCGATATACTCTTTTTGAGTTTGCGCGGTCAAATGTGCCCAGCTGTCGATGTCCACCACACCGCAAATCATATCTGTCGGTTGATGGCGAATGTGTCCTACTTGCTGGACTAACCAATCCATAGGCACGGCTGAGTCGGCGTCTGTGCAGGCAAGCCAGGTTGCACCATTGGCGATCGCATGACGAAGGCCCATGTCTCTGACTTGTCCCACACATCGATAGTCACAGCATAGATAATCAGTACCTGCAGCTTCGACAAGGGACTGCGTATCATCGCTACAACTGTCCAATACCACCAGCGTATAAACGTCAATAACTGAGGGCAACTGCTCGATAGCTATCCGTACTGATGCCAAGCATTTGGCGATAGTCAGCGCTTCATTATGAGCAGGAATCACAATACCGATTTTCATCCCTTCTACCCTTGCCTATTTTGCTCAGTATTTCTGAGTTTTATACTTGTTTATATCAAGTTTTCTTGCCTTGCTACCGAACTTTGCGATCGTTGCCAAACGTCTAACAAAAAATCACTGTCTAGTATTTGGCTTTGATGATTAAACGCAATTTGATGCTTGTCATTCGCCATGAGGTTAAAGGCATGATGTAGACGCTTATGCACGGTCTCACCTGTCATGACAAAACCCTCAATAGCGTAGCGCCAATGACAACATAATAATGTACCGCCTATAGCAAGGTTTTGCTGTATCCAAGCGATCACCGTGTCAATATCGGTCGGCGATAAGTAATATAAAATTTCACTAATGACAATCAAATCAAAGGGCGCTGCCATGACAGGCGTATTTTCCGCCAAAGGATAAGCTTCCAACAGCGCAGCTTTTAGAGAGAATAATTTAACAGGAATCACACCCTGAATAACCTTAACATGAGACAGCTCAGCCAAGCGCGCTTTGGCAAGTTGTACCGCCTGATGATTGCCATCAAGGCTGACCAAAGCCTGACAACGACGTGCTAAGAGTTCACTAAGCACACCATTGCCGCAGCCCAATTCGATACCATTCTTATACTGAGATTGCGGCAGTACCGCAAGACACATATCACGCTTTCGTTTTTCGTACCAGCGAGTCTGATATTGCCATGGGTCGGTATTTCCTCTATATAACGTATCAAAGTACGATTCTGAATAACTCTCATATTGACTGCTGTCAGCCAAGCTGGCTTTAGATACGTGACTCATATATATACACCTCCCACGGCTGGCTGATTCTAGCGATCGTTTGCGCAGATAAAACAGGTGGATTACCCGTACTTGCATCAATGGTCACTTGACTCTCAAAGCAGGCAATGGCGTCTACTTTACGCTGTAGCTGCTCCGAGGTTAGATCAACTTTTATGGCACCATGCCAAGGAATACGGCTGTCCGCAGGCTTTGCCCAATGCCATGCCCAAATGAGTACCTGATAACAGGCTAACTGATGTTGCTTGGCAAACGACGCAACCACTCGTCCGGTTGCTTCATGATCAGGATGCCCATCGCGCATAAAGGGCGTTATTAAAATATCGTTAGGTTGGATAATGGCTGATAATTTTTGGTAAAGCTTGTCTTGTTGGCTAAAGACTTCGCCATCTGCTAAATGTAGAGTAATGGTCGTGACCTGCTGAGCAATGCCTAATGCTGCCAGCGCTTTAACACTTTCTTGCGGTCGAATAATATCAAGGCTTTCTTGAGTGTAGAGGGTCGAGTTTGGATGGCTTTGTGTGCCGTTGGTCACGTGAATAAGAACGATAGGATTGCTATGCGCCGCCAGTTGCTGCATGAGACCACCACAGCCTAGTACTTCATCATCAGGATGCGGGGCAAAGATACAGACACGTTGATGCGGGGCAAAGCTTTTTGTAATCTCCAATCGAGGCAAATCATGCAATCCTGACCAGTTTCTCCAAGCCTCCTGACTGGTGCCATCACCTTCAATAACACGGTCACCCACAATCGGATGGTTACTCTCAAGCGGATCAGCATGGGTCACGGTAACCTCTTTTTCTGCAAGCTCTATCGTCTTATCAGATATTACAGTTGCCATATATTGCTCCGCTTAGCTGTTGACTCACGCGCTAAAATGCTAGATAGCTCGCCGATTTTTTGCAGATCAAAAGCACCATGGCTTTGGCGTATAAATACAGGTAGATCTGCTGACAGTCTGGCAAAATGAGCATTATGACAAAATGGCGCGGCGCCCAATGCTTGCCCGACGACGTCTATTACTTGGCGAGCGACTTTCTCAACGTAGGCTCTTAGCTGACGTATGGCAAGCTCATGACTCAGCTGTGGCTGGCTATCTATCAAATCGGCAACATAATAAAAATACTGCTGAGTAACCGCCAAATCCGTACTAATCTGACCCAAATACATGGCTTTATAATCGTTTGGTTTCTGCTGATAGGCGTCAATTAAGTAGCTTGCTAAGTAAGCTGTTGCCCCATACCAGCAGGCAGCAACGCCTGCCGCTCCGTGCCAAAATCCCACTCGTTCTAGATAAGCATTGGCTGCTCCAACTTGACGGGCTCGCACCTCAGAAAACTGTAGAGTCGCTGTATCAGTGGCTTGCATCCCTACCGCCTGCCATGCTTCATTATCAATTTTTATGCCAGTTTGCTGCATATCTATGGTAAGTAGTTGTGATTGACCGCGCTTATCACGATAGGTTATTAGCGCATGCTCTACAATGTTGGCTCCTGAACACCACCCTTTTGTACCACTGATTTTACCCTGCTGATAATCAATAGGATCAGGGGAGCCCTCTGCTGCCCAAATAGCCCATAAACCTTGCTCAGGGTTACCATGCCCCACCTCATATAAAATACTCAAGGCATCTAAATGCGACTCAAACCACTTTACAACCGTTAAATCAATCCCTGCTACATAGGCCAATATCTGCCAACGATTTAATGTGTTTGAGACTTCACCTTTTATAGTGCTAGCACCACTGGCAGGATACGGGATTTTCTCGCTATAGCTAATTAAAGCCTTTAGAATGTCATGGCGTAAGGTATCAGTTAAAACAAGCATTTTCATGGTCTGATTATCAGCAGATATGATATTTTCTATGTTAGCGTTAATCTCTGATAACAAAGGATTTGTTTTATCTGACAGTAGCATAAAGGTCTCCTAACTATTCTTATGAGTCAGACAGGTAGACGGTGGCAGGTCTTAAGCCATCTGTTTGACAGCTTTTATCATCATATAAGTCATCCAAAAAACTCTGCTGCCAAGCCTGTAAGTTATCTTGCTGTAGTCCTTGTAGTAACGACTGATGGCGTGAGCGCCGCTCATCTAGTGGCATCGTCAAGGCTATCTTTAAACCCTCTGCCATACTGTTTGGCTGATGGGGATCAATGATGACCGCCGCTTGCATTTGCTCTGCTGCCCCTGCATAACGTGAGAGTAGCAGTACGCCAGGATTGTCAGGATTTTGAGCTGCAATATATTCTTTAGCCACCAGATTCATACCATCTTTAAGCGAGTTGACCCAACCTATGTCACTCTGCCAAAACATCGCCATTAATGTCTTATGGCTTATGACACTTTCGCAATAGTTGATCACTTGCCAATCATGTATAGAGGCATCTGTTGTATCGTTACTGGGCAAAAACTGCTGATTAATATCATGTACAGCCGTTTTAACCTCATTATAAAGTTGCTGATAAGTAGGTACATCTAAGCGACTGGGACAGGCGATCTGCAATAATTTTAGCTGATTTTGGTATGACAGATTTTGCTGTAAAAAATCGCGGTATGCCGAAAAACGTCTTAACAACCCCTTTGAGTAATCGATTCTGTCCACGGCAATAATCTGCTGCGCGGTAGACTTTTTGGTATATTTTTGCAGATTGGGAGTGGCGGCTTGTAATGAGCCATGAGCAGATAAGTGGCTAACCTGTTGCTGGATTCTCTCGACATTCACACCGATTGGATAAGCCTTTATCATTAAAGAATGCTGAGGTTTTAACTCCAGATCAAACATTAACTGCACAGCAGATGATAGCTGTGCACTCGCAGCATGCTGCTTTTCGTGTAAAATATTGATGGGTGAGGACGTTAAAAAACAGGCTTCTGACAACTTATCTTTTAGATAATGTCGGCAGACAGCCAGACAGTTAATGCGCCCTTGCTGCGTTTGCGTGCCAAGTACGTCATAATGAGCAAGATGGCCAATCAGCTCAGAGCTGTTATCAAGAGATTGCCAAAACGGCAATGAGACAAACGGAATATGTAAAAAAAAGCCGATGCGATTGCGAATACCTAACTGCCTACAATGATACGCCACACTTAAAAAATGATAATCATGTACCCAGATTACATCGTGAGGCTTAACGACTGCCCTTAATTGCTCAGCAAAAAGGCGATTGACCGCTTGATAGCCTGTATAGTCCTCCGGCGATTGACTTATTAAATCAACGCGCTCGTGCAGTAATGGCCATAGGACGTTATTAGCATAGCCACAATAAAACTGCTGATATTGCTGAGTCGTAAAAGCCATCGTCATATAAGTAATAGATGTCTTGCCCTGCGATATATCCATATCTGGCGAGACAGATTGTTTGGTGCTACTAAATCCATGAACAAAATCATCATGAACACTATCGCTGATCTCACCATTCCAGCCCATCCAGATGACTGATTTTTCCATTAATACATCTTGCAGCGCTATCGCCAGTCCGCCTGCCATGGGATTGTTATCGGGCATTTTAACTCGATTAGACAAGACGATTAAGCGGCTCATAGCATGTGCCTCACTCTCACTGGTTCTTTTGTTAGCGCCCTACGTTGTTTATAAAAGCTCAGAAAGCTATTTAGTAAAATAGTCACTTCATGAGTACCATCTACATAGTAATGGGCGTGCGTCGGCTCATGACCAACTTTAATTCCCATCCCTTTTATGGGATGCTGATAGCCATCTAGCGATATACTTTCACCTTGTATCGCCATAAATCCTGCCTCATCCGTACTATCATCACCGATAAAAATAGGACAAAGACTCTCACTACTCTGAGTTTTTTTTAGTAAGGTCAAAATGGCTGTGCCTTTATTGGCCCCTCTTGGTACCAGCTCCCAAACATATTTACCGGGTTTTAACACCCAATTATTATGCTTTGTCAAAACTTTTGTCATGATGGTATAAGCTGTATCAGCCAAACTAGGGTTTTCTCGGAAATGCAGGGCGACAGAATAGGGTTTGTGTTCTATGGTAAAGCCATCAAAGGCAGTACAAGATTGGATAATGGCTTGTCTTATAATCGCAAGCTCAGTGATATCAATACTGGCAAGGTCTTTCTCATGATTATCGCTGCCATCATGCAATGCGATCTCTAGTCCATGAGTGGCGGCAATTGGCAATCTTAAAGGTGACAACATTTGCCTTGCTTCTCCCAAACTGCGTCCTGTCACGGCAGCGATTTTCACTCCATAATTTTGTATTTGTTGTAAAAGTAGTAAGGTTGATTTTGGGATAATACTGTCTTTGGGATTCAGCGTAAAATCAGCTAAGGTGCCATCTATATCCAAAAACAAATAGTATGCTTGCTGATGAGATAAACTATCAGTAAAGCGATTCGGCTGAATATAAATAGGTCGCCTATTTTTACGAGCGCTTCTTCCTAAAGTCACCGCTTTTTCCTCTTTAATCCAGTATCATTTAACAAAGGGACATTTAATAAAGGGGCATTTGATAAAGTGCTATAGTCAGTGCAATATAAAAATTTATGCCAGTTTCATATTGTCAGATAACGTATCCATTTTATTTAGCATTAAATCATTTAGTATCGACTGTATATCAAAACCTTACTTAAAAATGCCAATAAACTCTCAAATTCGATATCAAGTTTGCCATAAACCAGATTAAAGTCAGATAGTAAGATTGATTACTTTATTATCATTTCTGTAACTTATAAAGCTTTGTTTACATTGATCATTTCAGCATAGCTCCTTTATTGACACTCGCTAGTTGCACTTGGGCTGAGGTAATATAAAATTTATGCCCATTCCGCATTGCAATGGAAGATATTTTTTATTTGGAAATGACTATAGCAACACAATCAGCAATTGACCGTGTCGTATTTATAAGGCGATGAGAATGGCATTAACAGAATCTTGTCAGCGATTATGACCAGCGGATAAAAAAACCGTACAAGGTTTTTTGTCCTCTGTTGAGAAAATAGCACGGAAGGTGGGTTATAGAATGGAAGATGGGGTATAGCGATGGTTGAGCGTTTGATAAGATATAGTCGATTCCAAATAAAACAGATACGCCATACTGTAACGCGGAGCTGGTATAAATTTTTCTGACTTGCTGTGCCCACGCCGACAGAGGCTGCGTAAAATTTATCCCAGTCCCGCTGTATCGTTTGAATACTGAATTCACTATAGTTAAGCGTAGTGCTACTCTACAATAAGTATCAGCGCAGGAATAAAATTTCACAGGTTCAGTGATTGTGATGGCTAAAGACGGATGGCACGTCCTATAGTCTATATAGCTTAGTAGCTTAGATACCGCCAGCCCCTTTACTTGAAGCTTCACTGTTTTCGACCAATATTGCCGCAGCGCTTTTTTTCAACATTGCCCACTGCTCATCATCGACATAAATACCTTCTTTCCATGCCCGCTGATGGGTTGCATACAGCTCATCTGTTGATACTTTACGATCAAAGTTCTGAATATCTTGTTCAATATCGAAGTTGTCCGTTGACAGCTCAATGATCATATCATTGGTATTATAATTCGCCTGTGCTTCATCAAAAAAATATAAATCAGGATAAACGAACCTTTTATCTAAAGTAAATATCGTATGTTTGGGTGCACGACCATTGTCCCATTTTGCCAAACAAGCGATGCCTTTTGCCGCAAGCTTTGCAAGCTCACTATAGGCAAGCCAGCGATTATGACAATTTTGCAAATACACTTTAAAATGATTGCGACTGCCCATTTTTTCCACAACATAATCCATTACTGCTGGCAAATGACAGACCAGACTACTGCCATGCAAGTCTAATCTGACCTCATTCTCGCTTTGATAGATGATATCGATAGGGGCATCACGTTCTAATAAGATGTATGGGCTGGCATTATTAAAGTGCAAAATACCGTCAAGCCCTGCCATTTGCAGCTCTGCAACCATAGCGGCAATCAGGTCTGCTTCTCCTACTTCTCGCTGCATACCCAAGAAGGCTTTATTGACCATAGTCACGATTTCATTGTGCGATACAATCATGTTCAAATACTCCTTATTGGGTAACTAAAGCTACGCTAGGTAATAAAGGAAACAGCCACTCATCACTGTGGACATCATTGAATAACGGCGCGCCTTGGAATAGCGTCACACGCACCCAGCGATCTGATCTTGGATCAAACTTGGTTGCACCAAACATAGACAATTTACAGCGCAGTAGATGCATGGGTAATGCTGTCTTTTGTAATACGTTTATCTGGATATCACCCATTTTCTTGTGCCCCATCGTCCAAACGCGCCGAGCTATCGAGCGATATTTTGGCTGAGTAAGAATAAACTCTGATAATAGCTGCTGTGGATTTGCTTGTTGCAGTGCTCGATATAACGTATTGGTTTGCCTGCCGATATCTAATAAAAACTCCTTATCATCGCCATGCTCTTGTCCGCGCACACCCATTCTCGGCTCTTCTTTATCTTCTGAGCGATACCAGAACCAGTAGATATTATCAGCCGTATTAAAATCAATGTTAATTGCC
The DNA here is from genome assembly GCF_041554015.1 of Psychrobacter sp. Taxonomy (GTDB): domain Bacteria; phylum Pseudomonadota; class Gammaproteobacteria; order Pseudomonadales; family Moraxellaceae; genus Psychrobacter. The sequence goes on along the minus strand of NZ_JBFFMS010000001.1, from coordinate 224,528 downwards.
CACTGATAACGCGCTTCTAAGACATCAATCAAGTCCTGCACGACTTTACCACTCGGCAGTGACATGGTTTCATCCGCATTGACTTGCCCTGCAAACGCATCAACAAGCTCAGGATAAAGCTCCATCATACAAGAGATAATGACCTCTTGGCTCTCAAAACTAAGGTGCGCCTGACGCTGTAAAAAATCCGCCCATGTATCACATTTTTTAAGCTCAGTTGCCAGCTGCTCTTGCAAAGCTGTTAACTCTTTAACGACAGTACTATTAAGTAGGATTTGCGGCTCATTAATGGTCACCACTTCAGAGAAATGCTGGACAGCGCGTTTTATCAAGATTGTAAACTGCTTGATTTTTTTATTATTACGGTCATCATTAATCTCACAGACCAAGACCGCTTGTAGCGCGCCTTCACGAGTCGTGAGCCATTGATCAACCACACAAGGATGATTAATCAAATAAGGCGCCATACCAAGACCGGTTGCATTACCTATGCCCAGATACTGCTTAATCTCAGGGTGTAAACTGACCGCTTTAACGCCGCCTTTTTGCTGCGCTAAATAATCAACCCAGTCAAGGCTAAACTCTCGAATCAGATACACCGCACACATCTGGGCGCGGAACGATTGATTAAAATCTTCGCTATGATCTAGCGGTTTAAAGTCATAAATACCGAATTTACCATTGCCATAAACGGCCGTGGTGCGCAAAATATAACCGACTTGCGCCAGTACGTCCAAATCAGGCTGCTGCCCTTCAGCAAGTGAGCTGACAATATGATCAAAGACGCGTACGCTTTTATTGGCACGTGCCAGCACCATCACCATGTTAGAGTTACGACCGGCTTCTTGTAATGGCACATTGACCTTTAGGTTTGCCAGTAGCTCATCCCCTATCTCGCCATAAACAAGGGCAAAGGTAACATCCCATTTTTGCGCAATGACGCGATCATTACGCTCTTCATCAGCAATCTGATTGCAAAATACCACCAAGTGATAGACGTGTTCAGGCGTTTGTAAACGATAGATAACCTGTCCATAGCCATCGCTATCTAAATCCCATAGATACTTACTTAATGTCCAATGCTCTTTGTCGATTTTGCGCAATAACGTACGTACAAAGCTGATACGCGTCTGATGCATCGCGCCCAGTCGTTCAGAATTCATCACCATATCGGGGCTACGAAAGCTGACTGCATCTAGCTTAGGGTTGTTTGGCAAAGTATGTTCCATATAACTATCACCTTCAATAATGTGTTAAACCAACCACCTTTTAATACTTTTAATACTTTTAATACTTTTAATACTTTTAATACTTTGGATTTACGGCTTTTATACGCAAATAAACTATCATCTATAACAAAGCACTACCTAGTCGATGCTTTCATTTTTTTCAACCAGTTGCTCTTCGATAAACTGATGAGCAGTCTCTACCCTATTAGGGCGATAAAGGTCCTGATCCCGTGCCATTTGCTGAGCAATTTTTGGACCATTCCATAATGATGGCAGCAAAACAAAGGAGACAGGTACCGCCGTAATAACAATAAAGGACTGTAATGCTGTCACCCCGCCTGCACCAAGGGAGATAAGCACAATCGCCGTGACCCCCATCATCACACCCCAAAAGGTGCGAATCATAGCGTTTGGCTCTCTCTCACCACTGATAACCACACTGATGGTATAGGTCATCGAATCACCAGTAGTAACAATAAAAACCATGGTTAAAATGATAAATAATAACGAGGTAATCAAAGGAAACGGCAGCTGCTGAGTAATGGCAAGCAGTGCACCGGGAAGATTAAAGCCTTCAAATGCCGTACTTACACTGCCGGGATTGGCAATCTCAAACGCAAGACCCGAACCACCGATGACCGTGAACCAAAAGCAGGTGACCAAGGGCGCCAAAATACATACGGTTGTAATCAGTTCACGAATGGTGCGACCACGTGAGATACGAGCGATAAAGATCGCCATCATCGGACCATAACCCAAAAACCAGCCCCAAAAGAAAACCGTCCAACTACCAAGCCAAGCTTCATCGCCGCGATAGGTTGCCATCGGGATAAAGTTTTGTACCATGGTACCAACACCTTGAATATAACCATTCACAATAAATTTGCTAGGACCAAACATCAAAATAAAGATCATCAGACCAAAGGCCAAGATGACGTTAAAACGACTGAGCAGCTGCATACCTCGAGCAAGCCCACTAATGGCTGAGAGCGTATAAAGTGCAATAGCAAAGATAATGATGATAAGTTGGGTGGTAAAGGTATCAGGAATACCAAACAGTGTATTTAATGCATAGCTGGTTTGTAAGCCCAAAAAGCCAATAGGACCGATCGTACCGGCAGCAACCGCAACAATACAACAAGCATCGATAATCGCGCCCGTTTGACCTGTCAGAACGCGCTCACCAAACATCGGATATAAAAGCGTGCGCGGCTTAAGCGGCAAGCCTTTGTCATAATGCAGATGCATGACCACAATAGCCGTCAAGCTACCGACAATAGACCAAGCTAGAAATCCCCAATGCATAAAAGACTGAGATAGCGCATTAAAAGCGCGTTGTTGGATATCAGCGGTTTCAGCATATACAGGCGGTGCACTAACGAAATGAGCGATAGGCTCAGCGGCTGCCCAAAAGACGCCGCCGCCAGCAAGCAGCGTACAGAATAAAATTGCCATCCATTTAAAACTATCCATCTCAGGCTTTGCTAAGCCACCTAAAATGACCCGTCCTGTGCGACCTGCCCCAACTGCCAAGGCAATTACAAAGGTCGCTAACAATAAGATTTGCCAAAAAGGACCAAAGATGGTTGCCGACCAAGAAAATCCGACATTGATGAGTTTTGCCAAGTACTCTTCGGCAAAGATAGCCATGAGAACAAAGACAATGATAAAACCGCCACTGTACCAAAATGCTGGATTTTTTAGCCCTAAAGTATCTGATGGATTGTCCGCATGTGCTAGAGCATCTGCTATCTTGTCGGTTTGGTGAGAGCGTCCTTGCTCATGTCGCTTACTGTTAAATCCTTTTAAATCAGCCATGATGTGATTCCATATGATAATGTTGCGTCATTTAAGTTGGCGTTTTATCTAAACCGTCTTATCCATCTATACTTTCATGCTTGTGGCTTCAATGCTTCTGACTTTCATATTTGTTACTTTGAGTTTTAGCCAGCATGTTAGAAAGCGAGCTCTGTGCCGAGCATTTATACCAAAGGCTTAATGCCATTCTCAAGAAAATTAAACCAGTTTTGTCCAATAATCTTTCCAGCATCGGCATCATTAAAACCATGCTTTAGTAGACCGTTATAAATATTTTCCATGCCGTCTTTGCCTGCAAACCATGGCAAGGTATCAGGCCAACCTGAATTATTGGCATTACCTTCGCCATAATCCATGGCCTTTGACCAGCGTCCATTGCGCATCCATTCAAGCACCGCTTGCGGTTGGTTTAGGCACAAATCACTGCCAATCGCTAAGTGATCAACGCCATGTTTATCAGCACAATCAGCAACCATGCTACAAAAATCATCAAGCGTGCAATCACTACCATTAGGCAGATGAAACGGATATAAGCTAAAACCTAATAGCCCGCCCGCTTTGGTTAAGGCACTAATAACGGCATCAGATTTATTACGCAGCGCATCGTGTGCAGCCGTTGGATTGGCATGACTGATACATATCGGGCGCGTCGAATGCTCAATCGCTTCAAGCGTCGAACGCTCTGCGCTATGCGACATATCGATAATCATGCCAACTCGATTCATCTCTGCTATAGCCTGCTGACCAAAACGCGTAATACCACTATCATTCTTCTCATAACAACCGGTCGCTAGTAGGCTTTGGTTGTTATATGTCAGCTGCATAATCAGTAGCCCTAAACGGCGCATCACGCTGATAAGACCAATTTCATCATCAATCGGTGAACAATTTTGTGCGCCAAAAAGAATACCGACTTTACCTTGCTGCTTTGCCATCTCAATATCAGTGACTGAGTAGACTGGCAAGATAAGATCTGAGTTTTGCTCAAAGCGTGCATGCCATTCTGCAAAACGCGTCATTGTCTGCCGTGAATCCTCGTGATAAACCAAGGTGGCATGTACCGCATTGATACCGCTGGCTTGCAGCATTTTGAAATAGTCACGATCCCAATGGCTATACTGTAAGCCGTCAATGACGATATGGTCTTGATACATAGTTAATTCCTTTTATACTTTTACAAATGCATTGTGGCAGGATAATTTACCAGCCACACATCACTAATAGCACCTGTCATTAACTGACTGTTAATAAGCCTTTTGATAAGCGGTTTTGACAATGGTATAAAACTCTTTGGCATACTGACCTTGCTCACGCGGGCCAAAGCTAGACTCTTTACGACCACCAAACGGCACATGATAGTCCGTGCCAGCAGTGGCTAGATTGACCATGACGCAGCCTGCTTGTACTTGCTCTTTAAACATCGCGCTATTACGCAAGCTTTGGGTAATGATACCGCCGGTTAGACCAAAGCGCGTATCATTGGTCATCGCAATCGCTTCCTCTAAACTGCTAACGCGCATGACACAAGCGAGCGGCGCGAATACTTCTTCTTGATTGATATCCCAGCTGTTATCAGTCTCAGTAAACAAGGTCGGCGACATATAATAGCCATCATGCGGCATTGATAGGCGCTCACCACCAAAGGCTAAATTGGCACCGGCTTGCTTGGCCTTTTCAATCCAGTCTAAGTTAGAGGCAAGTTGCTTATCATCAACCACAGGACCCATAAAAATACCGTCATCAAGCGCATGGCCAACCTTTAGGGTTTTCATTTTTGCGATGACACCATCGACGAACGCATCATGAATACCATCCATGACAATCAAGCGTGAAGATGCCGTACATTTTTGTCCTGAACCGCCAAACGCACCAGCAACCGCTGCATCAATAGCGACTTGTAAATCAGCATCATCAGCGATAACCAAGGCATTTTTACTACCCATCTCTAGCTGGCAACGGACAAAGTTTGGCGCGGTTGCTGCAGCAACTTTACGACCGGTTGGCACAGAGCCTGTAAAACTAACCGCATCGATATCTTTTGAATGAATGAGTGCGTCACCAACGATTGAGCCGCCACCCAATACCAAGTTAAACGTACCTTCAGGCAACCCTTGACGATGAATAATTTCAGCTAAGGCGACTGCACTGGCTGGTGTTAAATTGGCAGGCTTCCAAATGACGCTATTGCCAAATGCTAATGCTGGGGCGATTTTCCATACAGCGGTTGCGGTTGGGAAGTTCCAAGGAGAGATAATGGCGACGACACCGACGGCCTCACGCGTGACTTCTACTTTAACTCCTGGACGTACTGAATCTGCAGTATCGCCCATTTGACGCAACACCTCAGCGGCATAATAATGGAAAAACTGACCGGCACGATAAATCTCGCCGCGACCTTCCGCAAATGGCTTACCTTCTTCACGTGACAATAACGCCCCTAATTCATCGCAGCGGGCAATCATCTCATCGCCAATCGCCTGCAAAATAGATTGCTTCTTCTCTAACGGCGTTGCTTCCCACTTCGGCTGCGCTTGGCGAGCAGCAGCAATAGCATCTTTAACTTGATCGCTGCTGGCTTGGGCGAACTCGCCGATCGTTTCACTGATATCAGATGGGTTGATATTAGCAATGGTATCGCTACCCGCTTGCCATTCACCATTGATATAAAGGGATTGCTGTGGGTTTTGCTGTAATACTTTTTGGATGTTTTGAGCTGACATTGTGGCGTCCTCAGTTTATTAAAATTTGCGTTATAAAATGATTTATAGAGCTATATAACTATAGTGGGAAATTATGGTACGGCCGCGTAAACAACCAGCTCAACCAACATCTCTTCACGAGCAAGTCCTGCTATGACCAAAGCGGCGCGATTTGGATAAGGCGCTGTAAAATATTCAGCATAGACTTGATTGACCGTTTTCAGATATTCACGATCAGTAACATAAATAAGTACCTGTAAGACTGAGTTCATGCCTACATTGGCACACTCTAATGTATGCTTTAAATTATCAAGGGTTTGCCGAGTTTGGGCTTCGATACCACCTGCGACCACATCGCCGTTTTCATCAATAGGAATTTGTGCGGTATATAATGTGCCATTACTTGTGATCGCCCATTCAAGAGGCGACTTTGAGGCAAAAAGTGCAGTCTGAACTGCTTGTTTGGTTGAGGGAGTCGTCATATCGTCATATCCTTTGAATGAATGGTTTGGCAATTTCTTTGTTATTGATTATCCTACGCAATAAATAATGACAAATCTAACTAATTAAATATTAAATATGATAGATTTAATCTATCACTATGATAAATAGCTTCTAATCAACGGCAGCAAATAGCAAGGCACTAACGATGATGAAACTACAACAGTTACGGCATTTTTTATTTGTGGTCGAAGAAGGGGGGTTTCGTTCGGCAGCCAACCGCGCTAACAGAACACAGGCCGCATTATCCGCCTCTATAAAAGAGCTTGAAAAAACGCTGGATCAGCGTTTATTTGAAAGTGGTAATAAAGTAACACTGACGCCGTTTGGAGAGAGCTGCTTACCAAAGATTCAGCAGTTCATTAGTGTTTATCAAGCGTTTGAAGAGGACTTAAGAGCGAGTGCAGCAGGCGATAAAGGGAAGATAAGCATTGCCAGCGTGCCGTCATTGGTGACGAAGCTATTGCCTAGCGTATTGGTCGCTTATTCAAAGAAATACCCTGATATTGAAATTGTCTTGATAGATGATAACGCGGTTGGCGTCGCAAATCGGTTGCTCACGGGCGAGGTAGATTTGGCATTAGGCAACTGTACGAGTATCAATCAAACAGATATTGATTTTACCCCACTGATATCAGACCCCATCGGTGTGGTTTGTCTTAAAAGCAATGCGCTAAATCATGAATCACATCACTCTCAAGGGCTAAAATGGCAACAACTCATGGCCGAGCCTTTTATTTATAATGGCACCTGCCGATTACTCGAAAACACACCAGCAGAAGTGCTCAATCGCAAAGCTCGCTATACAGTAGAAAACATTACCTCTCTGTTTTCACTATTAAGAAACGATCTTGGTATCACTACCCTACCGAAACTTGCCTTTCCCTCTAATGAGCCTGAGCTGGTTTGGATAAACTTACTTGATCCTGCTTTAAATAGACAAATCGGTATCTTTAAACTGGCTGATAAGTCTATTTCCCCGCCAGCTCAAGCTTTTTATGAGCTGTGTGTGTCCTATGTGCAAGAGCACTATCTGTTGTAGGGCATTAAATATAAAGTCACTGGTTGCGGTATGGTAACTTGTAATTGATGCTCACCTGCTGTGAGTGGGATGAAAAGTAAACAGCGCGGCACTTTAAACCTTATAGTCTATTAGATCTATTATGTCCATCAACGCTCACCCATTCCTTCTGATAAAGTCTTAGTAATAGGCTTAGTGAGATAAGACAATACCGTCCGCTCCATCGCCTTAATATCAACAGAAGCTGTCATACCAGGCTTAATCACTATTTTATCTTCTCGTCCTTTAAATTCAGCGCCAGTAATAACAATTAATACTCGATAATAAGGCTCTTCTCCTTTAGGTGTTTGCTCCATTAAGGTATCTGGGCTGATATAGCTTACTGTGCCATTCATTGCGCCAAAGATTGAATAATCATAAGCGTCAAGCTTCACAGTGGCTGCCTGACCTTCTTTAGCATAGGCAATATCCGCAGGATTGACCTTTGCATCAATGACCAAATCGCTACTGGTTGGCAATATTTGTAATATAACTTCGCCAGGCTTAACAACCCCGCCGATGGTGGTGACGTTGATGTTTTTAATTTTGCCATCTGTCGGCGACATCAAACGCTTTTCTTCTAAGACCTGTACGCGATCTCGCAGTTGCTCAAGCTCGGTGTCTAGCTCCTCTTGCGCCTTAGTCATTTCTGCTTGTGCTTCTTCAAAATATTTGTTTCGCTTATTATTGATTTGTGCCTCAATATCAGCCACTTGACGGCGCAATTTAATCACGTCTGCTTGACTGACATCGCCATATTCTAATAACGGCTCATTCATTCTCAGCTCTTTTTCTGCTAGTACCAGCATGGCTTCAAGAGAAGACACTTCTTCATTGATGGCTTGACGACGACGATTATAAAGTGCGGTTTGGTTTTGGATGTATTCAGGGTAATTTTTCACCTCTTTAGGAAACACAAGAGGCTTCTCAAAAATCTCTGCATTTAGTCGAGCCAATTTCGCCTGTAATGCCGCTGTCTTAGAAGCAGAATTGTCTAAAGCAGCTTTAGCGCGCTCTTCTTCTAAGACCACAAGCAGCTGACCTGCTGTCACCTCTTGACCTTCAGTCACTGCCAACTCTGTCAAAACTCCACCTTCTGAAGCTTGAATCTCTTGCGTGCGAGCGCTGGCAATCACAGTTGCCTTTGCACGAGTGACCTGATCGATTTTGGCAAAGGATGCCCATATGATCAAAATCAGGATACCGATTACTCCAATCCAAATACTCAGCCTTGAACGACCGACCTTGATCGTGGTGGGCGTATATATATAGTCTGACATACCTACTTACCTTAAGCGTCTGTGAGCGTTTTATGGATGCTAGACTTCACCATACCTTTAGAGTTTAGCGATTGAGCAGGCGAATTTTTAGCTTGCTCGTTTTTCCTTAGCTCATCAAGTACTGCCTGTTTTGGACCATCGATAATGATGCGCTGATTGTCCATAATAATCAGTCTATCGACCAACTCTAACAATGCCGTTTTATGAGTTGAGACGATAAATGTTTGACCTGCTGTCAGTTCCTGTTTGAGCACTTGAAGACAGCGCTGCTCTTGCCTATTGTCCATGGAAGCAGTAGGCTCATCGAGTAAAAACACATTGGGCTTGGTCAATAATAAACGCGTAAAAGCAACGAGCTGTTTTTGCCCTCCAGACAGGCCGCGCCCCCCCTCGCTAATAGGCAAATCAAGACCACTTGAATGACTTGAGACCAGATGTATCAGTCCAGTCTTGCTCAGTACCTCTTGCATCACATCATCATTAGGCGCCGCCATTCCTATCAATAAATTCTCTCGCAGCGTTCCTTGGAATAAACGATGATCTTGCTGTAAATACCCCAAACGTTCGCTTAAGGTCTCGCGGCTGATCTGATGGATATCAAGACCATCTAATAAGACACGTCCTTTGGTTGGCGCATATAATCCAGCAAGTATCTTTAGGAGTGTCGATTTACCTGAGCCGATAGGCCCCAATATAGCAATACGCTCCCCCGGACGAATCGTTAACTTTTTTACATCTACAGCAGCTCTGTCGTTACCTGAATAATTGAATCCTAAGTTTTCACATTGATAAAAACCATTAATACGACTGGGTGATAAAGGGTAAGAAACACCATGGTTGTCCTGCTCTAGTGAAAACAAGGTTTCAATATTGAGCTTAGCGGCTTTGGCATGTGAGTATTGCACCAACAAATTTGGTAGCATCATAACGGGGGCTAACACCCTACCACCAAGTATCGAGCAAGCAATCAATCCACCCATGGTCATATCGCCGCTGATCACCACAAATGAGCCGACAATGACAATGCCAACATAACTAATCTGCTGTAGCATCTGGGTAAAATACGTCAGGTTATCATTGGTGTGCTTCATGTCTAAGTCGTTTTTGATAGTGACCTTCATCACATCAAGCCAACGTGATAAAAACTTCCAACTTCCAGCCCCCGCTTTGATGGTTTCAACACCTTCAACCGCTTCAACCAATAGACCTGTCTTATAGTAAGAGGCCGTAGCGCCTTCAGCAGCAATGGCATCAATACGTTTACGAGCGAACAGCCCCATCGTCACCGCAATCACAGCAGCAATGATCGGAACAACAGCCACTAGCGGCGACCCAATAAAAGCGACTAAAGAGATAAAAATGATGGTCATCGGCAAGTCGACCAAGCCAAACAAAGTACTGGCGGTAAAAAAGCTGCGCACCTGTTCATAGCCACGCAATTGCGCCGCCATCGAGCCTACTGAACCTGGCATTTGATCTATACGAACTTTTAGCAGACGCTGAAATACCTCACGCGACAAGTATTGATCCAACCCCACAACGACTTTGTCCATAATTCTTGAGCGTGAAAATTTCATAAACGCTTCAAAAAGGATCACCAAAAAGACACCACTGGCCAAAATAATGAGCGTATATTCACTACGTGTCGGTATAACCCGATCATAAACCTGCATAGAGAATAGCGATACCGCCAATGCCAACATATTAATCAAAAAGGTCGCCAGCACAGCTTCGATGAGAACGGCTTTATAGTTGCCTAAATCGGATTTTAATAACTCTGTAAAAGAGGATTTACGCTTTTGGATATGCTCATCACTAAGACGAATCCTTAGCACCACTGTTAGCTCATCAGTACGTGTATGGATATGATTGTTTTCTTGTCTGAAGTTCCAGCTCTTTTGCGGCGTTTGACCGTCGATGACGCCCCAACCCAAATCTGGTCGATAAGACAATAAAGGCAAAAAGGCTGCGTCTGGCTGCTCTAGTACTTCTGGCGTCTTGTCTATGCCAATATCTTTTAATATTGCAACCACGCGACCAAGCTCATTGATGTCCTGACCATTATCATTGGTTGACCTGCCATCATAGCGGGCGACCACTTCTTGTAAGCGCACATGGTCTATCGGATACCCTTGCTGACTCAATAAATGCCTGATAGCATCAGCCAAAGTCTGCATCAGATCAGATGGCGTCAACATTTGATCGGCCATATTGCTCATCTGGTTACTCTCTAAATCTGCGGCTATCAGCTTAAATTCTTCACTCATATTTGTCACTTCTTCCGCTCTATTATAGTATTTTGATCAACGATGGGCGTGACACTATAATCTTCGTTTAGCATAATAAAATTGCCATTATTAAGGCTGTCTTCTATATTGTCAGGCAGCCTAATTTCTATATAATCCTCTTCTGCATAGTCTTCTTCTGCATAGTCCTCTTCTGCCGCCGGTATATAACCCATGCGCTTGGCGGATTGTTTTTCTTCTTGATGGTGAATCCAGTCTTTTACAGGATCTAATGGTTTAAATAATGTGACTGGCGCACGATTGTGTCCATACTGTTGCCATGGCATACTGCCAAAATCTACTTGGAGACGATAAAACGCGCCTAACATATCTGCTCGCGTCTGCACCAATTGTATTTGATACTCATTGTGCTCACGAACTGCGTTTAGCACCTCTAACCAAGATTTACGTCCAGCAATAAACTGGCGACGATAGGAGCTGACGACAATCTGCGCCCCCGCTACCGCCGCAACTAGTGAGGTCTCGCGATCTCTTGCGCTCACAAATTGCTGATACTGCACCTGTACGTTTTCTATGACGCGCCGACGTGCTGCTTCTTGTGTTTGTACCAAGCTACTCACTTGCGCCTGCGAGGCACGGGATAGGGCTAGATTAGAAAACCCTGCGCCCGGTGCATAACTTAGCCCCAGTGAGAACTTACCTTTATTTTCTTTGTCTTCATGATAGTAAGCGTGCTCGTATTGAGCATACACGGTAGGATATTTAGAGGCTTGCTGAGCCTCAACGCCTTGTTTTGCTGACTCAATTTGAAAGTGCTCTTTTACTACGGTGGGATTATAGAAACCGGCTTGCTCAAACGCCATACTCTCAAAATTGGTAGATTGTTGTTTGGCTTGATTGACGAGTGCTTTGATATTAGGTAAGCTCATCACGCTACTTTGCGACAAAGGCTCGCCGACAATTTGCTCAAGTCGCGCAGCCGCGATGCGTTGCTGCTCCACCGCCGCTTGATAAGCATTTTGCTCCTGCAATATACGGTTAGTCACTAAATCAAGTTCGATACGCGCAGAGACACCCTGTTTGACACGGCGCTGCATCATGGCTTCAAACTCATTCAATTCTTTTAAACCATCGATATGCACGCTTTGTTTGGCAATGGCTTGGATATAAGCTTGCCAAGCATCAATCGTGGTCTTGGCGACGAGATTTTGCTGCTCATAGACGTACTCAACGGCCGCCTTGTCATCAAATATGGCTTGATTGACATCAGCAGTGAGCTTACCACCTGTCCATAATGGCTGGCGAATGGTCACTTGTGAGACAAAATCATTGTCTCTATCATAGCCTGAGCTTATGCTTGGGGTTGGTAATAGATTCAATTTTGCTGCATTAATACCTTCTGTGGTTGCCTGTTGATTGGCGCGCGCTGAGCCAACCAAAGGATGCGTCTGAACTGCATGTGTAATCAAGGTATTGATTTGCATATCTGTTACTGCAGCCTGCGTAGTTATAGCAAAACACATGCTGGTAGCTAAGAGTATTAGCGGTCTACATGGTATTAAACCAGAAAGTAAGGTTCTTTGGTCTGACAGTTTTTTCATATTAGGTTTCAATAGCCAACTCTATAAATATATTTTGATACGAATAATGGGTCGCGATGGTTCACATATCACTTTTTACAACCACTCAGCACTAAGTGTAAAAAACGCTTCCCTATTGGAAGCGTTTTTTAGATCGCAATATCATCAGATAATATTGGCAATCTCAGTATCAATATAAACCTGAGAAGATAGGTTATTATCTATCTGCCATACATCATAAGTTTGTCCAGTATTATCATTGACAGTTTGTCCCGTTTTACTCCAGTCACTGCCTTGAAGATTTACTGTGTCATCACTATCGCCTCTAACATAAATCGGATTCGACATTTCAGCGCCAGTCACATCCTCATCTCCAATATTTAAGGTATTTGCAGCCGTACCGCTAATATCAATCACGTCAGTTTCAAAAAAATCTGACAAACTGATGGTTTGACCAGAACCTGTCAAAGTAAAAGTATCGGAACCTTCATCAAGATGATGCGAGGATGAAGCATAGATATCATCTAGATAGACAGTATCTTTACCGATAGCTCCAATGCTATAGCTTGCAATATTAGCACCTGCTACCTGCCACTTGATGCTGCCTAACAACTCAGTCAGATCGGTCGCTGCGACCTGTAACAGCGCTTCATATTCAGCATTGCCATTACGGTCTACCATGAGAACACCATCTTGATACTTAAGATAATTGCCTATGTTAGCTGCTGTTTGGTTGCCATCGAGCAAGCCTGTGATATCAATTTGATCGCCTTGGGCCGCACTAAAGTCACTCCAAATATCCAGACCGTTATTACCATTGCCGCCGTTTTCTGTACCTAGATTATCAAAGACTAAAGTATCAGCGCCTGCGCCCATTATGAAGCTATCGTTAGCAGCAGAGCTGACAGCAACATCATTATGAATAGAGGCGGTTACTGTTTTACCAACGTTAATCTCTAACGTTGCTGTCTCTTTGACACCTGTCACAGAAACAGTCTCATAAGTAAAGCGCTCTATCCCAAAGCTCTCACCATTTGGTAGATAGCTATAGCTACCATCTTTGTTAACCGTCAAGGTGCCATACAAACCTTCGATATCAATTGATTTAGCCCCTTGATTTGGATCGCTAATAAACACTGATTTACTGCCAACTTTTAGCTCAGAGATATTACCTATACCTGCATCATTACCAAGTAATACGCCAGTTACTTCAGCGGGTGACGAAGCACTATAATCCTCTGAATGAATGACTGTAGTATCAAAACCGATGCTCTGCAAGTTGCCTTTGTTCGTCGTAATCGTGAGTGTATAACTGCCTGCTGGCAAATCAGGTAATGAATCGCTCAAGGACGCTCCTGCCTTTGTACCCTTGACTGACCCAGTAAATCTTTGACCAGTTGTGGTATTTAACAAAGTATAAGTGATGGTGACATTATCACCAAAAGCGATATTAGTAGATCTGGCAGTCGCTTCTATGATAACCGGAGCGGCGGCATCATGTTCAGCGATCTCAAACTCTTTAGTGTAAGACTTGCCATAATTACCTACTTTATCTGGCTCATTAAAGGTGATATTGGTGACGGTATTCTGCGTTTGTACCGCCACTTCATTAAAATCATCAACCGCCGTATGCGTGCTAATCTTGATGTTTAGCGTTTCAACAGCAGCTTTACCGTTTGCGTCTTTGGTTACCAATCTAAATGAGTCTACCGCACCATATGGCGGCTGCCAATTAGGATCACTAGCGTTATTATTTACGCTATAGGTGTAATCGCCATTTGCCTCTATTGTGAGCTGCCCATATTTGCCTTGGTAAGTCACTGGTGTATCTGATGTGACAGACTCTTCACCAACCTTAAGTATAACTTTGCCCGCATCAGGGGTGGCGTCGCCTGTTATCTCACCCATAAACTTGGAGGGCTGGTCATAATCATAGATGATATCGCGATCCACATATAAGCCATTACCACTGAGCACCCCAACGCCGCCTGCGGTTAATAACACAGCTTTATAGTCGCCTGCACCAAAACTTAGCGTCAAAGGATCTGACTTGCCACCAAGGAATGGCACATTAAACCAGTTTTTCTCGAAATGTACTTGTACATATTGTCCCGTATTTTCGTCAAGCTTATAGACGGCCATACTATAAGTTTTTGCAATATCTACGCCGCCCCCACTACCATGCAAGGTAAGCTCGCGCACTTGATTATCACCAACCGTAAATTCAAGTGGCGGCTTGCCGCCTAATAGTTCAAGATCAAGCACGGACGATGAGCCAAAGCTCAAATCAAGAACCCCAAAGCCGACAGCATCTTTAATCTCAGAATCGGTTGTATCTAAGATGACCGTTGGTTCAACATCAACAATCAAGCTCTGATCTATCTTGATTTGCTTGTCAACGGGAAGAATATTTAATTGAATATTAAGCTCGGCAGAAGCAGTATTGCCATCAGGTGAGGTAATAGTATAAGTAAAGCTCTCTTCACTGCCATAGGGTCCACGGAAGTCTTCATTAACCCTATATTCATAACTACCGTCAGGTGATATGGTCAATGTGCCATATTGTCCTTCAATCGTTGTCTCGCCTGATTCAAGAGTTTGTGGTGCGCCATTAGATGATGTGATGGATGTCACCGTAGTACCAACTGGTAGCTCATCATAACTAGAGCTTGCATCATCATCTGCTAAAATATTTCCTGTCACTGAACCACTCACCGCTGTTGCTTGGGAGTAATCTAAGACGGTATCTTCTAGGAATTTTAAGGTATAACCTGTCAGCGCTGAGATCCCTTCATTACCAGACATAACAAAGAGCCACTGACCTTCATCCAAGCTAAAGTTGGCCTCTTTGGACACGCCCCCTAGTAAATAAGACACTACCCAATTTTCTTTAACAGCCTGCAGCTCCCATTCGTTGGTAGACTCATTTAATTTGTATAAGTTCAGATTCATGGTGCCTGCGACTTGTACGCCGCCTGCATTACCTTGAACGGTGACTTCACGGACTTGATCCTCACCTACATTAAGCACCACTGAATTTTTGACGACATCAGCGACAACGCCTGCACCTAATACAGGACCTAAACTTGCGCCGACAACGGTAAAACCTGTCTTATTCAAATCTGATGGCGTATCATTTTTTATCTCTAATGGCGTCGCCGTTATCTGAAAATCAACAAAGTTATCAGCAGCAGCGATGATTTCATCTGTATTGACAGTATATTCCTTAGTTGTATTTACTGTGCCCGTGTTACCCGCCGCATCAGTTGCTGTAACACTGACATCAATAGCCTTATCAGCATCAGCGACTAATTCAACACCTGGAACCTCAATACTAAATTTACCAGCAAGATCCACCACACCTGTATAGTCAATACCATTAACCGTTATCTTAACCGCATCTCCTTCACTATAATCACCTGTCACGCTACCAGTGACTGCGATATTACCTTCAGCTTCTATCGCATTAATGACGTTATCAGCAGTCACGTTATCAACAATAATCTCAGTAGTACTGGCATCAGGGGCAATGGTATCAATGTTAATCGTCGCACTAGTCACATCAGCGCTGCTTGTAGATTTTGCAGTCAGAGTCTCTAATCCTTCTCCCATGGCAGCAATGCTCTGAGGAGCGACTGGGATACTCCATTTATTATTCTCATCCACAATTGCAATACCGATGATATCGCCTGCTTGGTTGGTTAATGTGATGGTATCACCTACCACACCCGTGCCTGTTACGTTAAAGCCCGTATCTGCTTCTTCAGCATTGACGATATCGTCACCTGCAATTGGCGAGGTAATGGTTAATTGATCTGCAGGAACAATAGTAATATCAGCGGTTTCAGAACTGACGTTGCCCGCTGGGTCTTTGGCGGTAATCGTCAAAGTTTCTAACCCTTGATTCATATTGGCAACGTCTATTTGCGTGACCGCAATTGACCATTTGCCATTAGCTCCTACGATAGCTGTACCAATCTTACCATTTGTTCCATAGGTTAAAGTAATGGTGTCGCCTGCCGTACCTGTACCTGTTACCTTAAAACCTTGAGCTGCCTCGTCAGCATTGACAATATTATCGCCTGCAATCGGCTTATTGACGGTTAATGAAGCAATGGTATCTACCGTTACTGTCACTACAGGCGCACTCTCACTCACGTTACCAGCAGCATCTTTCAGATTGTAACTGAGATCATGCTTACCTTCCGCAAGCGCTACTTGCGGTGTTAATGTCACGTTGCCATTATCTGGGTTGGTGACGGCTATCGATGGCACCACTTTTCCATCAACTATCAACTGCGGCGTCCCTTTAGCCGCTTGCGCCGCAGGAATAGTGATACTTGGCGTATTATCGTTGGTGACATCACCAGCTTGGATTATTTCTGGTGGATTTAATATGTCTCCACTACCATCATTGGCAACGTTGTCTGTGACGATGGGCGCTGTGGTTGGGGCATCTGGGGCGATGGTATCCACAGTCACGTCTACTGGGATACTTGGCGCACTGCTGTTACCCGCCTTATCTGTGACAGTAGCTACGATAGTATAGCCACCGTCAGCGGTAATGCCATTTAGGTCATTGGGTATCGTAACTTCTGAGAAGCCAGCTGCTGCTTCAGGACCAGTGACAGTATGAGTGATCTGTATGGGCGCTCCACCATCCACTGGGGTCACAGTTAGGGTGATACTATCCCCCTCTAAAGTACCTGTCGGCAATGTGACTTGGGTTTGGATACCATCAGCCATCTCCTGTGCGTTGACACCGTTTTCAGCTTCTGGAATAGCAACGACAGGGGCAACTTGAGTGGCGCCGTCTTGACCGCCAGGCGCTTCGGTGTCAACCACACCCAAGTCTTTGGTTAAGGCTTGAGATTGATTGCCTGCAACGTCTTTGAGGGTGGCGGTGATGGTGAGTGAGTCACCCTCCGCTGGGGCGGCGATGTTGACGGTGACTTTTTTGGCGGTGATGTCATCAAGCGTTAAGCGTTGCTCTTTACCATTGACGATCACCGTGTCCCCTGCTTTTGCAGTCTCTGGTAGACCAATCACGACGGCCACAGTGTTGTCCGCGCCTATCTCTTCTGCGTTTAAGAAGCCATCGTCGTTACCAACAAGGATGCTGGTTGGGGCATCTGGGGCGGTTAAATCAGGGGCGGCGGCGTTGGTTGGGTCAGATTCGTTGCCTGCTTTGTCTGTCAAGGTGGCGTCTATCTGTTCACCATTCACCAGGGGCGGCACTAAGGTCACGGTAAAGTCACCGTTTGCATCTACCACGCCTTCACCGATGAGGGTGCCATTTGAGTCTGTGATTTTAACGTTGGTGTCAGGTTCTCCTTTACCGGTGACGGTGCTGCCATCACCACTGACCGCGACATCGGTTGGGGCATCAGGCGCTTCGGTGTCAACCACACCCAAGTCTTTGGTTAAGGCTTGAGATTGATTGCCTGCAACGTCTCTGATGGTGGCGGTGATGGTGAGTGAGTCACCCTCCGCTGGGGCGGCGATGTTGACGGTGACTTTTTTGGCGGTGATGTCATCAAGCGTTAAGCGTTGCTCTTTGCCATTGACGATCACCGTGTCCCCTGCTTTTGCAGTCTCTGGTAGACCAATCACGACGGCCACAGTGTTGTCCGCACCGATCTCTTCGGCGTTTAAGAAGCCATCGTCGTTACCAACAAGGATGCTGGTTGGAGCATCTGGGGCGGTTAGATCAGGGGCGGCGGCGTTGGTTGGGTCAGATTCGTTGCCTGCTTTGTCTGTCAAGGTGGCGTCTATTTGTTCGCCATTCACCAGGGGCGGCACTAAGGTCACGGTGAAGTCACCGTTTGCATTCACCACGCCTTCACCGATGAGGCTGCCATTTGTGTCGGTGATTTTAACGTTGGTGTCAGGTTCTCCTTTACCGGTGACGGTGCTGCCATCACCACTGACCGCGACATCGGTTGGGGCGTCAGGCGCTTCAGTGTCGATTGGCGGTTGATTATCATTGTTGTTACTTCCGCCACTGCTGCCTAAAGCAGCACCCAATACCCCTATTCCTGCCAAACCAGCTAACCACGGCAATGCATTAAAACCTTCAGCCTCTGTAGCACCTATCCACCAAGGCGCGACTTGTGGATTACCGCCTAGTGCTTGACCCTGCATTTCACCCGACTGTAGCTCAGTGACGTAATCGCCAACTTCACCAGAATCAGGAATATAATAATAGTAGCTGCCATCTTCAGCAATACCGATCAGAGCACTATCGACATTATCATAGAACCCTTCAATAATAAGATCAGGATTTTCATTATTGTCTTCAAAAGAAATATGCAACGCTTTATCTATACGCTTGGTAACGATATGGTTTGGTGCGCGGCCCGTAGTCTCATCAATTAGCTCGTAGTTCACTTTATCAACGGCTTTTATTATTGTAGGTTTACCGTTTTGTGTCACGACCTTGTGTTCTGTGATAGTTGTGGTTTGGGCATTTACTTTGACCGTTATAGTGCTCATGACATCATCCTTAATTAACTAATTCTAAATAAAAAACCTATCGATATAGAAGTAATGCATTCGTTTAGTTGTTTCCTTGGCTAACGATAGCAACAACTCGTCGGTTGTTTTGACGACCCTTTTCAGTATCGTTGGTATCCACTGGCATCGTTTCACCGTACCCTACAGTGCTTAAACGTATCGCCTCAATACCATACTGGTCTACTAGAATATCTTTAACCATATTTGCCCGAGATTTTGAAAGCTTTAAGTTATAGCTTTCAGGACCTTTATTATCTGTATGACCTTCTAGCGTGACGGCCGTCTGCGGATAAGCTTGAATAAAATTGGCCATTCCTGCTAACACTGCAGAGTGCTTACTATTTATGCCTGTGCTATTGAAATCAAACAGCACATTAAACTGCGTAGGGTTTTGAATTTCCGTTTTATCTGCCGTAGGGGTCGTGAGCTGATTTTGAGGTGAAGTTAGCATGGGTTCAGATGTTAAGACATTACAGCCTGACAACACCCGACTAATCTGATGATTCTGACGTGTCATTTGATTTAATAATACCAATGCTTCATCAGCTGGTATCTGCTGGATAACAGGATTACCTGCTGCTGACAAAACAACTTGTAAATAAGTGGTTGTTTGCGGTAGAAACTGATAGTTTTTAGAATTAGAAATAGCTTGACCACTTTCTTGGGAAGGTTTTTCTACGGTAATGATTTGATCGCCACTACAAACAACGGCATCTGAATAATGTCCGTTTTGAAGACTGACATGAAAAGTATTTTCAGATCCCATTCCTATCTTGACATTAGGTAGTCGCCCGTCATCATTCGAATTGCGGAAAAAGACCACCCTACTTTCATTAACTGCTAGATTATTATCAGTAGGTACATGAAATAGCTCGCCATTTTTTTCCCAAGTCACGGGCTTAGTTTGATGGCTTGTATTAGAGCTAGAAAGTGTCGGTTTAGTTTTTACGGTTTGGCAACCGACTAGACCAATTGCTGAACAAACCACGGTTGATAACAATATAGTTCTGCGATCCATAGCATCTTATTCCAGTCAATGAAAAACTTAATATATAAAAATAAATATTTGATACTTTATTAGATTTAGCTAGATTTTACTAAAAAAGTATGCCCCAGTAAAAATCAATAGCTAACTTTTACTGTAGCGTTCACTTTATTATATCCACCTATATTTATAATGCAATTGAGAGCATTTAGTCCAGCACACACTTTATCTTTGAATATATGATAAAACCTATTTTGATGTCACTAAGATTAAATGAAAGAATGTTTTTATAAAGATTACATAAGCAATCCTAAAACAATGGCATTATTATTGCCTGATTTTCTACAGATTTAATTTATAAATTTGATTAATAAAACTTGTAATACCAATTTCTAAAATTAGAAAATCTTATTAATTCTTTTATATAAATATACGCTGCTAATACACTCTCATATTAAAAAAAGGAGGTTTTTCTATGATGGCTAAATTCTTTGAAAAGTGGTCAGCAGCGCTAGTATTTGCAATACTTCTGCATCTAGGAATCATATTTATTTTTTATATGAATTGGCATGAAGATCGTACAGATCATATAGAGCATAAACAGAAATTTATTGAAGAGACTACTACCAGTGCTACTGTCGAAAAGCCTTATATGCCCGTTAAAACTCAAGCTCAGATAATCACGTTAAATACTGCAAAAAAACATCCTATTAGTGACAATACTAAGGAAGAAATTTTGAGCGCTAATAAAGAAAACAGCATTAGGTCTGAAGGAAAAATACTTAATAAATCTTTAGAGATGGATGCTTCTATCCCTACTTATGAGATAGAATCAGAAACGATAAGACATCAAAACTTACAAGAAAATAACAATAGTTTAGAAAAAAAACCAAAAGTTAATGGACTGGTTAGCAATTATTCTAGAGATGTTTTAGCTGATGTTAAAGGTGATGTAGGCTTACTTAATATAGACACACCGACATTAAGTTCAAAACCTAATAAAGAGAGAGAATTTGATCTTATAAAGTCTGAGCTAGAAGAAACAAATGAGAAAATCAGCGATGCTATTAATCAAGTTAAAAAGCGCAATCAACAAAAGATAGATAGGATACAACAGCAAAATGATGGATATATTCACAATAACGAGAATAAAGATTTGATTACTAACTACTAATAGTCTTGAATAAATTTTTATAAAAGAGTAGATATTTTTATAAACAAACCTCTTTTAAAAATATTAAAAAGCTCCAGCCTAACGACTGGAGCTTTTTTATCAGGACAATATAGGATGTCAGAGAATACATCAGGCTGATATACTTAATTCAGTATTAAAACGATTAGCAGGACTGGGATGATTTTTACGCAGCCTCTGTCGGCGTAGGCGCAGCACGCCAGAAAAATTTATACCAGTTCCGCGTTGCAATATAGCGTATCTGTTTTACTGAGAATTGACTATATCAACAGAAGCTTTGATACTATCGCTTTATTACTATCGCTTACGTTCTATAAAGTACTTTGACCACATGCCAGCCAAATTTGGTTTTTACTAAGTGTGGGGTGAGGAGTTCGCCGTTAAAGCAGATTTTATCAAATGGCGGTACCATGTCGCCTTGTTTAAACTCACCTAAGCTACCGCCTTTTTTACCTGATGGGCAAATTGAGTATTTCCTAGCCAATACATCAAACATATTGCCTTTTTTAAGCTTGGCAATAATATCTTCCGCTTGCTCTTTGTCTTTTACTAAAATATGTAATGCGCTAGCTGTACGAGCCATAAGGTAACCCCTTTATAAAATATCGATTATCGGGGCATTATATCACTACTGACCTTAGTTTCTAACCTCACTTATCTGCGCGATAGTCGATTCCAAATAAAACAGATACGCTATATCGCAACGCGGCACAGGTATAAGTATTTCAGTATTTATATTATCTAATGCCATAAGAAATTGCTATAAATTTACGCTGCTTACGCTTCGGTACTCTTTATTCAAGCACTCTTTATTCAAGCACTCTTTATTCAAGCACTCTTTACCCAGATACTCTTTAATCAGACACTCTCTATCCAAGAAAACTCTGCCATAATGCGCAGCCATTGATCGTCTAATCCAGCTGTTAGCAACAACGGCACACCAGTGACCGGATGGCTAAGCGCTAAAGTCTGGGCATGCAGCAGCATACGTGTGCAACCATATTGAGTACGAAAAAACCGGTTATGGCGTCCATCGCCGTGGCTGGTATCCCCCACTATATGATGGAATACATGTCGCATATGCCGACGCAGCTGATGCTTGCGCCCTGTCACGGGCGTCAAACGCATCAGACTATAGCGGGTGGTGTCATGCTTTTTTGACACAGCAAATGGCAGCTCAACTTGTGCTAAGCGTTGCCAATGGGTCACTGCCTCTTGTGCAGGTTTGTCCAAGTTGGCGAACTTATCGGCGATGGCATCGGGCTGAAAGCTCAATGCATAGTCAATAGTACCCTGCTCGGGCATAAAACCGCGCACCACGGCTAAATACTGCTTATTCACTTTGTGTTCAGTAAAGGCCTCGGTAAGGCTACGCGCCACGGCCGAGCTCTTGGCAAACAGTAAGACGCCTGATGTTGGCCTATCCAATCTATGTACCGGAAAAACATGGCAACCTACCGCATCACGGGTGAGCTGCATGGCAAAGCGCGTCTCACCTTTATCCAGCCAACTGCGATGCACCAACAGACCGGCCTCTTTATTAATCGCCACCAGATATTCATCTTCATAGATAATGTCTATTTGGTCTGCGCTGCCGCTTTCGATATCCATTTTTTATTACCTTGACTTCAGTTATCACAATTATATATCTGCTGCCTGCTATCTGCTATATATCCTTTTATCCATCACTGTAAACATAATCCGCTAACTTCTTTAATATACGAAGTCGCCCATGCTACACTTTATTCGCCGCTTCACTCTTTTTTAATTCATTTGATAAGAAGGTTCAAGGATGATAGTAGACAATAATGTATTACGTGAACGTATCAGCTTATTAGGCTCATTCCTAGGAGATGCGATTTCTCGCCAGACGGGCGAACAAACCCTTGATACTATCGAAACCCTGCGCAAAGGTTTTATTCAACAACGCCGCGCGCCTAACGAAGCGAACAAGCAGCAGCTCATCGACTTCATTGCTTCTCTAGACAATCAAACCTTAAAAAATGTCATCCGCAGCTTTTCTATCTATTTTTTCTTAGCCAATCTAAGTGAAGAAAACTACTTGCGCGAGCAGCGTCATGCCCTACGTATGCAATCCGATCAAAGCTGGGAAGGCTCGTTTCGTCGTACACTACTTGAATGCCGTGAGCGCAATGTTGAGCCCGCTCAAATGCAAGAGCTCATTGAGCAACTAAAATTCATTCCTGTTTTTACCGCCCACCCTACTGAAGCACGTCGCCGTACGACGATGAATCTATTGCAAAGCCTGTTTACGCATAGCGATGCCTTAAACAATCTTGCAGAAGACAGCTTTGCTTACGAACAAGCAAAAGAGAAAACAGCGCAAACGATTGATCTGCTATGGTCCTCTGATGAAGTGCGGACGCGTAAGCCTTTAGTTTATGATGAGATCAATAACGGTCTGCACTATTTTAATGCCAGCTTATTTGCTGCCATCCCCAAAGTTTATCGTAATATCAAAAACGCCATTATTGATATCTATCCTGAGCTAACAGATTATCCATTACCTGCCTTTATGAGCTTTGGCTCTTGGATCGGTGGCGACAGAGATGGCAATCCCTTTGTCACTCATGACACCACAGAAATGGCAGTATTAATGCATGCGGATACTGTGATACGTCACTATCAAGTGCTGCTCAAGAAACTACGCCGTGAGCTTATTCACAGCGATACCATTGTCAAGATTGCGCCTGACGTTTATGCTCGTATAAAAGCGTACGCCACTCTCGATCAAAAAGTATTTTATTATAATCCTGACGATTACAACAATGAGCCGTACCGCAGATTGTTGTCGATTATTCTTGCCAAAATAAAAGCGACCAATCGGCTGATTCAGAGTAAAGGCTGTGACAGCGAGGCGAAAAAAGATGCCTACGCCAATCCACAAGAACTATTAGAAGACTTACGCATCATCCGTCAAAGTGTCAATACTCACGACAGCGCACATAGCGAAGGCTTATTACTTGATGTGATACGCCTAGTCAAAACCTGCGGCTTCCATTTAGCAGCGCTCGATATTCGCCAAGAGTCGTCTTATCATAGTGAAGTGATTGCCGATATCTTTGCCAATGCTTCAAATTTGCCAGACTATCAAACGCTGGGTGAAACCGAGCGTCAGGAATGGTTAACTCGTTTATTAGAGAAGCCCGGTACACCGCTCATTTATACTGATAACTTAAGTGATAAAACCCGCGAACAATTGGCATTGATGCACTCTGTGGCGACCTTGCGTAAACTGGTTGGACAAGATACGTTTGGCAGTTATGTGATTTCGATGACCAATAACGCCAGTCAATTATTAGAAGTATTGCTGCTGATGCGCTTTGCAGGCTTATGTAGAGTAGATGACGAAGGGCAACTGTCTGCCGACTTACCAGTAGCACCCTTATTTGAAACCATCGAAGATCTTAAAAACATCGATAAAATCTTACCTGCCGTGTTGGACAATCCACTGTATCGAGGGCTACTTGCGCACTCAGATAATACCCAAGAAATCATGCTCGGTTATTCGGACTCTTCAAAAGATGGCGGTATTATTACATCTGCATGGCAGCTCTATAGTGCACAGCAGACCATTAACCGTATCGCTGAAAAATACGGCATCAAAACACGCCTGTTTCATGGTCGCGGTGGCTCAGTCAGTCGTGGCGGCGGCTCAACGCATAAGGCGATTGCTGCTCAGCCCGCAGGGACACTACATGGAGAAATTAAAGTGACCGAACAAGGCGAGGTCCTGTATGCCAAGTATGCCAATACTGACACCGCTGTATTTGAGCTCACCATGGGTATCACGGGCACGCTTAAAGCTTGCTCTTCAAGGTTTGTGGTGCAACCGCCAGAGTTGCCACATTATGAAGCGCTCTTTGCGCGCTTGGCAGATGCAGGTGAACAACGTTACCGTACGCTTACGGATCATACCGAAGGATTCTATCAGTTCTACTCGCAGGCAACGCCGGTAGCAGAAATCTCATTATTAAATATCGGCTCACGCCCCGCGCACCGTAACAAAGGCTTGCCAAGTAAAACCACCTTACGTGCCATTCCTTGGGTATTTGGTTGGTCGTTAGCGCGCTTTACTTTACCTGCTTGGTATGGCGTCGGCAGTGCCTTGCGTAGCGTCATCGATGATGAAGCGCTAATGAAAGAGATGAATGACTGCTGGCCGTTTTTTAACGTCTTTATCAGCAATATTGAGATGGCGTTTACCAAGTCTGATATGAGTATCGCTCAGGCTTATAGCCAACTATGTGACGATGAGAGGTTACGTGAGCAGATTATGACAGCGGTGACAGATGAGCATAATTTGACTTATTCAGGTTTAAACTCCTTGCTTAATCAGACGTCATTATTGGCGCATCAGCAGAATCTTGCCGCTTCCCTTGAATGGCGAAATGCGTATTTAGATCCAACCAACTATATCCAGATTGAGCTGTTAAAACGTGCCAGACAAAAAGAGGCGACATGCAATACTAACCATGATGACCTCGATGTTGAAGACCCATTAATCCGTAGTATCAATGCTTTGGCAGCCGGTCTACGCAATACAGGCTAGTTTATAAAAGCATAAAATAGATGCCAAAAAACAGTACTTTTAGTCTCTTCTAAAAGTACTGTTTTTTATCCTCTTATCGCAAGCGATTGCTTAATGATGAAATGGGTTTTACAGATACTTAGATAAGAGCACTTAGATAAGAGCACTTAGATAAGAGCACTTAGATAAGAGCACTTAGATAATAGTGCTTAAATAATATTGATCTCATAGCTGAACTTCTCTGCCAGTCCATAGGATTCTCTATACTCGATAGGGTCGCCTTCTAGATTCTTTGCGATGCGGCAGACTTTAACCAAGTTTTCTTGCTTAGTATTGCCCAGATAATCGTCGCTATGATCGGTTATAAAATACAGTGTCTCTACCGCAGATGACACAAACTGACCACACTTGGTATAGTAAAATGGATAAAGAAGATTCTCAAAATCCTCGGGATTTAGGGTTGCAAAAGCTTGAAAGCGACTCTTCGGCAACCAAATTTTTTCACTTAATAAGACTCTGTCTTCCGCCATACGCAGACGCTCTATATAAATAAGAGCCTTATTTTTACTTATATTTAGTTTTTTATTGATGTCCTCAATACCGTCGATGACTGTGATTTTTTTGATGACGCCCGTCGGTGTGACATAGCTCGCTTCTTTATCACGGAACTTAAAAAACCTTAGTAACGAGCTTGCAAAGTCTGGGCGTCTTAAAAAAGTGCCCTTACCTTGCTGTTTTATTAGCACACCATCTTCTACCAATTTTTCGACAGCCTTACGGACTGTTCCTACAGATACTTCATACTTATCTGCAAACTCCTGTTCCGTCGGCAAGGGCGTGTTTTCATCCCACTTACTCTCTGTCAGTAACGTTTGTATATGCCACCTTACTTGCTCATAACGCGGCATTTTAAATTCTTTAAAGTTATTTAGCATTGTTTTCACCACAGTGGAAAGGTTTTTATTAACTGCTTCGATCACATCAAGTACTGCTATTGCTATAAAACGGCGTTATTATTGATCAGCTTCTCTTAATCTTTTAGCGCATGCGATAGATATCATCTTAATACTAAAGCATTATTATGTTTTTATGATTATCTTTTCTAATGACTGCCAACTTTTTTGCTATTATTCTACGCACATATATGTACTTTAGACTTATAAGATTTTTCAGGCTAAAAACCTCTGTGTCAATATTAGCGTAAGGCTCTTTACTCTGTAAAAACTGCTATGGTTTTTTATAGAATTCATACAGTTAAGGTCAAGGAGTAATCGTGACGCTTTATATTCTAGCCGCCATCGTAATATGTATCATTTTGGGCTATACCACTAAGATTAATATTGGCCTATTTGCTATTGCATTCTCATATCTGATCGGTTGTTTCGGTATGGGGATGAAGGCACAGGAAGTGATTGAGCTATGGCCACTCAAAATTTTCTTCGTTATTTTTGCCGTGACTCTTTTTTATAACTTCCCTCTCGCTAACGGTGCTTTAGAAAAACTATCTAATCATTTAATCTATAAGTGCCGTCACTTTCCCGCATTCCTACCTTTGGTTATTTTCTTGGTAGCCACAATTATTGCAGGCTTAGGGGCTGGTTATTATACGGTCTTAGCGACGATGGCACCGATGATTCTGCTATTGTCTAAACGCACTAACTTGAACCTTGTTATTGCTACTTTATCAGTGAACTATGGTGCCTTAGCGGGTGCCAATTTTATCACCTCACAAAGCGGTGTCATTTTTAGAGAGCTTATGCGCGGCGCAGGCGTCGCAAATGACAATACCTTTACCTACGTGTTAGGGATCTTCGCTGCTACCTTTGTCATGCCTGTGGTGCTACTGGGCGCTTACAGTGTTTTCAATGCCAAAAATAGCAAAATTGCATTTCAGACGATCATGCCAGAACCCTTTGACAGTAAGCAAAAACAGTCTCTTATACTGATTTTTATTATGATGGCTATTGTACTTATCGTGCCCATTTTAAACCTACTCATGCCACAAGTATCAGCGATTCAGTTTTTGAACGCTCGGATTGACATCGGTTTTATCGCCATATTTTTTGCTTTAGTGAGCTTGTTTTTAAAATTAGGCGATGAAAAAGCAGTGATTGCTTTGATACCTTGGAATACCCTCATTATGATTTGCGGCGTCGGTATGTTAATCAGCCTTGGAGTAGAAATAGGCGTTATTTACGAGCTGACAGAATGGCTAAGTACCAATGTACCTATCTGGATGATACCGATTTTAGTCTTTGTGATTAGCGCCATGATGTCGATATTTGCCAGTACACTAGGGGTAATCGCCCCGACCTTATTCCCTATGGTCCTGCCTCTAGCCGTTGCTTCTGGCCTAAGCCCTTTATTACTATTCACCTGTATTGTGGTAGGCGCGCAAAGCTCATCACTGTCGCCCTTTTCATCAGGAGGTAGCCTGATGTTAGGCGCGTCCCAAGTCGTTATAAACAAAGACAGACTTTTTAATGCGCTATTATTCAAGGCCGTACCTTTAGATATTGGTGTTGGCATACTGGCGATTTTAATCATTCAGCTAATATTTTAACGGCTCATAGGCAAAATATAGCGTGATTTTTTAAAATATTGACACCTGCTTGCTATATTTTGCTCTCAATATCTTTATTTTTCTTACTAAATGCATAACTTCCTAATCCGTTGTTCTAGCCTCGAAATAGTACTGATATCGACATGATTTTTACTACATCTCTATAATCCCCATCATCACAAATCTCGCCAACTCTTTGTTCTTACTAGACTTTAATACCTTTTATTGGAGGCGTTAAAGTCTTTCTTTTGTTCTCTATATCGATATTTCAGAAGACGCTATATCGCCTTATATTTGACATATTACTATAAAATTCATATATACATACATATGTTTCTTGTTATTTTCAAAATATTCTGTTACTTTTGGCAAGTGATAAATCTCTAGTGTTACGAAGTTTAGTCATCTCGTTATTCGAGTGCTCACTTCACCTGTAACAACTTGCATATTTTAGCCAAAATTCTACTGAATTTTTACTGTAAAAATACACACAAGGAGTGTCGTGTGAAAAAACTATCCTATCTGGCTCTTGGCCTGTCGATCTTATCTTTGAGCGCTTGTAACAATGCAAACGAAACGGCCAGTACAGATGCGACTGCCGCAGATGGCTCAACTGAGCTGACTGCCCCTTCACGTCCAGAATGTATCGCACCTGCCAAACCAGGCGGCGGCTTTGACTTAACCTGTAAGCTTGCCCAAGCTGGCTTACGAGATACAGGAATCTTAAAAGATCCGATGCGCGTCACCTACATGCCAGGCGGCGTCGGCGCTGTTGCTTATAATAAAATCGTTGCCAATGATCGTGACAATGGCGATGCGATTATTGCCTTCTCTACCGGCTCTATCCTTAATTTATCGCAAGGTAAGTTTGGTAAATTCACTGAAAAAGACGTGAAATGGCTCGCGGGTGTTGGTACTGATTATGGCGCTATCGCGGTCAATGCAGCCTCTCCTATTAAAGATTTGGCCGGCTTAGTTGCTGAGCTTAAAAAAGATCCAAAAGCGATCAGCTTCGGTGCTGGTGGTAGCGTTGGTGGTCAAGATTGGATGCAAACGGCCATTTTAGCCAAAGCCGTTGGTGTTAAGCCTAGTGATATGACTTATGTTGCCATGGAAGGCGGCGGCGAGGCGATCACAGCGGTAATGGGCAATCATATTACTGTCGTTAGTGCTGGTATTGCCGAGATTATGCCGCAAGCCAATGCAGGTAAATTGCGTGTATTAGCGGTGTTTACAGATGAAAGATTGGGCGGCACGATGACCGACATCCCAACTGCCAAAGAGCAAGGCTATGATGTGACGTGGCCTGTCGTTCGTGGTTACTACATGGGACCAGACGTGAGCCCTAGCGCTTATAACTGGTGGAAAGAGGCGTTCGATAAGATGCTTGCTGATCCAAAATTTGCTGAGATACGTGAGCAACAAGAATTACTGCCCTTCTCTATGACTGGTGATGAGCTAGAAGCTTATGTATATAAGCGTACGGGCGAGCTGCGTGAGCTATCTGCCGAGTATGGTCTGGTTGAAGCCGCACCAACCAAATAATTACGTTAAGACTTAACAACCTTTAGCAATTGAATATCAAATATTTTGGTATTTTTCAAAGGGCTGGCAGGATGTCTATCTGTCAGCCTTTTGCCCTAAAACTCAAGGAGTGTTCCTTATGACAATGGAACGTCTGTTTTCCGGACTCATGGCGCTGGTCAGTATATTCTTAATATACTTAGCCATTGGTTATGTTGCCCCTATTGCTTATGACCCAATTGGTCCTCGTCCTTATCCTATTTTAATCTTTTCCCTACTTGCCTTTGGCTGCTTAGTTGTGGCCTTTCGCCCCGCTAGCTTTACTAAAGCGATTGAACTGGGGTTAAACAAAACCATTATCCGCAATCTTATTTTATGCGCGCTTACCTTATTGGTCTATGGGCTTATTTTTGAAGTGTTGGGCTTTATTCTTGCCACTATTGTGATGTCTTTCGCCGTAGGTTTATTATTTGCCGGTAATCCTCTAAAAAGCTTTATCTTCTCAGTTGTGATCAGTATCGGCCTATATGTCTTATTTGACCTATTTTTAGATGTCAAATTACCACTCGGATTGTTGTCAGGGATAATAGGATAGCCAATATGGATACTTTTGATTTTTTGATGCATGGTTTTGCTGTTGCATCTACCCCAAAAAACTTACTGCTTGCACTGATTGGCGCTTTTTTAGGTACGATTGTAGGCATGTTGCCGGGTCTTGGTCCGATCAACGGGGTGGCGATTTTACTGCCATTTGCTTTTGCGCTTGGTTTACCACCTGAGAGCGCGCTCATTTTGCTAGCAGCCGTTTATCTTGGCTGTGAGTATGGTGGTCGTATTTCTGCCATTCTTATTAATGTACCCGGTGATGCCGGCGCTATTATGACAACTTTGGATGGCTATCCATTGGCGAAGCAAGGTAAGGCTGGTATTGCCCTGTCTTTATCTGCTGTCAGCTCTTTCGTTGGCGCCACTATTGCAACTATCGGTGTGGTGCTATTTGCTCCTTTATTAGCAAAATGGGCAATCTCATTTGGACCCGCTGAATATTTTGTATTGATGGTATTTGCTATCACATGCTTAAGTGGTTTGGTAGGTGATCAGCCAGTTAAAACGGGTATTGCCGCATTAATTGGTCTGGGTCTAGCAACCGTCGGTGTCGATGCCGTTACTGGTATTTATCGCTTTACCTTTGATTCGGTCAATCTGTCTGATGGTATCCAATTTACCACCATCGTTATTGGTTTCTTTAGTGTGAGTGAGATTTTAATCTTGCTAGAAAAAACCACGACGGGTCATAAGATTATTGAACAAGGCAAGCGCAGTTTATTGAACTTTAAAGAGTTTACGTTTGCTTTTGGCGCTATGCTACGTAGTGGTCTGATGGGCTTTGTGGTTGGTATTTTACCAGGTGCGGGCGCGACTATTGCCAGCGCCATGACTTATGCTAGTGAACGCAAAATCGCTGGTGACAAAGGGACTTTTGGTGACGGCGATCTTCGCGGTGTTGCATCGCCAGAGGCGGCAAATAATGCCTCAGCTTGTGGCTCATTTGTGCCAATGTTGACACTAGGGGTGCCAGGTTCGGGTACGACAGCGGTCATGATGGGTGCATTAACACTATATAACATCACACCGGGTCCGCAGTTATTTACTGAGCAGCCAGATATCGTCTGGGGTCTGATTGCCTCATTGTTTATCTGTAACGTGATTTTACTCATCATGAACATCCCATTAGTAGGATTATTTGCAAAATTACTTGATGTACCAAACTATATCTTGATACCAGCCATCGCTGCGGTCAGTTTCGTTGGGGTATATTCTATCCATAGCACGACCTTTGACTTGGTGTTTATGGTGGGGCTTGGTGTCTTTGGTTACTTCTTACGCAAACTAAACTTCCCATTATCAGCGCTGATTTTAGGTTATGTACTGGGCGAGCTGATGGAATCTAACTTAAGACGTGCGCTATCTATCTCTCAAGGCGAATTGGCTATTTTATGGAGCAGCCCTATCACAGTAGTACTGTGGCTACTGGCTATCTTGATGGTATTTATGCCAGTCATACGTAGTATCTACCGTAGAAAATTTAAGCCTGCTATGTAGATTTTAGCGACACTATTTTTGAAACCTCTCTCCGGTGGTGGTTATACTCTAGGTATGACCACCATTTTTTTAGGTCAAACGAGTGGGTTGCCTCAGATTTTACCAAGTCACTTTTATACTTATATAACAGTAAATAGCAGCAGTTAGCAAAGACCGAGTCATTTTTATTGATATCCTATAATGATAGACAGTCTGCATGAATCAAATCATTATGAGAGTTCAGATAGTGTTTAACAATATCTATAAATTGCCTTATATCAAAGAGGACGAATGATGCAAAACGAATCTATACCAAGCCTGCCAAGTATGAATCGGCAATCTTTAGGGTTTTTCCCAACGCCGTTGATTGAGCTGACCAGATTAAGCACAGCCCTTAATGGTCCTAAAATCTACATGAAACGCGATGACAATACCGGACTGGCATTGGGCGGTAATAAAACCAGAAAGCTTGAGTTTATCATTGGGGATGCCCTTGCTAAAGGTGCGGATACAATCGTGACAGCCGGTGCCGCCCAGTCAAACCATTGTCGCCAGACCGCCGCTGCCGCCGCCAGTTTGGGACTTGAATGCCATCTGGTATTGGGCGGACACGAGCCAAAACAGTTACAGGGCAATCTATTGTTAGATAAGATTTTTGGCTGCCATATCCACTGGGCTGGCAGCAACCGTAAAGGGGAAGACATTCCTCAGATTGTAGAGCAGCTCAAAAAAGAGGGTAAGAAACCCTATATTGTCCCTTATGGCGGCTCAAGCGAGCTCGGTGCTTTTGCCTTTGTTGAAGCCTTTAAAGAGCTTGAATTACAACGTCAAGAGAGGGATATCTCGTTCACGCATATCGTTTTTGCCTCCAGCTCCGGCGGCACACAAGCGGGCTTGATGCTGGGCAATAAAATCTTTCACGCGCCCTATCAGATAGTGGGCATCAATATTGATAAAGGTGAAACCGATACGGTGCCGTTTGACCAATATATTGTCTCCCTCGCCAATAGCACGGCGGCATTGATTGGGGCAGACTATACTTTTTCAGAGACAGACCTAGTACTTAACTCTGATTATGTAGGAGACGGTTACGGGGTAATTGGTGCACTAGAAAATGAAGCCATCGCCATAACCGCGCAAACAGAAGGCATATTATTAGACCCTGTTTATACAGGTCGTGCGATGGGTGGACTACTCGATATGATACGTACTGGTAAAATCAAGAAAACGGATAGTGTATTATTTTGGCATACGGGCGGCGCGCCCGCTTTATTTGCTTACGCTAGTGATTTAGCGGTATCTTAAAGCGATCGTTAATCTGTCTAGCGCTATCAAAAAGGTCGGCTGACTGTGATTAGCCGACCTTTTTATCATCCTCTCAATCATTATAAAATCTAAACTTTAATTTTTAGATATCACTGCATTCTATTCGCTAAACAATAGCTATGTTTAATCGCAAATCTTGTCAAATACAACAGACATGTTTCATTAATCTTCACTGTAAGCAATGCGTAACCTATCTAACGCCTCAAGTCTCCAATTTTCGCTAAACATCAGTAACTTAGAGCTAGATATCAAAAACATATTGAGCTTTATGACTGCTTTCTACATCCTTCGTTTAGCCAACTAACCATCACGCATTAAATATGAGTTTTAAGCATTATTTAAGTGTACAGTTGCACACATATTGTGTTACAATTTATATACAAATATCTGCATATAGTTTCATTTTATATAGAAAGTGTATATATATTGTTATTATCAGGTAATTGCGCTGTGCCGATAGGTTCCAAATTACTGAGAGATCTGATCTTAGTACGGTGAATTTTAGTCTTCAGCTAAGTCCCAAATTTTATATTATTGAAATTGCTAAAAAAACCTAATTCTTTGGAGATTTACCATGTTATTTAAAAAATCGGTTATGACTGCGGCCGTATTTGCCGTTGGTAGTTTTGCGGTTATGTCTGCGAATGCTGCAACTACAGACAATTTTGATATCGGACTCACCGTAGACAGTTCATGTAATATTACTGATAACCACGCGACTAACATCAATTTTGATAAAGCAGATAACACTATAAAAAGTGGAGCTACTTCTATTGAGGTAGTTTGTAGCAAAGGGGTTGCCTATAAGATTGCACTAACACCAAGCAATGCCAACACTTCAGGTCTCGGGGTTTTAAAAATAGGAGGAAAAGATGGGACAGGAGATGAGATCGGATATAAGTTAACCAAAACAACGGGCGGTACGGCATGGGGTAATGTTAGTGGTACAAATACATTAGATACAAATGGTGCTGGCGCATATAACCCGCAAAGTCATGGTATAACAGTCGCAACTACTACTACTACAGATGTCATCCCCGGTAGTTATGTAGATACTGTGACTGTTAGCTTTGTTCTCTAGTGCATATGTTAAACTTTTATTTACGCTATTTTATCAAGCTAATACTTTTTACTTCTTTATTACTGTCTTCTAACTTAGTATTAGCAAATGGCTTGCAGGTATCGCCTATCTCTTTAAGCTTACAGGCGCGCGAGACGGCAAGCGGGCTGACACTCAGCAATGCTGGTAATAATGTAGTGCAAGCGCAGGTGCGGGTTCAGCAGTGGACGCAGGATGATTCAGGTGACACGCTTACCCCATCGCGCGGACTGCTTGCCAGTCCACCGATAATTGAGCTACAGCCCGGTGAGCGGCAGCTGGTACGTATTATCCGCGCCAAAGCGCCGCCGCAAGGCGCAGGCGCAGTTGAGGACGCGTACCGACTGTTGGTCAATGAGGTGCCGGTTAAGCTGCCTGAAAATACCAGCGGACTACAGTTTGCGCTTAGCTACTCGCTACCGGTCTTTGTTCAACCGGTTGGCGTGGCTAAGACCAGTCCGCAGTTGCAGTGGAGTACCCATCTGCAACCAGATGGTAAAGAGGTGAAACTCTATGTCAAGAACACTGGTAATGGTCATGCCAAATTAGTAGGACTAAGCTTTACTGATACGGCAGGTACGAGTATGGATATTCATCCCGGTTTGCTTGGTTATGTGTTACCCGGTGCGACCATGAACTGGACACTGAAAATACCGCCTTCTGCTTTAACTTCAGGGGGTAAATTCAAGGTTATGCTAAATGGTACACAGACGACACCTGACGTCACGCTGGACACAAACACTCGCTAATGCCGCTTTTTTGCAAGGTTTGGCTGTCTCTATTAGCCACGCCGCGGTACTGAATAAAGATAGCTCTACGAGCAGCGTTGATACCAGCGCTGCTTTTTTGCCTGCGGCGACCGCGGTAGCGCCTACCATTCAGGCGCAAACGGATACCGTGGCTCAGGCTGATATAGATGCGGATTTGGCTCAGCTTGAGTTAGTACGCTATAGTGCCAATGATGACGATGATGGCAGTCTTGACCTGTATCTGGACGTTACACTTAATGGTGCCAGTAAAGGCTTGGTACATTTCGACTACCGTGATGAGCGCCTTTGGGTAACGACAGCTATCTTGCAACAGCTGGGCTTTATATTGCCCTCATCATTGCAGTCAAGCCATGACTCTATCGCCCTTGACAGCCTGCCTGAGCTAAAAATCGACTACGATGCGCGTCAGCAATCGCTGACTCTTATCGCGCCACTCGATATGCTTAAGCTCGATAAAACCACTCATAGTACGCGTACCGATAAGCGCCCAAAAGCGAGCGCCTCACCCGGTCTGTTAGTAAACTATAACCTTCATGCCACAAGCGCGCAGCACGGTGCCAAAAACCTGAGCGCCTATACCGAGCTGCGCGCCTTTAATGCGCTTGGCGTGGTCAGCTCTACCGCCTTAACGAATGCAAATACGGCTGCTAATAACCGTCGTCATAGTCAGTGGAAGGGTCAAACCGTGCGCCTTGATACCAGCTGGAGTCGGTCTTTTCCCGATAAGCTGTTGACGGTTCGGGCAGGCGATATTCTGACCGGCGCCTTATCATGGACGCGGTCGACACGACTGGGCGGGCTACAAATCGGCACCAATTTTAATCTGCAACCTTATCGCTCGACCACGCCGTTGCCATCGTTTTTTGGCTCAGCAACCCTACCCTCAAAGGTAGAATTGTTTGTTGATGGTCTTAAACACTATAGCGGTGAGGTACCCGCCGGTCCTTTTGAGCTGGACACCGCGCCCAGTATCAGTGGCGCAGGAACAGCGCAGCTGATAGTCACCGATGCCTTAGGTCAAAGCAAAACCCTAACTTTTTCATTATATGATACCCATCGACTGCTCCAGCCCGGACTGTCTGATTGGTCCGTTGAGCTTGGCGCGGTACGTGAAAACTATGGGACAGAATCTTTTGATTATGGAAATGGGCTGGTTGCCAGTGCAACGTGGCGCCGTGGGATTAATGACCGATTTACCGCTGAAACTCATGCTGAGCTTACGCCTGATCTTACCAATGCAGGGGTCGGCGGGACGTGGCTATTGGGACGCGCTGGCGGGATTTTGTTTGCCTCGCTCGCGGCAAGTCATAGCCAAGGTCAAAGCGGCATGCAGTACAGCACCAACTATTCATGGAATAATCGTCGCTTTAACATTGGTTTTAATGCGCTTGGCACATATGGCTCGTATCGTGATATCGGCTCGCAATATGGCAGCGCCCCGCTACATCGAAGTGAGCAGATATCTACTGGCTATAGTCTGCCGACGCTCGGTAGTTTTGGACTCAGTTACCATCAGGTCGCCCAAGCTGAAAAAGAGGACACTCGATTTGCTCGTGTTTCTTGGTCCAAGTCCTTTGGCCGCCGCTTTAGTATGAATCTTAACTATAACAATGACTTTGATCATTCAGAAAAAAGCAGTTTGTCGATAGGTGCCTCGCTAGCACTAGCGCGCAATATGTCAATGAGAAGCAGCTTGCAACACACCGCAGCGCAAGACATTATCACAGCAGATATCTCAAAATCAGCGCCAAGCGCGGGTGGTATTGATTGGCGCGCGCAGGTACGCCACAGCGCCGCTAGTCCATCAGACGATAGGTTAAATAGTCAGGCAAAAGACAGTACAGGCGCGTTGGCTGAGCTGAGCTACCTTGGACGCTACGGACGAGTTCAAGCTGGTATTAGCAGTAATGATGACAGCTATGCCACTTACGCCAGTGGCACAGGGTCGCTTGTGATGATGGGTGGCGGTATGTTTCCTGCACGCCAAATCAGTAGTGGATTTGCAGTGGTCTCAACCGGCGGTATCGCTGATGTGCCCGTCCTATTGCAAAACAATCCTATTGGCACAACCAACCGCCGCGGCCTGCTACTGGTGACACCGCTCAACGCCTATCAAGAGAATAAGATTGCTATCGACCCGATGCAGCTGCCAGCAGATTTACGCATTAATAAAGTCAGTCAGGACGCGACCCCAACTGACCGAGCCGGAGTGATGGTCGCTTTTGATATCACGCCCGTGCGCTCAGCAACCCTGGTCTTAGTTGATAGTAATGAGCAACCGATTGCCCTTGGCAGTCAAGTGACCTTACTGTCCAACGAAGATAAGCCAACTACCGTAGTGGGTTTTGATGGAGAGGTATATTTGGATACATTGGACGCCCACAATATCCTTGAGGTCACCACCCCTGATGCGAGCATTTGTACTGTGCGTTTTGAATACACCAAGCAAGGGGATGAGATTCCGCTTCTCGGTCCTTTTATCTGTGAAAAGGTACAGAAATGATAAAAACATCTCACTGGCACTATAGACACTGTCTTTTTCCTATCGCCTTAGTTGGTGTTATCTTCTGCAAGCCTACCGCTGTATTCGCAGATATTGGGTCTGGAACTATTACCTGCTCCCAATCATCTATTGCAAATAACATTAATGACATCTCTTTTGGCGCAGTGGATCCTTTATCTAGCCAGACAGATACATCAGCGACCTTGAAATATGCATGTAAAGGAAATGGTCAGGAATCAAGCGCCCGAGTCTGCTTCACTTTTGGTCCTTTAAACACTAATGATCGTAAGCTGTCTGGACCGAATAACTCGCTGATGGCTTTTGATTTATTTTCAGACCCTAGTCGGAAGGCCTCGATAACCTCTGACAATCCGCTACAAGTAGTCTTTAACAGCAGCAACAGCACAACAGTAAATGCTAGCATTACTGTATATGCTCAAACACTTGCTGGACAGACGCAGCTTATTTCAGGCTCCTATTCCTTACAAAGCCAAGTGTTTATGACGGTCAACTCAGTGTTAGGGAGTAGCGCGCCACCTGATTGCATTAAAGCTGACACTACCTCCTCAGCTTCAACCTACGATTTTACTTACAAGAGCAATGCCTCTGTAAGTGATCACTGTACTGTCACTACAACAGGTGCTTTGGATCTTGGCCGTGTTTCGGCATCAACTATGCCCACGATAGGTTCGGCAAGCAATCTTATTAATGTCACCTGCACCAATTCTACTTCCTATAAGATTGGCTTAATGCCTTCTAATGACAATACGACTGGTAAGGGCATTATGACAGGCAGCAATGGCGAGCCTACCTTACCTTATCAACTGCAATCTGATGCAAGCGGTACAGAATGGGGCAATAATGGAAATACTTATGCTGCCCTCACCAATGGTGTAACAGGTAAAGGCAATGGTGCGGCGCAAGCCCATACGGTATACATTACCGTCCCAAACACGGATGTCACCCCTGATAGCTATTCTGATAGGGTGACTGTGACCGTATATTATTAATAACCTGATAAAAGCCAACAGCAAGAGCAAAGACACGCCTTTTCATAAAGCTTACCTATCTTTGCTTAAACCTAATATGTTCATCAGTAGACTGCCACCATTTAAGTCTTAATGGACATAGAACTCTTGATGCGTATTCACACTAAGGTATACATTTATCAATGTACAACAGGCGTACCCTCTGTACTAAAAGCAAAGCTTTTATTGCTAAAATTACCGATCATGACCGCCTCAATGACAGGCGTCACCGTATCATCGACCCCTTCTACTTCAATGATAAAGTTGGCACCAGAACCCCCTTTATCCTCCTCTTTTTCGACGATATAATTTAAGGTTGCCATCGCTGGTAGCTCAATGGGCGCTCTTAAATAGGACTTTACCAAGGCACCATCAGTATCATAATAATCAATTTTATTGATATACAATGATTTTTTTAATGTGGTATTACGCACGCTGAGTGTGGCAGAGAGCAGGACGGTACGATTGTCTCTGTCGGTATAAATTTCTGAATATATGGGCACATAAAACGTTTGTTTATAGCCAAACTTACTGTGATCCATATCCTTTGACGTCTTTTCAAGCTCTTTAATAGGGTCCTTATGTTTTTCTGAAAACATCACATTTGGATCTTGTATAGAGCGATCACAGCCTGAAATTAACATCAGGGCAGTCAGGCACAGCATAGATAGTCGATATTTCCTCATGGCCTCTTTCCTTATTTAATGAGCTTTCACCCCAACACTGCGTAAAAACTTATTAATATGTGTATTCGCACCATAAATAATCAGTACGTCATCATCTTGTAGCACTTGTTCAGGCGCGGCTAAGCCTTGTATATTTGGTTTGGTTTGCATACGACCAAAGCTGTCCTCATAATGCTCATGACACATGGTGCTAAGCAACTTGATATTAAATCGGTGTTCAAGCTGTAGCT
Organism: Psychrobacter sp.; assembly: GCF_041554015.1. GTDB lineage: Bacteria > Pseudomonadota > Gammaproteobacteria > Pseudomonadales > Moraxellaceae > Psychrobacter. Next base: position 185,059 of record NZ_JBFFMS010000001.1, on the reverse strand, counting down.
CGCCGATGGTTCTACCAATCAAATCGGTTGGAATACTAATTTCGACAATACTAAAGTTGTCACTCAGCTCGAACGAGTCTACAAAATAACGCAAGGACAGCCGTTTCGCCCAGCGCATTGCCGCCTCTTTCTCAGGATGAAAAATATCATCAACCCCAATCGCCTGTAGGACTTTTTCGTGTAATGGATTGATACTACGACTGATCAAACGCCGCGCATTTAGCGTTTTAAAAAGCGCGGTCGCCATCACATTGGCACCTTGATCTTCACCAATGGCTACCACGACAATATCGGTATCTTTAATTGGTAGACCATTGACCGTATATTCATCGGTCGCATCCATACAGATGGTATGAGTAATCACCTCCTTATACGTTTCCACTTTTTGCATACTACTATCAATAGCAATGACCTCATGACCTTGACTGGTCAGCGCCATACCAAGCGAGGAGCCAAAACTGCCCAAACCTGCGATAATAAATTTCATAATATTCCTTGTCACTCAACTCTATATTAGAGCGATAGCAATGCGATGGATTAGTTAATAGTAATCTCTTCTGTTGGATAACGGTAGTTACGCTCATGTCTATTTTTGAGTAAGGCAATAAAAATCGTCAGCATACTGACGCGCCCAACGAACATAATGACTGAAACCACAATTTTGCTAAATGTAGACAGCTCCGTGGTCAAGTTTAAGCTTAAACCCACCGTACTATAAGCTGAAAAGCATTCAAATATCACTTTGATCAAATCAAGCTCAGGCTGATCATAACTGATCAAAGTCACGCCCAGCCCGATCACTAGTAAGGACAACCACATAACGGAGAACGCACGGCGAATAGAATTGTCTGCAATTTCGCGTTTGAACACTTCAACTTTGGTCTGTCCACGCGCTAAACTCAAGGTATTTAGGAAGGCAATGGCAAAGGTGCTGGTTTTAATACCACCTCCCGTAGAGTTTGGAGATGCGCCAATCCACATCAAAAAAATGGTCAGCATAATAGTTGGAAAAGCCAAAGCGTCCATGTCGATATTATTAAAGCCTGCGGTTCTAGGTGTTGCAGCAGTAAAAAGCCCCGCTACCAGCTTGCCATACCAACTGCTGTGCTCCGCCAATACCCCATGATATTCAAACATCATCACTCCCATCAGCCCGACTAACAGTAAAGCACCCGAGGTGATTAGAGTAATCCGACTATTGATACTTAGCAGCCAAGGCTGATAGGCATAGCGCTGCCCATCACGACACAGCGCTCTTTGCATACGGTGGCGCAGATAGCGGAGCAAATTGACAACGATCAAAAAGCCCATACCACCAAATAAGAAGGTAATACTGATAATCAGCTGTAAAGGATAATTAAAGCGCAGTGAGGCATCGTATAACCCGGCACTAAAGGTAGAGAATCCCGCATTACAAAATGCTGAAACCGCATGAAATACCGAGAAGAATAAACGCTCAAAGATGTTCATGCCTGCCAAATCATAAATACTGATATAAATCAGTATTGCAGCCAGTGCCTCAATACCGAAGGTGACATATAAAATAGACTTTAAGGTTGTCACCATATCGCCCATACGTGGCGAATACGTCATCTCACTGATACTGAGCTGGGTCTCGTAACTGATACCACCCTTAAAAAAGTAACTAAAATACGTCACAAACGTGAGGATGCCAAGACCGCCTATTTGGATAAGCCCTAAGATAATCACTTGCCCAAAGGTAGTGAAATGGGTTGCGGTATCGACGACAATGAGCCCGGTTACACAAACGGCGCTGGTCGCGGTAAATAAGGCGTCTATAAAGGAGATCGGCTGATTGGTAGCATTGGGCATCATTAACAACAATGATCCGACCAGTATCACCGATAAAAAACTTAAGATAAAAAATTGACCGGGGTTTAAAAAGGCACGGTTAAGAATGAAGTTATTGTCCGATATCTCGCGGATAAAAGTGACCAATACGGCAATCTTGATGGCGATAAAACCGTCAGCAGGCGTAGATAACCCTGATTGAAACAGTTCCGTAAAATGTAGGACAAGCAAGACTAAAATGGCAATGCTGGTCAATAAGTCAAAGACGGCGACTTTATTGACTGTTAGGCGTCTTTTTGGACGCATATAACGTCTTAGCGTAGTGACAAAGCCGAGTAAGATGATACTCATATAAAACAAGTGAAACAGTTGTTGTAACCAGACAGACAAGGTAAAACCACTGTCAATTAAGGCGACGCCCACACCAATGAGACTGATTACCACGATAAATTTATTCAATAACCGATACGGAATACCCACATACATAGCTTAGGTCCAGAAAAGGAATAACCAGAATACTTATACTCCTTTTTTCTGTCATATACTAAGCGTGGTTTTAGATAATCGTAACCAGTTATGTGTTCTGGCATGAGCCACTACAATATTCGTCTTAGTTGTATTTCTAATGAGTGTTTTAACCAGAGCGTCCCGACCTTTTTCATCCGAATATCTGTGGTAACGAGCACTATTTATCATCATGTATTAACAATAAAACCACTGATTGCGATAATGTTTATTGCCAGACTGAATAAACGATCAAGGACGAGGATGTATTATGAAAATGACTTCTAAAGATAGCGTACACTCATTGATACCGACGCTACATTATAATGCTGGCTGCACCTGCCCAAAATGTGGCTGTAACGCGGCATCAACTTGTGATCAATGCGATCGCTGTGCAAAATGCTGTGAGTGTGGTGAAAAATAGCACTTTTACTACAGCCGCCCTAACCTTTTTAGCCACTCATATTAAAAAAGCAGCCGCTAGCGGCTGCTTTTTTAATTTTTATATGTCGACTTGCAAAAATAATGAGTAAATAAAAGCTATAAACTTTATGGTGTTAATGTTCAGCTGTTCAATTTACTAGGATGACAGTTAACCTTTATGTGCTGCAATCCAGCTTTGCATCTGCTCAATTTCAGGCTGTTGGGCATCGATGATTTCTTGCGCCAGCTTACGCATCTCAGGATTTTTACCATATTTAAGCTGCGTTGTTGCCATATCGACTGCCCCAACATGATGAGTCAACATACCACGAGCAAATGCCATATCTGGTACTGGGTCAGCGATACCTGCCATCATCTCACCATGCATCGCATCCATGCCTTTAGCATAAGCTTGCTGCATGGCTTTGGTATCCGCTGTTGGCGTTTTGCTATCCGGATTGTTGCTAAGCCATGTTTTCATCTGCTCAATCTCAGGCTGCTGCGCATCGATGATAGCTTCAGCCAGCTTACGCATCTCTGTATCGGTGCCGTATTTTAGCTCAATCTCAGCCATATCTACCGCGCCCACATGATGAGCAAGCATACCTTGAGCAAATGCGGCATCTGGATCATTATAATCCATGCCTATCATCATCTCTTCATGCATCTTGGTCATGGAGTCGCTATATTCCTTTAGCATCGCCGTCATTGGTGTGCCATCTGCGACCATAGTGCCTGCACTCATATCATGACCTGCATGCGGGTCTGCTGCTGCCGTACTTTCTGATGCAGTCACGTCAACTTTATCAGTGGCTGGTTGGCAGGCGCTTAGTGCCAATAGGATACTGGTGGCGAGAGCAAAGGTGCTTAATTTATGATTCATGGGACTGCCTTAGCTGGTAATAATTTAATTTAAGTAGGATAAGTTCGATAAATGCCAAGTTATAGCTGCTGCTCAGCTGAGACAATATCAGCATAAACCTCAGTGGTACCGTCTTTATTGAGCTGCATAATCTGATAAGGCGCGAATTTGTCTTGATATTCCATACCTGGGCTACCAACTGGCATACCGGGTACCGCAAGACCGAGCGCTTGTACTGGTGGGCTTTCTAAAAACTGCGCCACATATTTCGCTGGTACATGACCTTCAAAAACATAACCGTCGGTTGTAACAGCAGTATGGCAAGAGCGCATCTTCGCTGGGACGCCGTAGCGCTCCTTAAACACTGCCAACTCCGTAACATCCTGCGCAGTGGCACTCATGCCGTTATCTTCAGCATGGCTGATCCAGTCTTTACAGCAGCCGCAATTGGCATCTTTATAGACGGTTGCTGAAACGCTCTTTAATAGGTCTGGATTGCTCACTGTGGTTGACATGAGCGGTGGGGTTTGAGTATGTGGCTCAGAAGTATTGGCCATCACCGCCGCGCTAGTATCATTTTGGAGGGCGTTTGTATCGGACGCGCCATTGTCAGGTTGGCTACAGGCAAACAAGGTTGATGCAGCAACTAACCACACGGCACTTTGTAAGATTTTATAGGACTGACGTTTTTTAGAAGTAGGACTAGAATCAGACATAAAGGCGCTCATTATTTGATCTCATGTATTTTTTTGTATTATATCAAATAACACCTAGGCTCAATCAAGACAGCAAGTCACTTACCACAATGACTTTAACAAAATATGACATTCTCATAACAATGCTGGCAGGTTGCCCTATCATAAATTCTATAACTTCCTTATACCCCTATCTTACTCACCCCTGCTCGGCTTTGATCATCTTGACACCGCCATAGGTGACCAATATTACCCCGAGCGCAATTAATGAGGCACCTAAGATTAGCCCCTCCGGCGGCTTCTCATGTTGTAAAAAGATAGCAATTGGCACACCGATTACCGCCCCTACTGCCCCTAATAAGCTTAGCAGCACAGGACCGCCAGTTTTTTGCAGTAAAAACAGCAGTAAAAACTGCCCAGCAAATACAAATGCTTGTAGCACAATGATAATAAAGGGCAAAGGTGCTGTCATCGGAACGGCCAATGAGTAATGAGGGAAAATACCAACTAGAGCAAGCAGTCCTGAGGCCGCAATCAGCATACCGGGCGCCAATGCACTAGCAGAGAGATTGTCTGGCCAATATAGCGTGCGATAAATATTGCCGATGGCAAGCAAAATAGGACCACAAAGGGTCAATATAATCCAAAATATACTGGCATCTGGCGCAGAAAACTTACGAGCTGCCAATACGCCTGCTCCAGCGAGTGCTGCGACCACACCAAGAGCGCGAAGCTTGGTAAATGGCTCTATACGCAGCACAATTGCAGCAAGATAAGTAAGCAGCGGCGGCAAAGAGATTATCAAAGCGACAAAACTTGCGCCAACATGGGGAATCGCTGAGAAAAATATTAAATTGGACCCTGCCACACTGACCAATGCTGCCACAAAATAATAGCTCAGAATAGGTTTGCTTAAAGGCGGTAGCTCATGACGCCACAGCGCATACACAAATAAAATAACCGCAGCACCTGTAATAGACCAAAACAAAAATGCCAGTGGCGTCAGCCCAATCTCGCCTGCATATTTTGCCAAATTGGTAGAGATGCCGATTAAAGCGCCGCCAGCGAGCAGACAAAGCAGGGGCATGAGCCATGCTTTTTTATTACCTAAAACCCCTTGTTGCCCTGACGCCCGCATAGCTTAGCCTACTCATCTACCTTATGATGCCAACCACGATAGATTAGCACTCGCGCCATTGCAACCACAAACGCGTATCCAGCTCTAACTGATGATAGTCAGGCTCCATATGACAGCACAGCTGATAAAATGCCTTGTTATGCTCCTGCTCTTTAAAGTGCGCCAATTCATGGACCACAATCATCCGTAAAAACTCAGGCGGCGCCTCTTTAAATAAACTTGCAACCGTAATGCTATTATGTGCTTTTAGCTTGCTGCCTTGCACGCGCGACTGATAAGTATGTATCCCCAGCGCGTGTTTGAGTACAGTCAGCTTACTGTTATAAGTCACTTGAGACAGTGGATTGCTTTTACGCATATACTGATTTTTTATGTCATTAATATAGTGATATAACGCTTTATCGCTTTGTATTTGGTGTCTTTCAGGGTAATTCTTATCCAAATAATTGCCTAGCTTGCCGCTACTAATCAGCATGGCAGCTTGATTTTGGATATCCTCAGAATAATGAGCAATATATTTTAAGGTGGTCACTGCTTTTATCCTTTGTCTTTGATGCTTTGCATTTTTCTTTCAGTATTATAGGACAAAAAGACTTTTTTACCCTGACATGCTGTGTTTATTTTATCATTGAGTCCTGCTAACTGTTCTTTAAGCAGGTAAAATAGGGGCATTATGGTCGATATTTGAGCAATAACGATTAGATTTATAATTAATCTCATAATAAGGTTGACAGCCTATCTCTACTTGGCTAAAATGTGCCCCACATAACGCAAACAAGACAAGCAATGACGCTTATTAAAGCCTTTGTAAAACTTGACGTTATTACCAATTATTCTCCAATAGCTCAGTTGGTAGAGCAACGGACTGTTAATCCGTGTGTCCCTGGTTCGAGCCCAGGTTGGAGAGCCATATACGAAAAGACCTTCATCACTTATTTGATGGAGGTCTTTTTTTGGTTTGTATTTATTAATCCCTTATTAATATGGCCATTAACGCAGCTTCAGTGTTCTTTTGGAGACTTTTGTTGTATGGTAAGGGTAGATATAAGATTAAGTCAGTATTGCCTGAGTGCTTTATTCCTACTCACTAATAGTAATGGTTTATTATGATACCTGTACGTATAAAAAATAAGTTTTCTGATCATCCGCAAAAAATCATGCGCCCTGTCAGTATTCGCCTCTCTGAAGAGATGATTGAGCTTTTAACAGCAACTGCATCAGAGCTGGGTTTTAAGCGTATTCAAGGTCTGATTCGCCTATATATTCGTCAAGGTCTGGATCGTGACCATCAAGACTATACGCTTGCCCATGATGAGGTCTTTATTGAGACGTTACGCAAAAAAGGCGTGAGCCAGCGCATTATTGATGAGGCGATCGTGGTCACTCACAATAACAATATCACCCATTCTTTGTCTGATCTGCAAGAAAACAAATAGCAGTAGCACTTAAATATATAAGCATTTAAATATATAAGCCTTGAATGTTCCACGCATTAATAAAGACTAAGCAAACCTAACGGTGCTTGGTCTTTTTTTGCGACTGTTAATACTGCCCTTATTTGGCGTTAAATAAACATACACAACGGTGAGATACAATACATTAAGATAACCACTATCATGGCTCATATGGAGGTAGCAGATGATGGGTTTATACAAACATTTAAACAAAGTTATGTTTTTGACAATGAGCTTAGGGCTATTCCCTGTCCTCTATGGTTGCTCACAGCCGCAAGTAGATCCTAGCCAGCAAACCATACCGACCAACTCCGATCAATGGCAAGAGTCATTGGGCGACACCTTTGAGCGCCTGCCTGAAGCAGATAGAAAGCTGCTCAGCCGCTATATGCTACGTATGAAGCTCAGTAGTGCTTATGAATCGGGCGCGATGCCACGTATCACAATTAAACAAGCTTTGATCCAACAGCGCGAGTATGAGCGCCTGCACCCTACCAACCCAACGGGTAAGAAAAGCCCGATTGTGACCAGCCAACAGATAGAAACTGCCAATCACCTCAATTATCCTGTTGCCCTATTACCTGTCAAAACCAGCGATAGCGATAGCTTAAACCAAGTCAAGCTAGAGTTTATGCTGTCAAATCATGGCAAAGTAGCCATCGAGAGTTTTCAAGGCACTCTTACGATGAAAGAGAAACGTTTGACCAAAAATAAACGTTTCAATGTGCCATTAACCCAGTTCGAGCCACCTATCGCTCCAGAGCAATCTGGCAAGATAATCCTTGAGAGCAGTATTGAAGATATCAATGTCATGCGTGCTATTAAAAATAACACCGGAGTGAGCATTGAGATCACTGAGGGTAAAATGATATTGGCAGATGGACAGGAAATTGAATTTGACGAGTTACTAGCCAAATAAGACAAAGGCTTTAAACTCTATAGCAATATAAAAAAGCCCCAGTCATTATTTATTGGGGCTTTATTTAAACTCAATTAGTAGGAGTAACTTTCAACATCTAATCATCTAAGCTAACAAAAGCCAAACCCTTATCCTTCATAGCTTCTGCACCAACGAATAATAACTCATTACCATCTTCTAAAATTGCTACCCCAGTATAGCTTTCACCAGCTTCAGGACATAAAGTCCCGCTAAATTTCACAGTACTGATAAAGTATCGTCCTGAAACAGAAGGTGTGAACTTACCATCTATAACACATTCTCCACTATCATCTATAGTGAAATTACCATCGGTAGTAAATTTAATCGTTGTAGGACTTGAATTAATATCACCAGTCATATGTGAAATACCCGTATATATTTTATTATTAACTCTATCCAATGTCAGTTTTATGGCTGATAGATTTTCATCATATCCTAAGTTATAGGTTATTTTGCTTGCATCTAAACTTGAATCTGAAGACGGTTCTGAAATTTCACCTTTAAGAGTTTTTGAGATTCGATAATCACCATCAATTTTAATATTACGAGGGTTACGAGAATCAAAAGAATAGTTTTTTCCTAATACCGTAAAGTTGCCATTATTAGGTACTACTGACTCATTACTATTAATAAAACCTAAGAAATCTTCATTCTCTGAGTAGACAAACCATAGTCTCTTGTTATCATCGACTAGGCCTTCTAAATACTCACCTTCATCTGTAGTACCTGTATAAATTCCCGGTAAAAGCTCGACATTAAGTCCAGAACCAGAACCAGAATCATCGCCGCCACAACCTAAAAGGAACGTGCCAGCTAATAAATACAGCGCTATTTTCTTCATTGCAGTATCCTCAGGTTATTTAACAACAAGATAATATTAAGTGTAGTAAACGACCATTCTATTATATTCGTATAAAAGAATATATACTAACCATTTAATCTTTGATTCTCATGATTTTTGTAACAACTATCATGGTTATAAATATAAATGGTTTATATCAAAAATATAAAACTCGTGACCATAAATGTTAAGGCTAAATAAAATTAATTTTTAAGCACAAAAAAATCCCCAATCATTGCTGATTGGGGATTTTCGAATTTGGCGGAGACGGAGAGATTCGAACTCTCGAAGGGCTATTAACCCTTGTCGGTTTTCAAGACCGGTGCATTCAACCGCTCTGCCACGTCTCCATTTGTGCATCATTATAGCGATCTGAAATGAGAATGCAAGCAGTTATATCAAAAAAGTTAAATTATTTTTTACATCGCTGATAATCATGGGTCTAAAGCTTACTTGAAGCCAGATGCAAGCACATATCTAGCATGCGATTGGCATAGCCCCATTCATTGTCATACCAAGCAAAAACCTTGTATTGATTGCCAACTTGCATCAGTTGCTGACCATCGATAATCAGTGATTCCGTCTGATGGATAAAGTCACTTGATACCAGTGGCTCCTCTGTATAGTCTATGATCGTCGCTAAATGCGCCTGACTGGCTGATTTTAAAACGTTACGTATTGCATCAATACTGATATCTGCCTTTTCAAATACAAAAGTCACATCAATCGCAGCGACATCAATCGTCGGCACTCTGATTGAATGACCATTTATCTTACCTACCATATTCGGTAGCACGCGCTCTGTGGCAGCGATACTACTGGAAGTGGTCGGAATAATATTATAGCCAGAGGCACGCGCACGCCTTAGGTCACGGTGCGCTTGATCAAGAACAGTTTGATCAGCGGTCACTGCATGTATCTCAGTCATCATCGCTGACTCAACCCCAAATGCTTTATCAAGGGTATCAATAAGCGGTACGAGTGCCTGAGTGGTACAAGAGACGCTAGAGATAATAGGTAAATCACGCGTCAACGTATCACTATTGACACCCATGACGATACAAGCATCGACATGGTCAAAGGGTGCCGCGCCGATAATCACTTGTTTTGCGCCCGCCTCTATGTGCAAGCTTGCCTGCTCGTATGAGCGATAGTGTCCGGTACATTCAAGCACCACATCGACCTGCAAGTCCTTCCATGGCAGTGTTTCTGGGTTCTCTCTTGATAATAAACGAATACAGTAAGTAAGATTATTTTTGGTCAAACACAGCTGAATGTCGTTTGCTGCCGTGGCACAAGGTTTTTGCTGATGATCGGTAAAGCCATCTTGTACGATATCAGCGGTCACGCCAAGCTGGCTCAAACGCCCATGCGTACTATCAAACCTAAGTAAATGCAATAAGGTTTCAGCAGGCGCCACATCATTAATCGCCACCACATGGATTGCCCGTCCTAACACCTCAAAGCGCTCTAATAATGCACGCAATACATTACGCCCAATACGACCAAAACCATTGATAGCCACGCGCAAAGGCTGAGTCTGGTCACTGGTCGTATGAAACCCTGCGGTAGCAGGATTGGACGTCAAATGGTAGGTGGCACTAGAAAAATCAGGCATAAAAGGGTATCGCTATAAAGAGGTATGAAAAAGAATGACGCATCACCATGAGCTATATCAATACAGTAAACCACAAGGCAGCAAACCACAAAACAGTAAGCACATGACTATTAATAAACTCTAGCAATTTAGTCTTGACTACGGCGTAATAAATATCAATGCCAAACGGATGGTGTTGTAATCAATGGCTTGCTTTAAATGCTCAAATATCGGACGCAGCTTAATACTACCATCATCATTAAAGTCATTTGGGTTATTAGCAACTTTAATCGCCACATAAGCATTGCCAACCGCCGTCATGACCTCGTCTTCTGGTCGCAAATGGTCGCAAGCTAGGCTTGGATCTTGAGATTTCAGCTCAGCAATATGGCGCATGATCGTCGCTTGTGACAGTTGGCGCTCTTGCGATATCTCCGCAATAGATAAACTTTCTTCAAGAAGTACTCGTGTGGCGAGTAACGTACTGTCTGACTTATCAGCCACTTGATTACCAAGTTTCTGTTTTTTTCCTATTTGCGCTTGCTGCTGCTCGCGGCGTTTTTTCTGCAAATTGGCATAGGCATCAATCACTGACTTACTCAGCGTGCCACCTGACTTTAGAATAAATTTCTCATGCGCCTGTGTCATGCTTTCTTCATCGAGCATCGCATAATTGGCATCTGCTTCATCAGACAGTACCAAAAAGCGCTTATCAGCACCGCGTGCCAGCGGATCAAGCTGCAAGCTCATGTCATTCATACCGAGCAGCTGCAAGCCTGCCAGCGACTTTAGCCGTGATAACGCCACATAGCCTTGCCCAAGCTCAAAGGTACGTGACAAGTCAATCTCAGCAGCTTCGAGCGTCATCCCTTGTGACTTATGGATGGTAATCGCCCAAGCAAGGCACAGAGGCACTTGCTCATAGCTTGCCAGCACATCACCCGTCTCGTCTTCGATAATCCATTCTTCTGGCTCAGCGACAACCTCACGTCCCGTATTTAATCTAACCACGGGCATTTTTTGTGTCGTCGGCTTTTTGGTTTTTACTTTGTCTTTCTCTTTGGTCTCTTTGGTCGTCTTTTTACCTTTGCCTTTTATAGTCTTATCAGCATCACCGTCTTTATCGCTACCAATATCATCGTCTTCGATCAAGTCATCACTATTGTCCTTGCTATCATCAATTTTGACAGCAGCAAAGCCAATCAGCTCACCCATGGTGCCATTAGAGACGCCAAGCTCAGTATTGTTTTTGATAAACATTACCTTAGCGCCGACTTTGAGAATCAGCTCATCTTGGGTACGCACGGTCTTTTTTAAGGTCTCAACCAATTTACTATCGCCAACAGATGTCGCTTCAAAACGCATCATCTCACCATCTAACGCCGCAAGTTCTTTATCATTGATTTTATTAACGTTGAGATTATGGGTATAAAGGCGCGTGCGCTTGATATCAACGTTTTGGTCATAGGTCGCCTCAAGTGCAGCAATCGCTTCAAAAGTGACTTCTTGACGACGAATTTGATTGAGAATATCGTCCAAATCAAGACCGCCATTCGCCGCCTCGCTCACTTGCCGATGCTGCTCAGATAAGTAGCAGATATGGAACTTGGCATCAAGCCAAGCCTCAGACATAAAGGCAAATTTTTCACGATTGCTCTCGCCTTTACTACCAATCGGTGGCAGCTGAAAAAAGTCGCCGGCTACGACCACTTGGATACCGCCAAAGGCTTTGTCGTTTTTGCGTATATGCTTGAGCACTTGACTGACCAAGTTTAGCTGCTTGGCATGCAGCATCGATATCTCATCAATAATTAGGACGGCAGTATCTTTTAATCTATCTGCCAAAAACTGCTTGCGTGATAAATTGGTCAAATCGCGATCAGTAAGCTCATCCTTGATACCGATACCCGACCAGCTATGAATCGTCGTGCCACTCATATGCGTTGCTGCAATGCCTGTACTCGCGGTCACAGCAACGGGCACGCGCCGCGCACGCAGATAATCGATATATTGGTTAAGTGTATAAGTCTTACCTGAACCTGCTGAGCCAGTCAAAAAGACGTTTTGACCTGTTTTTAAAATATCAAGAGCAGAAGATTGACGCATATATCCAAACCAATTAGTAATAATAAGAGAAGTTGTAAAATAGAAATAGAAAGCTGTAATTCAATAGCTCTCAAAGTGTTTATGATTATAACAGCTACATCCCTGTTGCAAACCATTTTAACCGTCTTAGCTCGCATAACTTTAAGTTATATGATACAAAGCATATCATTATAAAAAGTCATTATCGCTTGGCGTCAAAGCTCAGTACGATAGAGTCATAGCTTGGTCGGGATGACCAAGTATTTATGTTAAAACAACCATAATACACAACAAGGAATCGTTCATGTTATACGCTTATCCCAATACTGAAAACAGTCCCGTCCAATTCCGCAAAAAATATGACAATCTTATCAATGGTGAGTGGGTCGCGCCAGTCGATGGCGAGTATTTTGACAATTCAAGTCCAATCGACGGTAAAGTCTTCTGCCAGATCGCACGCTCTAAAGAAGCCGATGTCGAAGCGGCGCTAGATGCCGCTCACGCCGCCAAAGTCGCATGGGGCAAAACCAGTGTCACTGAACGCTCTAATATGTTGCTCAAACTTGCTGATGGTATCGAAGCCAATCTAGAGGCAATCGCTATCGCTGAGAGCTATGAAAACGGTAAACCGGTTCGCGAAACCCTCGCCGCTGACATTCCAATCGCCATCGACCATTTGCGTTATTTTGCTGGCGTTATCCGCGCCCAAGAAGGCGGCATCAGCCAAATTGATGAAGACACCGTCGCCTATCATTTTCATGAGCCTCTAGGGGTCGTCGGTCAAATCATTCCTTGGAACTTCCCTATCCTGATGGCGATATGGAAAATCGCCCCAGCCCTTGCTGCGGGTAACTGTATCGTCCTCAAGCCTGCTGAGCAAACTCCAGCGTCTGTTTTGTATATGCTTGATCTCATAGGCGCAGCGGACATTTTACCAAAAGGCGTACTAAACGTCGTGAATGGCTTCGGTGTTGAAGCAGGTAAGCCAATCGCCTCTAACCCACGTATCGATAAGGTATCCTTTACGGGTGAGACCACCACCGGTCGCCTCATTATGCAATACGCCAGTGAAAATATCATTCCGGTCACACTAGAGCTTGGCGGTAAAAGCCCAAATATCTTCTTTGCCGATATCATGGATGAAGACGATGATTTCTTAGACAAAGCGGTTGAAGGTTTGGTGATGTTTGCGCTAAACCAAGGCGAAGTCTGTACTTGCCCATCACGCGCCCTCGTCCATGAGAGCATCTATGATGAGTTTATGAAACGCTGTATCGCTCGCGTTAAAGCCATCAAAATGGGCAACCCGCTCGATACCGATACCATGATTGGCGCGCAGGCCAGCTCAGATCAGTTAGAAAAAATCCTCTCTTATCTCGATATTGGTAAAAAAGAAGGCGCCAAAGTCCTTGTAGGCGGTGAGCTTGCCAAACATGATGGCGATATGGCCAACGGCTATTATGTGCAGCCGACTATTTTTGAGGGCACCAATGATATGCGCGTGTTCCAAGAAGAAATCTTTGGTCCTGTGTTAGCTGTTACCACCTTTAAAGATGATGAAGAAGCAATGGCACTCGCCAATGGTACTTTATACGGTCTTGGCGCTGGTATCTGGACACGTAATGGCACGCGCGCGTACCGTTTCGGTCGTGGCATCCAAGCTGGTCGCGTGTGGACCAATTGCTATCACCTCTATCCTGCGCATTCAGCATTTGGTGGTTATAAGCAATCTGGTATCGGCCGCGAAAATCATCTAATGATGCTTGAGCATTATCAGCAAACCAAAAATATGCTGGTATCTTATAGTCCTAAAGCGATGGGTTTCTTTTAATCTAAAACTCTATACTAATTTTAGATAAACACATGCAATCTATCGTAAGGTAGATTGCATTTTTGTTTTAATAAAGCATGAGCTATCCATAAATAATAAGGAAATTATTATGAACGTCACAGCGACAGAATCCTGTAAAGAGCTAATCGAACTCCTAAAATCCAAGCATGGCGAGCTGATGTTTCATCTATCGGGAGGCTGCTGCGATGGCAGCTCACCGATGTGCTATCCATTAGGCGAGTTTAAGGTCGGCGGCCAAGATGTACTGGTCGGTGAGCTTAGCGGCTGTCCGTTTTATATGGGCAAATCTCAGTATCAGTTGTGGCAACATACCGATTTGACCATTGACGTCGTCAATGGACGCGGTGCCAGTTTTTCGTTAGAGATACCTGAAGGCAAGCGCTTCATTGTGCGCTCAGAAGTCTGTGCGATCTGAGCTTTACTAACAGATCATAAGATACAGCCTGACCATACTGGCTTTTTACCACTTAAACAATTGATATAGATGCAAATTTATAGCAACCTTATACCTTGTAGTCATTTTTACTTCATTATTGCGGCAAAATGATAGATACTCTAAAGCGTAACTTATTTTAATAAATACGTTTTAATGAGCATGGATGCTACAGGGAATATAAAATGGAACTTGATGGAAACTTTGATTACGTCATCGTTGGTGGCGGTTCAGCGGGCTGTGTACTTGCCAGCCGCTTAACAGAAAACCCAGACATCAGTGTCTGCTTGTTAGAATATGGTGGTGAGGGCAAAGACTTAGCCGTTCGCGTACCTGCTGGACTGATTTTGATGGTGCCTGGCAAGCCTCTTAAATTAAACAACTGGTGTTTTCATACTACCCCGCAGACGCATCTGAATAACCGTCGCGGCTTTCAACCACGCGGCCAATGTTTGGGCGGCTCCTCCGCTATCAATGCCATGATCTATACCCGTGGTAGTGCCTTAGACTATGAACGCTGGGTTGAGCAAGGCTGCGAAGGCTGGGGTTTTGACGATGTATTGCCCTATTTTATCAAAGCTGAAAATAATATTCATGGCAGTGATGAGCGGCATGGCGATAGCGGTCCGCTCCATGTCAGTGATTTACTGAGCCCTCGTGATGTCTCTAAAGCCTTTGTACAAGCTGCTATTGCTAACGGTTTAGATCACAATGATGACTTTAATGGTCAAAAGCAAGACGGCGCAGGATTGTATCAAGTCACCCATTTTCATGGGGAAAAACAAGGTCAACGCTGCTCTGCGGCGGCAGCTTATCTACATCCAGTACAAAGTCGACCCAATTTAACGGTCATCACCCATGCCCAGGCCAATCACGTCATTTTTGATGGCAAGCAAGCAACTGGTGTGGTCTATGACAAGGACGGTGTCGACCATACCGTTATGGCTCGTCATGAAGTAATCTTATCAGGTGGAGCTTTTGGTTCACCTAAAGTTCTGATGCTCTCAGGTATTGGTCCTGCCAAGCATTTGCAGTCTCATGGCATCGAGGTGTTGGTAGATGCACCCGAGGTGGGCGGTAATTTACAAGATCATTTAGACGTCGTCTTTGATTATGAGGTCAATACCACCGATGTCATTGGGATAGGTATGGCAACCATTTCAACCTTGACCAAAAGTATTCGGCAATGGCGAAAAGATGGTACAGGCCTGTTATCTACCAACTATGCAGAAGCGGGCGCGTTTTTTAGTGTCGGTGACGACCCAAAAGAGTGGCCAAATACTCAGCTGCATTTTGTCATATCACGGGTGATTGAACACGGTCGTGATCTCAGACGCGGCTTTGCCGTCTCTTGCCACAGCTGCTACTTGCGTCCTGAAAGCCGAGGTACCGTCAGACTAAACTCAGCCGATCCCTCTGACGCGGTATTGATTGATCCAAACTATCTCTCGCACCCAAAAGACGTCGAATATATGGTAGCGGGCGCTGAGCGTACGCGTGCCATTATGCAAGAATCACCCATCGCCAAATATATCACCGAAGACTACCCTGCTCCTTATATCGAAAAAGACGGCATGCTCGGCTATATCCGCAATAAGTCAGATACTATCTATCATCCAGTTGGTACTTGCCGCATGGGGTCAGATGACAATTCTGTTGTCGATTTAGAATTAAAGGTACGCGGCGTAAGCGGATTACGGGTGATCGATGCTTCCGTAATGCCGACCCTGATTAGTGCCAATACCAATGCACCGACGATTATGATTGCTGAAAAAATAGCAGACCTGATCAAGACAAATCATGAGCACCGCGCGCCGGTTCCTGCTTAAACGATATAGGAATAATAACTTGAGTCCAAACTAAAAATTTGTGTTGGGCTCAAATTATATTGACGACCCCGCGGCATTTTGGAAATTGAACACAACCAAAAAAGCTCTGTCCTTGGCGCTCGCCTTTTTTTGCCACGCGCCGCGCCATTTCACCACTGCATCTCGGGCAGGCTGGTGCTTGCTTTAAGATATCAGGCATCTGCTCAATAATAGTAGCAATAGCAGCTTTACTTGCCGTATTTGCAGATACGGATTGAACGTCCACTATTTCAAATGGCGTAATAAAGTAATCGCTATCATGACTAAGCTGGTCATTCACTGAACCTAGACTGCTAGACGAAATAATACTTTTATCAATAGATTCAACTTCCGTTTGACCAGACCAACGAAGCACCTCTCTACTCTTAACAGCCTCTTTCATTGCCGGTTTAAGGATAGGTTTCGCCACTGGCGTTGTATTACGATGAGTGTTAAGAGGGTTATCGGATAGTTTGTTAGAGTGATTGTGCTTATCCTTTAAATACGCTTTATGAGCCTGATTGGTGCGCCACGATTTACTAAATCTATTGCTTTCAATCTGAGCAACGATAGATTGAACCTCTTCTTCGCTTAGTATCTCATCCTGCTTTCTTTTAATATAAGACACCATACCGCTTGTCAATACATGCTCCGGCAACTCATCACGAGTTTTTAGCTCACACTCACCGATAAACGCAATCATCGAATGAAAGTAGCTCATATCCAGCGCCAATAATTCCGCGAGCGTTTTAATATGCAAATAATTCTGGCGTAATGGGTTTTGGAATTTATACTTGCGACCCATAATGACTTGGGTCCATTGTCTCTGCGCCTCATTACCAAATATCCAGCCTTTATAGTTTTTGGTTTCGATGACAAAGATGCCGTATTTAGAGACAATGATATGGTCGATTTGGGTACTACCACCCTTGGCTAATGGTAAAGTGATATTATTTAAACGGTGATAGAGGTCTTTTTCAAGTTTTAGCCACATGGCAACATTGATGACCGTTTCGCCTAACACACCTTTGAAGCTAGACATAAGAGACATAATCGCATTCCAATAAAAAAGATAAAAACACTGATGAGTCAACTGGCATACTGTTTGTCTGAAAGCTTTTACCTAGCAGACTTTAAGCACTCATAACCTTAATAGTACATTGAAACCACTTATTTATAGTAGGATATCGCTTTACTATAGTTGATTCATTTTAAAAAGAATAGCGCTCTGATTGATTACTATAGAATCCCTTTAATGACATTATTTTACCTACTGACATACCGCCTATTTCTCTTTGGATTAGATATATGACCACACCTGTGACCTCTTTGCTAAAAATCACCCTCAGCAGCAGCTTGCTTTTATCATTGCCATTGATGGGGATAGCCGCGACTGTTCCACAAAAATGGAAGCTCGATGTTCCAAAGACCAATGTAGAATTTGAGGTCAATTACTTGGGCAAGGCAAGTACCGATGGTAGGTTTAACAAAGTAAATGGCGCCATCAATTATGACGTCAATAAACCAACGAGCACCACCATTAACTTTACTGTTTTTACCAATAGTATCGATACTGATCGCGGTTTTAGAGATTCGTTTTTGCGCCGAAAGGAGCTTTTAAATACCAAACAATATCCGACCATGACCTTTGTTTCTAAAAAAGTCAGCATGATAAATGCTAAGGAAGCCAACGTGACGGGTGACTTTACGGTATTAGGTCAAACCAAACCTTTAACGGTAAGAGTCACATTATCAGATGTAGAGAATGATCCTGTTACCTCTAAACCTAGCTTAAGATTTCGTGCAACAGGCTTGGTAGATCGTTATAGCTATGGTGTTACGGCTTTTCCAAAGGTGATTAGCAACATCATCCCGCTTGAGATATCAGGAAGGCTCATTGCTGCGAATTAGTTGAAATAGCTTTAAAAATGGCCAAAAAAAAGAATTGCTAGAAAACCTAGCAACTCTTTTTTGTTTAAGCAGTTCTGAATCTTTACACCAAACTATTTACCGCATCAACTACCGCGTCAGTGGTGATACCAAACTCTTTATAAAGCTCATCAGCAGGGGCTGATTCACCATAAGTGGTCATGCCAATCACTTTACCGTCTAGACCAACGAACTTATACCAGTAATCGACGTGTGCCGCTTCTACCGCGACGCGGGCACGAATATTGGCAGGTAATACTGCTTCACGGTAGCTGGCATCTTGCTCAACGAAGATTTCTGCACATGGCATAGAGACCACACGGACGCCAACACCATTGCTAGTTAAAGTCTCATAAGCTTGCATCGCAAGACCAACTTCTGAACCAGTGGCGATGATAATTGCTTGTAGCTCGCCCTGCTCTTTGGCTAGGACATAACCGCCTTTTGTGATATTAGCCACTTGCTCAGCATCACGTGCTTGATGTGGTAAGCTCTGACGGCTAAAGATTAGCGCTGATGGATTATTTTCTGACTTAATAGCTTCTACCCAAGCACTAGCAGATTCGGTCGCATCACACGGACGCCATGTACGTAGGTTTGGCGTAGTACGTAAGCTGGTCAATTGCTCAACCGGCTGATGCGTTGGACCATCTTCACCTAGGCCAATAGAATCATGAGTATAGACATGAATCACACGCTGTTTCATGAGCGCGCCCATACGGACGGCATTACGCGCATATTCCATAAACATAAGGAAGGTTGCAACATAAGGAACAAAGCCGCCATGCAGTGCGATACCATTAGCAATCGCCGTCATACCAAATTCGCGCACACCATAATAAATATAGTTGCCGTCAGCATCTTTTTCGATACCTTTGGCGCCTTTAAATAGCGTTAGGTTTGAACCAGCTAAATCCGCTGAACCGCCCAATAATTCTGGTAATAGCGGCTGCAAAGTATTAATCGCATTTTGGCTGGCTTTACGACTGGCAACGTCACCGCCCTGCTCTTGAGTTTGCTGGATATATTCTTGCGCTTTTTGCTCAAAATCAGCTGGCAAATCACCCTCTAAACGACGAAGCAATTCAGCTGCTAACTCTGGATAAGCCTTTTTATAAGCTTCAAAGTTCGCATCCCAGTTTTTCTGCAAGACGTCACCTTTGGCTTTACCATCCCACGCTTGATAAATCTCGTCATCTAATTCAAACGGCGCATGCGTCCAAGATAATGCATCACGCGTCAAGACGATTTCATCATCGCCGAGTGGCGCGCCATGACTGGCTGCTAGGCCTTGTTTGTTTGGGCTACCAGCACCGATGGTGGTTTTACAAATGATTAAGCTAGGTTTAGTGGTCTCAGCAATTGCTTGCTCAGTAGCTTGCGTGATCTCATCGGTATCATGACCATCAACCTTGATAACTTGCCAACCATATGACTCAAAGCGTGCTTGGGTGTCGTCAGTAAACCAGCCTTCGACGTTACCATCGATTGAGATACCATTGTCATCATAGAAGAATACCAGCTTGCCCAAACCTAATGTGCCCGCTAGCGAGCAAACTTCATGACTGATACCTTCCATCAAGCAGCCATCACCTAAGAACGCATAAGTATGATGATCAACGATATTATGACCGTCACGATTGAACTGCGCGGCAAGCGTCTTTTCTGCAATTGCAAAGCCAACCGCATTGGCAATACCCTGCCCTAGTGGACCAGTCGTCGTTTCAACACCTGGTGTATAGCCAAGCTCTGGATGGCCTGGCGTTTTTGAGTGCAATTGACGAAAACCTTTTAGGTCATCAATGCTCACGTCATAGCCTGATAAATGCAGTAACGAATAGATCAGCATCGAGCCATGACCGTTGGATAAGACAAAACGGTCACGGTTGTGCCAGCTTGGGTCAGCAGGATTGTGCTTTAAAAACTTGCGCCACAAAACTTCGGCAATATCAGCCATGCCCATTGGTGCACCTGGGTGCCCAGAATTGGCTTTTTGAACCGCGTCGAACGACAGTACACGGATGGCGTTGGCTAATTTACGTTCGCTAATTGGAGCTGGCATAGAGTGTCCTAATATTCGAATAGAATTATGGAGGATAAGAGGAGAGTTTACTCAGAGGATGATAAAATAAGGACGCAATAGGCGCCCTTAGCAAATAATCTGTAAATACAGGGTGCAATATTAACATATTTGCGCTTTGCCTAGCCAAAAAGACGCTGACAGAAGCGTTCGTATTTAATAATAATTTGTATCAGTTTTATCAATTTGACCGGTAATTACTGCAACAATTTGCAATCGGCGAGCCAGCATCCTGACTCGCCAATTGTATGAATCATCAAATAACTACAATAAAATGCTATCAGCACCGCCCATAAAGGGACGCAATACCTCTGGTATCGTGATGCTGCCGTCAGCATTTTGATGATTTTCCATTACCGCCAATAAGGTACGACCGACTGCCAAACCGGAACCATTTAAAGTATGAGCTAAGCTGGTTTGCTTACCGTCTTTGACACGTGTGCCCATACGGCGTGCTTGGAAGTCGCCGCAGTTTGAGCAGCTTGAGATTTCACGATAGGTATCTTGGCTTGGCAACCACACTTCGATATCATACGTTTTTTGCGCGGCAAAACCCATATCACCAGTACACAATTTGACCGTACGATAAGGCAAATCAAGCTGCTGTAAAATAAATTCTGCTTGCTCTGTCATCGCTTCAAGCAAATCATCAGATTGCTCAGCGGTGGCAATATTGACCATTTCAACTTTTTCAAACTGATGCTGACGAATCAGACCACGGGTATCGCGACCATGCGAGCCGGCTTCACTACGAAAGCACGGCGTATGCGCGGTAAATTTCAATGGCAGCTCTTTAACATCCAAACGCTCACCACGTACCAAGTTGGTCATCGGTACTTCTGCGGTTGGAATCAGATAAAAATCCATATCATCATTATTGGTATGATTGGTCAATTTAAACAAATCATCTTCAAACTTTGGCAGCTGACCTGTGCCCTTTAAGCTTTCAGAATTGACGATATACGGTACATAAGTTTCAGTATAGCCATACTTAATCGTATGAGTGTTCAGCATAAATTGAATCAACGCGCGGTGCATCTGCGCCAACTGTCCTTTTAACACGTTAAAGCGACTTCCTGTAAGCTTGGTCGCTGCTTCAAAATCAAGCATACCAAGGGTCTCACCGATATGGGTATGATCTTTTATCTCAAAATCAAACTCGCGCGGTGTGCCCCATTTGCGCACTTCGACATTGTCGTCTTCTGACGCGCCAACTGGTACATCGGCTGCTGGAATATTCGGTATCTGCAATGCCGCTTGATTGATACGCTCTTGCAAAGTCCGCAGCTCATCTTCGGCGGTTTTAATCTCACCGCTCACGCTTTGCATCTCAGCAAGCAGCTCACTAGCATCTTCACCAGATTTTTTGAGCGCGCCAACTTGTTTTGCGCCCGCATTACGGCGCGACTGCAACTCTTCGGTTTTTACCTGTAGCGATTTACGTTCGTTCTCAATACTTTGCCAGAACGCCACATCAAGGGTATAACCACGGGTGGCCAGTTGCTGCTGTAACTCAGTCAAATCGCCGCGTAAGAGTTTTGGGTCTATCATAGTAAGTGCCTGTCGCGCTAAAAGTGAATAAAAGGTGTGAGAATAATAAAATCTGAGCTCTATAGCCGTATCGTACTTAAAATTAGATGGTAGCCGCTATCATACCAAGCTACGGCGGTTTTGACCATGTTTCGACCACGTTTTGACCGTTTTTTACTCATCTATTGGCTGCAATTTGACCTTCTATTTCTTCAGGTTCAAATAGAAGATAAATATTTAGATGAATCTTCTAGTCCTATGCTCTAAGCTCCCATATTGCTCCATAAAGGCAACATCCCTATGCTAATGCCTTTAATATAGCCTCTATTAGCGAACAGAGTGGCTTATATGTTTCATTTAAGGGCGATTTTCGGTAAGATAAGCGCATATCTTTATGCTATTTCCAGCCAAATATTGCCTCGCTGTTGACGTTTGGCGCTTTTCATTTAACGCTTTCACTATAAGTCTTTGAGAAACCTTTATGGCTCTGTACCCCTACACGCTGCAACCTGTTGCCTTAAACCTAACCGAGGCAGAATTCCATCAAGCACAGTATGAGCTATTTGCTAGTGCCAGCCCGTCATTTGGTCTGTCAAGCATCAAGCTTAAAGAATGGATCATCATGGCAGTCGCTGTGGTTTTGGCCGTTGCTGGATTGGTCTTTTTGACCGGTTATTCGACCATTATTTTCTGGCTTATGCTAGCAGCCGTTGTGATCTATCTGCTGGTTCGTACCCTTGGGTTTAAATGGTATGTTAAAAAAGAGTTTGAAAAACAAGTCGCTGAGCAAGAGATGCCTGATGAGATGCGCCAAATGAAAATCGGTGTGCAAAAGCATGGGATTGTGATGGCAGTGCCGGTCAATCACTCAGATATGTTTAATAGTAATCAGATGCGCGGTATGCAGATGCGTGCAGGCAGCACCCAACAAGCAGTGATTCCTTGGTCTGCAGTCAAAAGCTGGGATGAGACCGACGACTATATCTTTATGATGTTTGAGATGAAAGGTCAGCAAGGCAGTCAGATTATCCCTAAGCGCTTGCAGGCTCAAAAGTTTCCTATCGATACGGTACGCCAGCATTTAAAAGAAGTGGTGGCAGTCAAAGGCTTAAATCCTGAAAACTTACAGCTGCCAGCCAAGTAGGCTTAAAATCTGTTTGGGCTTAAAGTTTATTTGTTTGATAAAATCTATTACAAATTTTAATTTGATTCATTTAACTTATTTTTAATTGCTTGCTATGATGGTAGGCAGTAAAAGTTGAGCAACGCATAGTAAGCGACTATTATACTTTTAAGCTTGAGGTTGATAGTCGCTTACGATCAGTTGCTTAAGTAACTTAAGTTTCAAGGTTGAACGATATAATGTTTGATACCCACACTCAATGAAAAGGATAATATAATGAGTAATAATAACGATACTAATCAAATCGGTCTAGAAAAAGCAGATATGAGCGAAGTTATCAGCAAGTTAAATGGCCTACTGTCTAGCTACCATATGTTTTATATCAACGTTCGCGGTTATCATTGGAACGTTAAAGGCGAGCACTTCTTCACTTTGCATCCAAAATTTGAAGAGCTATATACTGCGCTGCAAATTCAAATCGATGAAATCGCTGAACGCATCTTAACCTTAGGCGGTACGCCACTACATGCTTATAGCGACTTTACTCAGCATACCAGCATTCAAGAAGACAAAAATGTAAAAGACGGCACTACTTGCGTGAGAGGCGTGGTAACCGGTTTACAAACCCTGATTGAAGAACAACGCCAAGTTTCAACGATGGCAAGCGAGGCCGATGATCAAGGTTCAGCGGATTTGGTTGATGCCTATGTACAGGAGCAAGAAAAACTAATCTGGATGTATAATGCTTTTTTGGGTTAAAAGCCAAATAGTCATAAAATCTAAAGTAGAAAAAGCACCTAATATAGGTGCTTTTTTATGCGCACTTTTTTTAACTTTTTTTAATCTATCAGCGTTTAATGCTTATTTTTGCATCCATTGGCGCATTTTTTCACGCTCAGCAGGCGTGGCTTGTAGCCAAATCTGCATAAACTGATCAAGTGTGCTGCTAGACGCGTTAGCACTCGTCGTCTGCGTCACAGTAGCACCCGTATTTACTGATACTTTAGTGCTTACAGATGGTTGATCTAATGCAGCTATCGCTCGCTGGTTTTGTAGCTCAGCATCACCGCTACCACCGAATACACCGCCCAATGCTTTGCCTAGTCCTGAGAATAAGCTGTTGCTACTACCACCAACACTTTCTTGGCTGGCAATGATGGTGTTATTGCTTTGAATCGCAAGCGTTGGACGCTCAGCATATTTCTTGGCAGCTGCATAGTCTTCTGGCTGATTTGGCATGGTTAAGCGATAGGTCTGATTGTCTGCCAATTCAGCAGCAACACTGACGTTGCCAGAGCGCAGATAATCATGCTCATCACGGCGCAAATCATACAGACGATCATATTTAGCGGTGATTACATGCTTACCAGGCTGTAAGGTAAATGACTTGGTCAATGGCTGGAGAAGACTCTGTGTCAGCTCTTGACCATTGATTGCCGTGACTTTGATATGATCATCAACCACTAAAGTAACTGCCGCTTGCGATAGCATAGAGACAGAAGCTGCACCGACAAACACCGTGCTGATAGACAGCTTTTTTAGCAAAGACGCATATGATTTCATAATTTTTCCAGTAATAGTAAAGGCATTTTAAAGAGAAAATCTGTGATCTGACTGCTAAAAATCAAGTGGCATTGTATGCTGACTATGCTGGTCTTGATCAGCAGCATCGTTGTCTACTTGAGATTCTTGTGCGATATCAGCAAGTTCGGCGGCAAGCGTCTGCTCATCAATGGTACGCAGCGCATCAGCAATGACCGCTTTTGATATATTACTACGACCCAAATTGGAGAACATAGGCTGAATGTAATTGAGCACCTCCATCATTGCGCCAATACGGTGCGGTCCTTCAGTAAGTAAGTAGCTGATAATACGCTCATCAAACTGCCAACCACGCCTGCGCAGTATCGATTGCAATAACGCTTCACGGTCAGCAAAATCATGTCCTGTCGGTACTTTAAATGACGGTGCTTGTGCCAAACGGGTGAGTAAATCTCTTAGCTGAAACGGCAACTCAGACGCAGGCTTATTGGCAGCAAATAAAAGCTGGCGCTGCCCTTCACGGCTGCGATTGATCAGATGAAATAAAGCTTCTTGCCACTGACTGTTTTGTTCAATGACTTCCAAATCATCAATTGCAATCAAGGAGAAGTTTTCTAGCGATGAAAGTACATTGACATCGGTATGAATAAGCTCATTTAATGACAGACAAATCGCTGACTTATCCATCTCAATAAACGACTCACAAATAGCGGATAATAAGTGCGATTTACCAGTAGCAGGACTGCCAAATAGGTATAGCTGACCTATCAGGCCGACATGTAGCTGCCGCACTGCATCGATAATAGACATCCAACCCGGACCAGCGAAGTCGCTGAGACTTGCATCATGCTTTATGTCCAGATTGAGACTTAGCTGTGCTTCTGCCATGAATCATCAACTCGGTTTGCGTAGCACAATCAATAAAAAGGCTAAACGACTAATATTCTTATAAACTGGCTCTGATAAATTCGTTTTAATCAAAGCCAACCTAATAACGGCCAATACCGTTACTACTGTGCCTATATATAACATATTTGCAAAATGACTGACAAGTCTTTTACCCACAACACCCATCATTCGCCTTTAGTCACGCAGACAAAAGGCGATAAGATAGTCGATTCTCGATAAAATCCATACATTATATTGCAGCGTTGAGGTGGTATAAATTTTTCTGGCGTGCTGCGCCTACGCCGACAAAGGCTGCGTAAAACTTATCCCAGCCCCACTGTATCGTGTTAATACTAAATGTACCATATATGCCATCACCCAAATGACTGGCTGTCAGTGATACATACAACCTGATTATTTTTCTTCAAATAGTGCCAACTGCTTACGACCTTTATAAAAATCAGTGGTTTGATAATAAGCGTATAAATGACGGAACAATACGTTTAAGACAGCAGACACTGGCAGCGCAATCAGCATACCAACAAAACCGAGCAAACTTGCGCCTGCTAGTACCGAAAATATCACCCACAATGGCGATAGACCGATTTTGTCACCCAATAATAATGGCTGTAAAATATAACCCTCAGCTGCTTGCCCGATTAAGAACGCGCCCGCGATCAGTGATAAATATGTCCAATCTAAGCCAAACTGAAATAGGCAAGCGAGGATGGCGGCGATAAAGCCAATACCAAAGCCCAAATACGGCACAAAGCTCGCAATACCAGCGACCATACCAATGATTAGCCCAAGCTCAAGCCCAATAAGCTGCAACTGTACGGCATAGATAGCACCCAATAATACCATCACCAATAATTGACCTTTAATAAATGCCATCAGGGCGCGATCACATTCTTGAGCAATTGCCACTACCTTTTTGCAATAAGGCGCGGGAATCGCCATCTTCCACGTTTGCAGGCGCTGATCCCAATTAAATAAGAAATAAAAGGTCAAAATTGGTACTAACACAATGAGTCCAGCATTATTGATAAAGTTCATACTAGATACCAGTATTTGGTTCATCATGGTACTGGCATCTTCAAACTTATAATTGGTTTGCATATATTCAACCAAGGTCTCAGAAAAACCCTTCGCCTCAAGCTCAGGTAGACGAATACGGCTATTGCTAGCAAACCATTCACGTACCACTTCATTATACCAAGTGAGTACCTTTGGCAGATACTCCCACGCCGCTTGCAGCTGATGCCACAGAGTCGGTATCAACCACCACAATAGCAGTGCCATGCTCAGGGTAATGGTCGAATATACGATAATAATCGCAATCCAACGTTTGATATATTTCGATAAGCGCTTAACCAGCGGATTAAACAGATAAGCCAACACAAAAGCCACGACAAATGGCACGATGACCGGCGTCATCAAATATAATAAAAATACCGCGACCACAATAGCAACGACGATAAATAGGCGTCGAAAAAAGGGGTCTATTGATCGGTTTGTCATGAAGCTGGTCCTACGAATGGGCTGATTTAAGAGGATGATGTGATTTCAAGTTGCTTATAGATTTTCTTAAATGACGATACGCCAATAGCAAACAGTTATTGAGCGTAATGTTAGCCTTCTATTATCACAGAGTCCGATAAAAAAGCCGTCATTTTTTGTTTCTTAATTTTTATATCAGCTTTATTGCCGTCTTTATGGAATATTAGCTAAATATCGAGTAAATAACCGCAAGTTGTTTTGCGAGTCAGGGTCATTTTTGGGTATAATGCGCGCACTATATTCAGAATTAACACGACCAACTCGACTTTCTACTGACAGACCTTCTTTTCCTATAAAATTTGTGAGATGACCATGAGTAACAAGCCTTCTTTAAGCTACAAAGATGCTGGTGTTGATATTGATGCTGGCGATGCGTTGGTACAACGTATCAAATCCGTGGCAAAAGCCACCTCACGCTCTGAAGTTGTGGGCGGACTTGGCGGCTTTGGGGCGCTTTGTCGCATTCCGACTGGTTACACCTCACCTCTATTGGTTTCTGGCACCGACGGTGTCGGTACCAAGCTCAAACTGGCATTACAATTAAATCGCCATGACACTATCGGTATCGACTTGGTCGCTATGTGTGTTAACGATTTGTTGGTGTGCGGCGCTGAGCCATTATTCTTCCTAGATTACTATGCAACGGGCAAGCTTGATGTCGATGTGGCAGCGACGGTCGTGACGGGTATTGGCGAAGGCTGTAAGTTATCAAACTGTGCGCTTATCGGCGGTGAGACGGCTGAGATGCCTGGTATGTATCAAGATGATGATTATGACTTGGCAGGTTTCTGTGTCGGTGTGGTTGAAGAAGCGGAAGTCATCACGGGCGAAAATGTCAGCGAGGGCGATGTACTGATTGCGCTTGCTTCAAGTGGCGCGCACTCTAATGGCTACTCATTGGTCCGTAAAGTCATCGAAGTCAGCGGCGTTGATGTGACTACGAGCGATGAGCAATTAGATGGTCAGCCTATCCAAGATGCATTGATGGCCCCTACCCGTATTTATGTTAAAGCGATTAAAGCGCTACAAGATACCCTTGGTAGCTCAGCCCTGCATGCGATGTCGCATATCACAGGCGGCGGCTTAACCGATAACCTGCCACGTGTGCTACCGGACCATTTAGCGGCTAGCATTGATACAGCCAGCTGGCAGTTCTCAGAGCTATTCACGTGGCTACAAACCCAAGGTAATATCGAGCAAAGTGAGATGTATCGTACCTTTAACTGCGGCGTTGGTTTTGTTATCGTCGTACCAAAAGACAAAGCAGATGCTGCTATCAAAACCTTGAATGATGCTGGCGAAAAAGCTTGGAAATTGGGTGAAATGGTTAGTCGCTGCACTGATGACCAGGCGGATGCCGTGGTGTACCGTTAATGCTAGACAGTCATACAAAAGCTAATAACACGCCATTACGCATCGCGGTTTTGGTATCTGGTAGTGGTAGCAATCTGCAAGTATTGATCAACGCTATGCAAGCTGGGGCGCTACCGATTGAGATTGTCGGCGTTATTAGTAACCGTGAAGATGCTTATTCCATCACACGCGCTAATGATGCTGATATTCCTGTGGCAGTATTATCTCACGTGGCGAGCGGCAAACGCATGGGTATCAAAACCTTTGAGACCCATGCCAGCGCACAGCTAAGTGCTTGGCAACCTGACTTGATTGTCTTAGCAGGTTTTATGCGTGTATTGAGTAGCTCGTTTATCGACAATGCGCCTGCGCCGATGATCAATTTGCACCCTTCTTTGCTACCAGCTTATAAGGGGCTCGATACTCACCAGCGGATCATACAGGCTGGCGAGCGGCATCATGGCTGTAGCATCCATGTGGTCACAGCCGAGCTCGACGCCGGTGCTGTTTTGACCCAAGCCTTGCTAGAGGTGCATCAAAAAGACACGGCTGACAGTTTGCAAACGCGTGTACAACAGCTTGAGCATCAGCTCCTACCTTGGACAATCTTGCTATTGGCCAAAGGTGTCTTGTCGTTGAACAACGAGCAATTATCAAATCAGCAACATACCCATATGCCGATGCTACCTTTACGGCTGTATGTCAACCATTAACCTAATGGCAAAAAGTACAGCAAGAAAGTACAGTAAGATAGCTTATATTTCAAACTATCGAGCATAAAAAAGCCCAGTCACTCAACTGATGAATGACTGGGCTTTTTACTATCTAACGTTTTTACCTGCTCTTAGCTGTTATGAACATGGACACCTTTGATGTTTACGAACTCTTTGATACCAAAACCGCCATGCTCGCGGCCATGACCCGAGTTTTTCACGCCACCAAAGGGCAATGCTGGATTTGCAAGGCCGTAACCATTGATATAGACCATGCCCGTATCAAATTCCTCATTGGCTAGGCGAATCGCTTTTTCTTCGTCTTTAGAGAAGATAGCGCCACCTAAGCCATAGCGGCTGTCATTGGCAATATGTAAGGCATCCTCCTGATCTTTAGCACGTATGAGTGAGGCGACGGGACCAAACAGCTCATCATCATAAGCTGGTTGACCTTTCTCGACATTTTCCAAAATAGTAGGCGGATAAAAACTGCCTTTGCCTTCTGGCAATTTACCGCCAACAGAGATAGTAGCGCCTTTACTAACACTCTCCTCTACTTGCTCATGCAGCTTTTCTTGTAGATCTTTACGCGCTAGTGGACCAAGGTCTGAGCTGTCATCCATAGGATCACCGGCTTTTTTACTTGCAAACTCTTCAACGATGCGCTTGCGGAACTCATCATATAGGCTATCAAC
Source organism: Psychrobacter sp. (assembly GCF_041554015.1). GTDB lineage: Bacteria > Pseudomonadota > Gammaproteobacteria > Pseudomonadales > Moraxellaceae > Psychrobacter. Next base: position 155,163 of record NZ_JBFFMS010000001.1, on the reverse strand, counting down.
CACGATAAAGCGTTTTGCCGCCACACAAGTTTCGCCATTATTGATAAGACGTGCAAGCGTACAGGTTTGTACAGCAAGCTCTAAATCAGCGTCCTCTAAAACGATAAAGGCGTCATTTGAGCCCAACTCTAAAACAGCTTTTTTGATTGCCTTTGCTGCTTGCTGACCGACGATTGCGCCTGCACCATCACTACCCGTAAGCGTGACACCGCGCACTTTATCATTCTCAATTAACTTTGCTGACTGATCATGATCAATGAGAATCGTACGGAATAAATCATTTGGCAAGTCAGACTCATGGAATATTTTTTCAATTAATAAGCCAGAACCAGTGACGTTTGCTGCGTGCTTTAGCAAAATACTGTTACCCGCCATCAAATTGGCGATGGTATAACGGAACACTTGATAAGCTGGAAAGTTCCAAGGCTGCATACCGTAGATGACGCCAATAGGCTGATACGTGACAATACCTTTTTTGAGACCTTCGATGTCACGCTCATCATCAGCGAGAGCTGCCACCCCCTTCTCTGCAGTGTAGTCACAAATTGCTTTACATAAATCAATTTCTTGTAAACTCTGACTATATAGTTTACCGCGCTCCTCAGTCATAAGACGAGACAGCTCTTCTTTGTACTTCATCAAGGTTTCGCCAATAGAGTTGATCACCTTCGCACGCTCCTCATGGCTGGTTTTGCGCCATTCTAAAAACGCCTGATGCGAGGCTTCAACGATATTATTAACCTCATCATTGCTCATATAGTTATATTCTTTGATCTTCTCGCCAGTTGCTGGGTTTACCGTCGTGATATCTGCCATGATTCTTATCCTTATTTATTAAAATATCTTTGGTGTATAAAAAGGTATATAAAAATTCTATTGCCTTCTATTGCCAATAGCTTAACAATAGAGGATTGATTTATCCTTTTTCTTAACATTCAACCATCATAACAAACTGCCTAAAAAGTAGGTTTACAACTTATAAAGAATTGTGCCTAAGATGTTAAGAATGTGACGCTGTTATTAAGCAGACCTAAATTTTGTATAGACGCTCTTGTATAGAGTTTTTGGCAAATTTAGACAAATAAAAAACCAGCACGATGGCTGGTTTGATATAGATTTACGTTGTAGAACACCTTGTCAATCATGTAGCAGACAACCTAAAACAAATGATTAATCACAGGAATCTCTTGTGGAGGATTTTCTTCATCATTAACAATCTGACGTGCCACATGCATAATCAATTGACGTAACCAACGATGCGCTGGATGATGCTGTAATAAAGGCGACCAAGCCATGGTTAGCTCAAATTCTGGGATAAAAAACGGCGGCTCTTCCATGATGATGCTGTCGTTATTGGCCTGCATTTTTGCCACACGGGTCGGTAAAGTCGCAATCAAATCTTTGTTTGCTGCCAGCATCGCAGGCATCTGATAGTGACGGGTAAAGACACTGATTTGACGTTTTTGACCTAAACGCTGCAAAGCTTGATCGATAGAACCTAAGCCGCCAGACTTTTCTGGATTGACACCAAAGCCCACGCCCATACCTGTTTTAGAGACCCAAACATGCTGCGCTTTAAGATAGTTTTTGAGATTAAAGCGATGAGCGTAAGGGCTGTCAGAGGATAATAGACAACTAAAGGTATCACGCCAGACCAGCACTTGATGGAAGCTTTGCGGGATCTCATTAAAGCGGTTGATCGCCAAATCTACTCGCCCCTGCTCCATATCACGATAGGACACATCCGATGGCGTCAAGAAATCCAAGATGACATTGGGTGCCTCTGAGCGCAGTGCCTTAACCAGCTTTGGCACCAAAGTCGCCTCAGCATAGTCTGAGGTCATGATCCGAAAAACACGTGAGGTACTATAAGGACGGAACTCGGTGCGCGGTTCAAGCACTTGGGTCAAGTCAGCCAATATCTCGCGGATACGAGGTTGCAATTCTAAAGCTCGCTCTGTCGGAGTCATCCCTTCTGATGAACGCACCAATAAAGGATCGTTAAATAACTTACGCAAACGGCGCAAAATATTACTCATCGCAGGCTGGGTAATGCCAAGCTGCTCAGCGGCGCGCGTGACGTTTTTTTCACGAAGCAATACATCCAAATGTACCAATAAATTCAAATCTACCCGCTGCAAATTCATATATGTATCTCTTTACCTTAGAATAAATACCACTATCAACGTGATACTTTTGTCCTGTTATTTATTAAATCTCATCTATAACTGCCTGATATCAGGATATTCTTATATTAATTATTCTAGAATATACGCATTATAACTGAATTTTCCGCTCACAAGCCATTGTTTTATATGCACTATAATCAAAAGAAATACCCAAGATAATAATCATAAACTAGATAAATCAAGGCAACCTAGCTATAGTGGCTAGCAAGCGCTCATTCAGGATTATCCAACATTAGACTGTTACTCTCTATTTTATTGGACGAATGACTAAGTGCATTTTATCGTATTTTGATACTCAAATACGGACATAAACCGTATAACGGTATCTTATAAAAAATCAGTTTTTTACACGTCTTTTTAAGCTTAGATAAATATCTGATACGTTTTAAGGCAATGGTTAATTTCGTATCAAAAAACCTTATAAATCAATCGATTAACCTTAAATCATAAGTTAAAAACAGAGGCAATAAAATAAAAGCTGACCAAATAGACAGGTTTTAATTGCTTTTATCACAATTTTCTTATAGTTTAGTAGAGATTGCTCAGGGAAGAAGCGGATATTTTAAACTTTTACTTCTGCCAGCATCTTTCTATACAGACCAAAAGTATTTTAATTTACTTATTTATTCACCACCAAGGAGACCATAGATGTCAACTGCATATAAATCAGCGATCGATTTAGTACGTGAACTAAAACAAAAACACGGCAACTGGCAGAACATCAGTGAAACTGATGCGGCACGTATGATGGCACAAAACCGCTTCAAAACCGGTTTGGATATCGCTAAATACACCGCAAAAATCATGCGTCAAGACATGGAAGAATATGACAATGATACGTCTCAATACACCCAGTCTCTAGGTGCATGGCATGGTTTTGTTGCTCAGCAAACCATGTATGCAAAGAAAAAATATTTTGGCACTACGTCTAAAACTTATATCTACCTATCTGGTTGGATGGTCGCTGCCCTTCGTTCTGAGTTTGGTCCTCTACCTGACCAATCTATGCACGAAAAAACTTCTGTACCTAAGCTCATCGAAGAAATCTACACTTTCTTACGCCAAGCTGATGCAAAAGTATTGAACGACTATTTCCGTGAGCTAAACGCAGCTGAAGAAGCGGGTCAAGATACTTCAGCTATCCTAGAAAAAATCGAAAACTTTGATTCACACGTTGTGCCAATCATTGCTGATATCGATGCAGGTTTCGGTAACGAAGAAGCAACTTACCTACTAGCCAAACAAATCATCGAAGCGGGCGCTTGTGCATTACAAATCGAAAACCAAGTATCTGATGCGAAGCAATGTGGTCACCAAGCGGGTAAAGTAACCGTACCGCATGAAGACTATATCGCAAAAATCAACGCCATCCGTTATGCATTCTTAGAGCTTGGTGTTGAAGACGGTGTGATCGTTGCACGTACTGATAGTGAGGGCGCATCACTCACGCAAAAAATCCCAGTATCAAATGAGCCAGGCGACCTTGCTTCTCAGTACATCGACTTCATCGAGATGGAAGAAGTGACGCTAGAGAACGCCAAAGAAAACGACAGCCTACTTAAGCATAACGGCAAACTAGTACGCCCAGTTCGTCTGCCTAACGGTTTATATCAGTTCCGTGAAGAAACAAACATTGACCGCGTTGTACTTGACTGTGTTACCGCTCTAGAAAATGGTGCCGATCTACTATGGATCGAAACACCGACTCCAGACGTCGCACACATCAAAATGATGGTTGATCGTATCAAAGAGCAACAGCCAAAAGCCAAGCTTGTATACAATAACAGCCCATCATTCAACTGGACGCTGAACTTCCGTAAGCAAATCATCGCTCAGTGGGAAGAAGAAGGTAAAGACCTATCTGCCTACAATAAAAATGACTTGATGAGTGCTGATTACGATGGTACTGAACTTGATACTGCAGCTGACGAAGCGGCTAGAAACTTCCAGCGTGATGCGTCACGTGAAGCAGGTGTATTCCATCACTTAATCACCCTACCTACGTATCATACCACGGCGCTTAGCGTTCATGAACTTGCTAAAGGCTATTTCGGTGATGACGGCATGCTTGCTTATGCAGCTGGCGTACAACGTAAAGAGATCCGCGAAGGCATCGCTTGTGTTAAGCACCAAGCAATGGCAGGCTCTGATCTTGGCGATGACCACAAAGAGATCTTCTCTGGTGAAAACGCCCTTAAAGCTGGCGGCGGCAAGAACACCATGAACCAGTTCTAATATCCGACCACTTATAAGTACATTTTATAAGTAAATTTTTAAGAAAAGCCGTCCTACCTTGTAGGGCGGCTTTTTTATGCGTTGTAATCTAACGTATCCGTCTCATTTAGGATCAATTATATTTTAATGAAGCAGCATCCACCCACTCAGCATGTATTTCATATAATTTGGTAAACCAAGCGAAATTTTTACTTGTTATTCACCGATAGCTTTCATACGATGGTAATAACTTAAAATTTATTAAAATAATTGGGAGCCATCATGCAAGAGATAGAGCTAAAATTCTTGGTACCAGAATCACGATTAAAGGGCTTGATGCGCCAAGCGCAAGTCAAATCGTCGCAAACGACTAAACTGGCGGCCCATTATTACGACACTCCTGATCAACAGCTTGCACAGGCTGGTATTGGCCTGCGTATTCGTAAAGAGGGCGATACTTGGGTACAGACCATCAAAGCGGGTGGCGATGGTATTGCGGCGCGACTAGAGCACAATGCCACATTAGATAATGAGCAAGTACAAGCGATGCTGGACGCTAACACGCTCATGCCTGATTTGACGATTTATAAAGATACCCCTATTGCCCCAGCATTGGCAGACTTTAAGCTAAAAAAACTGGCTAAAAAACTGACACGGTTATACGTGACTGATGTAACGCGCACCACCCGCTTATTGATAGAAGATACAAACGATAAAATCGTTAACAGTATTGAGATGGCATACGATGATGGAGAAATCATCCATGGTACTGATGATACTCAAAAAGATGCCATTCAAGAAATCGAATTTGAGCTGGTATCCGGTGAGTTGGATTTTTTATTTGCGACAGCTAAAACTTGGTGTCAGCGTTATAAACTGTGCTTATCTACTGTCACCAAAGCAGAGCGCGGTAGCTTACTTATCAAGGGACAAAATCATAGCCCAGCCGTTCTTACGGATTTGAGCGCGCTTGATATCAATAAAAAAATCAGTATGCCGGCTTTTTTACGCGCTGCCGTACACAACTGCCTGCTGCAAATACTCCCAAACAGCAGTGCCGTCATTGCTGGCAGTCAGGACCATACTCACCTTTTACAGCTGTCTATCGGTATAGAGCGCTTGCACACTGTGCTACAAGCCTTTGATAGCTTATCAGATGAAATCAATCCGGACTGGTCAGCCATATTGCAACAAACTACTGTATTACTCACTGAGTATCGTAAGCTTGCTTATCTCAATAGTCACGTTGAACCAAGATTACAGCAGCAGGGCGCACCTAGCGTTGATTGGACAGCAGATATTGATGCTATCAAAATTACCCCAATGGCTGCAATCAGTGCTAATGACTTCCAGATCATGCTGCTTGAGCTTATCGCCTATACGATGAGTGACCCAAGCCTTGAGCCGCAAGCTGATAAACTCGCGATCAATAAGCTAGAAAAAGCCCTTATTAAATCTTATGACAGATTACTTGAAGCTGAGCAATATTTAGAGGACAGCTATGATGAGTCAGACTGTGAGCTAGAAAACGAAGACGTCCTTCAGGCACTGTACAAACTATACGACCATCTAAAAAACTTGCGTTATATCAGTGAGTTAATAGCACCTTTATATAGTAAAAAGAAAACCAAGCGCTGGCTAAAGCGTGTTGTAAAAGCACAGAAGGCACTGGGTCGACAGCTCGATATGATGGATTATCAGCAATATTATCAAAGTAAATCAAGCTCTGACGCTGCTGCTTTATATGCTACAGGCTGGTTAAATGCGGCTTTAACACCAAAAGAAAAAGCCACAGAAAAACGTTTGGATAAGTTTTATGATTGCTCAGTATTCTGGTAATTAAATAGGTTCAAATGTATAGGTGCCACTATTAAATAATAGTGGATACACAATACTATGCTGCGGGACTGGAATAAATTTTTCTTGCTTGCTTTCTTGCTTGCCGTGCCTACGTCGACAGAGGCTACGTAAAATTTATTTCAGTTCCACTCTATCCTTTTTATATTAACCTGCCCATATTCAACAATACGTCTATTAAGCGATAATATACACTGGTGTTCCTTCCTCAATCTGCGCAAACAATTCAATCATATCCTTATTACGCATACGTACACAGCCATGCGAGAGTGGCACACCCATCGGCTCACTGTCTGACGTACCATGGATATATATATAACGCTGATAAGTATCACAGCCACCTTGGCTATTACTGCCTTTATTGACGCCCTCTTCCATACCGCTTAGCCAAAGAATACGGCTTAGTATCCAATCACGATCTGGGTGCTGTTTACCAAGCTCTGCACTATATATCTCGCCCGTAGGAACACGTCCAATAAATACCGCATTTATGGGTTCATCTGCGCCGATCTTTTCGGCAATAAAATGTTTGCCAAGAGGCGTGCAGCCGCTATCTTGCTGACTGCCAATGCCATTTTTGGCGGTAGACACTGTATATTGATTCATTTCTTTATCGTGTTGGTAGAGCGTTAACGTTTGCTCAGCAACATTAATCACTATATGGGCGTTAGAGTTTTCGTTAAATTTCTTGTGATAGCTTTCATTATTCTTCATGGAATATTTCCAACAGTCATTTGCCTAGTGGCTATTATTATTGAGCGCGTGATAAGTAAGTTGATTGATTTTTTCTATTATTAAGTGATTGTATCAAGGCTTTTGGCACCGTAATATAGGGGCACACTTTTTGATGCTAGCAGATTATGACGACTATTTCACCGACTCGTGTGTCGATGTATGATTTCCTCTATCAAGATACCAAGCCCATGGTGTCGTTACTGGCAGATGCCGCCAAGCTGTCATTACCGCAAGCGCGATTAGCAATGGATGCCAGTTTGCAGGCTATTGTCAGCGCCTTGCTTGCTTATCAGCAGCACAATGATGGACAAGCGGTAAGCAAAAAGTTATTTAGTCGCGGCGCTGTCAAAGAGCTACGCCAGTATAATTCAATGAATTTTGCCACGCTAAATGCGACCTTATATCATCGCCATGAAGCGGCGCATGCCATATTTTATGACAATGCTCGCGTGATTCAAGCAAGTGACTATATTGCACAGCAAATTGATGCAGCAACGCAGCAAGTACAGATACTTCTCACATCTCTATGCGTGATTGTCTTACGTGAACTGGCTATTTTAGCGGATTATAGCCAACTTGATAATGACGAGATGGATAAATGGTTTGCCCTGCAACCGCAGTTTTTGTCAGTGGCCCGCTTTGCCACCAATCAGCAACCGTCAAGCCCTAATGAATTGACCAAGGCTAATAAAGATAATGCTTTAATTACAGCGCCAGAAACTGCTTTAGATTTATCAGTAGCAATACAAGAAGACTCTGGAAATAGTCCCAATATAGAACGCGCCTTATTGAACACAGCGCAGCTCGCTGATACCCCGCCCGCTTTTGATCCTTATTGGCACGAGTTGATGACATTTAAACCTGAAAATCATGAGCCCGTACAAGACATGCAGCTAGCGACGGGCAATTATTTAAAAGCCATTGGGCGCTCACCTGATAACTTGCAGCAAGGTCATCATAACGACATGCTAGTCTTTACAGAAATGCAAGCCATTGCCTTACCTCACCAACGCTGGTTATTACAGCTCGCCAAAATCTCAGATATCTATCTCAGTCGTAATCGCCTACGTATCACCTCAGAGCCTGCCAGCGCACCTAAGCCGCCTTTGGTCAGCTTAGGTCTCATTGGTGGTAATAATGACAATACGCCAACCACTACCAGCGAAAAACCCATTGAATACGAGGCGTCTATACCTCTTTGGAAAAACCCAGTTATCTTAATTATTATTGCTGTCATCGGGGTGCTTGGCGGGCTTGCCGCTCTTAAATATCAAGGCCAAAAATCTGATGATATGCTGCTAGCGACAGAAAAGGTCATAGCACAAGATATTATTGCAGAACGTCAACAGCAGGATGTGGCCATTGTTATGGTGGACGGTGATGAGTCTGACGATAAAGAAACAAAAGCAGCACAATAATAAGTGGCAGCAATTAGTACATAACTTCTTAAGCATCAAAAAATAGTCGAACAAACCTGCAAAAAAATCAAAAAAGGCGCTATATTAATAGCGCCGTTTTTATTTCTTCTTGCTTATGTTGTGTCGATAGTAGACTGACTTTAAAATCGATATAGTGCGACTGGAATGAATTTTTCGTAGCCTCTGTGATAACAGCAAGCAAGGAAAAATTATACCAGTCGCACGTGACTATTAACGTATCGTCTATGTCTCGAATTGACTACCGCAAATCTGGCTTACTTCGATAAATCACGACCACGGCTGGCTTCAATCGCCAGACGTAGACCATTTAAACGGATAAAGCCTTCAGCGTCTTTTTGATCATAAGCGCCCGCATCATCTTCAAACGTGGCGATTTTTTCATCAAACAATGAATCATCTGACTTACGACCGACGACGCTTACCGCCCCTTTATATAATTTGACGCGTACGGTACCGTTGACATATTCTTGTGACTTGTCAATCAGAGCTTGTAGCATCATACGTTCAGGGCTGAACCAATAACCATTATAGATAATCTTGGCATAACGTGGCATCAGCTCATCTTTTAGATGCGCCGCTTCACGGTCAAGCGTCAATGACTCAATACCGCGATGCGCTTTTAGCATAATAGTACCAGCTGGGGTTTCATAGCAGCCGCGTGATTTCATACCGACATAACGGTTTTCTACGATATCCAAACGTCCGATACCGTGCTTGCCGCCAATCTCATTTAGCTTAATCATGACCTCAAAAGGCTTAAGTGCTTCACCATCGATGGCAATGATGTCACCTTTTTTGTATTCTAACTCTAGATATTGTGCTTCGTCAGGCGCTTCTTCTGGACTGACTGACCAGCGCCACATATCGTCTTCTGCTTCGGCGTATGGGTTTTCTAAGATACCGCCTTCATAAGAGATGTGCAGTAAGTTGGCATCCATTGAATACGGAGATTTTTTCTTATTGCCGGCATAGTCGATAGCAATATTATGTTCTTCAGCATATTTCATCAAGCTTTCACGGCTAGATAAGTCCCACTCACGCCAAGGGGCAATGGTGACCACGTCAGGAGACAGTGCAACCGCGCCAAGCTCAAAACGGACTTGGTCATTGCCTTTACCAGTCGCGCCATGACTGATGGCATCGGCATTATGTTCTTTAGCAATTTCAACCAAGCGCTTGGCAATTAACGGACGCGCGATAGAAGTCCCTAGCAGATACTCGCCTTCATAGATGGCATTGGCGCGGAACATTGGGAATACATAATCACGAGCGAACTCTTCACGTAAGTCTTCGATATGGATATGCTTGATGCCCATGGCTTCAGCTTTGGCGCGCGCTGGCTCAACTTCTTCGCCCTGACCGATATCAGCAGTAAAGGTGATCACTTCTGCATCATAGGTTTCTTGCAGCCATTTCGCGATGATAGAGGTATCAAGACCACCTGAATAGGCCAAGACGATTTTATTAATATTTTTTGGATCAAGCTGAGCCATGAAGAACTCCTGTTATGAGTGTTGTGAGCGTTTAGTTCGAGAAAAAGCGCTGAGATTCAATCAAAAGATAAATTACTTGCTCAGTGTACATCATATTTACTATAGGCAAAAGTACAACTGCCCCATGGCTCAAGCTTTTGCTTTAAATTTTGGGTCGACAGATTTTAGTTACTTGCCTATCGGTACAGCTGATTACCAAAAATTAAAAAACAACCCATGTATTATGTACAGATATTTAGCCGCATATTTAGTCAAGTAGGCAAATCTGTTATGATAGCGCTACAGTATCCCTTCCTTTTATTTCCGTATATGACGATATAGAGCGCGACGACATTATGACTGATTCGATTAGAGAATTGACCATCCTTCAGCCGGACGATTGGCATATCCATTTGCGTGATGGCAAAGCATTGAGCACTACCGTAGCACATGCAGCAAACAGCTTTAACCGTATCATGTGTATGCCAAACTTAGTGCCTCCTGTTAAGAACACTGACGATGCGCGTGCCTATCGCGACCGTATCATGGCGCACTTAGCAGACAGTGAGCTGAATGCTGAGCGCAAAAATGCATTCGATCCACGCATGACTTTATATCTCACTGACAAAACCACGGCCCAAGATATCGAGATGGCCGCACAATCCGGTATCGTCCAAGCGGTCAAGCTCTACCCTGCTGGCGCGACTACCAACTCAGCTGATGGCGTCACCAATATCAATGCCTGCGTCGACGTTTTTGAAGCACTGGAAAAATACAATCTACCCTTATTGATACATGGTGAAGTCACTCAAGATCATGTGGATATTTTTGACCGTGAAAAACGTTTTTTAGACGAAGTATTGGCGCAAATCATTGTCAAATTCCCCACCTTAAAGATTGTCGTCGAGCATATTACCACCAGTGATGCCGCTGATTTTGTCTTAGCACAAGGCAATCACATTGCTGCCACTATTACCCCGCAGCATTTAATGTTTAACCGCAATCATCTATTGGTTGGTGGTATAAAGCCGCACTTTTATTGCTTACCTATCCTAAAGCGTGAAAGCCATCAAAAAGTATTATTAGATGTGGCAACCAGCGGCAATCCAAAATTCTTTTTGGGCACTGATTCAGCGCCTCATGCAACCGATGCAAAAGAATCTGCTTGCGGCTGTGCAGGCTGCTATAGTGCCGCAACCGCTTTGCCATTGTATGCGACCGCTTTCGATAGCGTGGGGAAAATAGACAAGCTAGAGGGCTTTGCCAGTCGTTTTGGAGCACAGTTCTATGGACTACCCGTTAATGAAAGCACGATTACGCTTGTCAATACGCCTATGCACGTGCCAGTAGCCTATCCTTATTTTGATGGCTCAACATTGACCCCGCTTATGGCAGGTGAGACATTGCCTTGGTCTATCAAAGACTAAAACCAACTAAGCAAAACTGTCTTTATTTTATTTTCACTTTAGACATGTAAAACTTTAACCCTATGATCAGCATGACATCTGCTAACCAGCTGTGTGATTTGTATCATAGGGTGTTTATTTATCATTTAACGTCTTAATTCAATATAACAGCACGACTGATAAAAGCGATTTAACCAGATATGACCACTCTAAATGATGCCGCCTTACCTGATAAAAACCCATCAAACCCCGTTGATAATACCCTTAAGCTTGCGTCAAATAGTCACACAGAAGATGCCGCAGACGAGCTAGCGCCCATGCGTCTAAAAGACCGATTTCGTAAGTTTTTGCCGGTCGTCGTTGATGTGGAAACTGCTGGCTTTAACGCGCAAACCGATGCTCTATTAGAAATTGCCTGTATTCCTGTACTATTAAATGAGCAAGGTGTCTTTTATCCTGGTGAAGCTTTCAATGCTCATATCGAACCCTTTGAAGGGGCAAATCTTGAGCCAAGCGCCCTTGCCTTTACCGGCATTGATCCCAACAATCCTTTGCGTAAAGCCATAGCCGAAGATGAGAAAACCGCACTACGCCGTATCTTTAAAGGGTTAAAAGAAGTACGCCGTACTGAAGACTGTCGCCAATGTGTGTTGATCGGACACAATGCTCATTTTGACTTAGCGTTCTTAAATGCTGCGGTATTACGTACCAACAATAAAAGCCACAACCCCTTTCATAACTTTTCAGTTTTTGACACCGTGACTTTATCTGCGCTGGCATTCGGTCAAACCGTACTAGCTCGTGCTTGCAAGGCAGCTGGACTTGATTTCGATGGTAATGATGCCCACTCAGCACTATATGACACGCAAAAAACGGCTGAGCTGTTTTGTTATATCTTAAATAACTATCCTATGCTGGCTAACGCCATGAATAGCGAGCCTGAGCCTGTAACCACAAACTAAACTGTTCCAGAGTGTCCATAAGCCAATCATTACAGAGTACCTCTTGCTCACCATACATAATAATGCTATCTGTAAGGTTGACTAACTTCAACCTTATGATTGGATAGAATGATTTAACCTCTTGCCTGTGTAATACCGAATGGCGATACCGAATGAGGGGTTAAATCTAGAGATGGTTTAAGTTACCTGCTGTGCTTTGAGCATCTGTCATAGACAATCGAAGCTTACTAAGAGGGACTTTATGATGGAACCACAGTTTAAATTATGGGCAACCATTATTGGTTATATGCTGCTCGCCTTGACCATTAGCGCTTGTACTTCGTTATGGATTCGCTATCATTTAAAGCGTAATGACCTGCATCCACGCCGCGCCCTAAAAAAAAGATATTTAATTTTAAAAAGACGTAGAAAAAGGCTTGACAGCAAACGCAGACCACATTAAAATACGCACCACTTCAGCATAAAGGTGAAAGCAGCTGAAGCGTTGTTACTAGTCCCCATCGTCTAGAGGCCTAGGACACCGCCCTTTCACGGCGGTAACGGGGGTTCGAATCCCCCTGGGGACGCCACTATTTGGCGTCACTTATTAGCAAGATGGCTATAAAGCATCTGATCAGACTAATAAGCAAGCCACCGAAAAGCCCAATCACAATAATATTGTGATTGGGCTTTTTTTATGCGCCTCTGTTTATGATATCTGTCATAAGCTACCTCTAGCCTGTCTTACGCCTATCGTCTAGCAATCATGCAATCGCTGTTTATAAATACAAAAAAGCCAGCAATGTATGCTGACTTTATGAAAATACTTATAATATCGTTACTGTGAAATAAAATAGAGACGCTATCTATCGATGTGAAACTAATGTAAAACTGACGATACTTAGAAAATTTTATCGGATAAAATCAGCCACAGTAGCGCTAAAACAATCAATCCACCTAGTATGGTTTGGATTAAGAAGAAGGCTTGGTGCTGCCCTACTACTTTGCCCAACGTCAAACCTAAGGTGCTGTACTTTATCGGCTGAGAATCAGTATCATCAGTCACTTCTTGCGCTTCATAATAACCTTGCAGAACATCTAAAAACTGCTGCCATTCATTTGACTGCCAGCTGTCAGGTCTAAAAGGCATAAAGCCTTTTAGCTTAGGCTCACTAACCATCCAACGCTCAAGCGTAATAGAGCGTAATGACCATCTATCAAAACGGCGTTCATCAATCACTGAAAAATCTAATACTTTTAAATCTTTGTGGCGATCATCTACTAGCAAACGGTTTTTAAGATTGGTTAATGCCTGCTCAGTACCTTCGACATATTGAAAAAAGTAACCATTGCCGTAGCAAAGAATACCCGTAATATTATCCACCTTATTCAGCTCATTTGCGACCTTTGCAATATCATTAAGCGTACTAGAGTTGGATAGACCAGTAGAGGTAATGTGGCTCAGATAAACAAGTTGGCAAAGATCTGGCATTACTGGATTTGTAGAATCAATCGTTGGTGACAATCAGCTTCTCCCTATAATTAGGTAAATGTAGCTAAGACTTTAGAAAAAAACATAGAAGCAAGACGTTTCTAAACACGAATCGGCTTGGTATATTATTGATTTTATAAATGTTTATATTAATTGTATTAAGTTGGTTACATCATAGGCTGTTTTAGTGAGCAAAGCAATATATGTTTATGGAAATGACAAGTTGTTAACATTAAACAATATACAGGAAATATTCATATACAAAGCCTATAAGACGACAAAAAATATTATAGGAAACATAAACGACCATTTAGCAAAAATAACTAATAGACTCTTTTTTATTTTCCAAATTTAGAACGGGCTGTAAAGCTTGCCATATAAGGTTTGCAGCGATACAGGTCAGTGATATCCGATATTTTTGGACCACAATAAAAATTGTATATAAAATATATAACCGCTCAAAAAGTCAAAAACTACAATGTAATAATAAATTTATGAGCTGCAAACGAATTGAGACGTGAGAATTGCTGTCAGTAGAATACTATCATCAGGATAAGTCAGTTTGATGTTTTGGCGACTGCCCTTTACCAATCTAATCGATAGGTTTAAATATTCAAAAGCACTGGCTTCGTCAGTAATCGCAAGATTATGCTCAGCCACATAATTCAGTACGTGTTGCAATTGTCCAAGTCTAAATACTTGCGGGGTTTGTGCCTGCCACATATGGCTACGATCTATGGTTTTTTTAGCATAGGTATGAAACGTGTCACAACGGCTTTGATCATTAGCAGGCGCAGGCTGAGCATGAAGAGGCTGCTGATGAGGCAACGCAGCCTCATGTGCTGACGTGTCGAGTACATGAGATGCTACATAAGACTGCTTTAGCGTATCAGCGACCGGTGTCGCTAGAATAGCCCCATAAGGCTCTAGCATTGCTGCTTGGATAACGGCATCAATATCATGACTTGGTACGGCAGGGCGCGCGGCATCATGAATGACGACCAAATCAGCCGCCTCTGCGCCTGAATCAATCATTGCCTCTACTCCTGCCTTTACCGACTGCCAACGTTCAGCACCACCGACAGCATAATGAATAGGAAGCGTGAAGCTCAGCGTCTGGGCAGTGGTATCATCTGCCGCCACCACCAATAAGCAGTGATCAATATAATGACTCTCAGACAAACGTGCCACACTGTGCTGTAATAAGGTCTGACCTTGTAGTAAGGTATATTGTTTAGCAACAGGCGCCCCAAAACGACTACCGCGACCAGCAGCGACAATCATGGCATGGATATTAGGCGTGGTATTCATAATACAGTACTCATGCTACAGTACCCACGATAAAGTACTTATGGTTTGATTCTATGACAATAGGATAAAAACAAGGGGTATAAAAACGAAAAAAACTATTATTATTCATAATAGCTTATTGTACTGCCGGTCATATCCATAATAGCGATACGTCAAACTCAGTAACGACTATATCAGTAAGGACTATGGGTAGTTGGTGCGGTTGATACTTGTACAAAAGTCTCATCTGGCTTGATCAAACCCAAATCCAAACGAGCATGCTCCTCCACCGCTTCAAGACCCGTTTTTAGATCATTAACATCGGTGCGCAGCAAGTTATTTGCTGATACTTGATTGTCATTTAAGCGCTGCTGCTCTGTAATCTGAGCTGTCAGCTTATTATGCTCAAAGCGACCATTTTCACCCAGCCAATACTGATATTGCAGTCCTGACAGCACGGCAACGGCTAACGCAAGTAGTATAAATTGGCTAAAATATTTCATAGGGTAATAACGCCAAACAATATAAAGAGAATAAAAACTTGCTGAGCGATACCTTTATATATCTATATATCGCTCAGCATTTGCAACAGTTTTGACGGATTAACCACGTAATCCGATAAACTCTTCACAGCCACGATAGCTTGCACGTACTTGCTGCTCGATACGAAGCAATTGGTTATACTTGGCAACGCGATCTGAGCGGCATAGTGAACCGGTTTTTATTTGACCAGCCGCGGTACCTACTGCCAAATCAGCAATGGTGCTGTCTTCGGTTTCGCCTGAACGATGCGAGATAATCGTTGCATAACCGTTTTTCTTCGCCAGATAAATCGCATCTAACGTTTCTGATAAGGTGCCGATTTGGTTAAACTTAATCAAAATCGCATTGGCAATTTTCTTATCGATACCCTCTTGCAAGATAGCAGGGTTGGTGACAAACAAATCATCACCGACTAACTGAACCGTATCACCGATTTGTTCAGTCAAATACTTCCAACCATCCCAATCCGACTCATCAAGACCATCTTCGATAGAGATAATAGGATATTGACGCGTAAGACCCACTAGATAATCTGAGAACCCTTGGCTATCAAAAGATTTATTACCTTCGCCTGCCAAGATATATTTGCCATCTTTATAAAACTCAGTAGCAGCACAGTCCAAAGCCAGATGAATGTCTTTACCAGCTGTGTAGCCTACTTGTTCAATCGCTTGCATGATAACGGTAATAGCTTCTTCGTTGCTGCGCAGATTTGGGGCAAAGCCGCCTTCGTCACCAACTGCAGTATTAAAGCCTTGCGACTTTAGTACAGACTTTAAGCTATGGAAAATCTCGGTACCAGCACGTAATGCTTCTGAGAAGCTGTTAAAACCAACTGGCTCAATCATAAACTCTTGAATATCAACAGTATTGTCCGCGTGCTCGCCGCCATTAATGATATTCATCATCGGGACAGGCATCGTAAGCGACGTCTGATTACGCAAATCAGCAATATACTGATGCAATGGCAGACTTTGTGACTTAGCAGCTGCTTTAGCAACTGCAAGTGATACCGCAAGTATGGCATTGGCACCAAGATTGTCTTTATTTTCTGTACCATCTAATGTAATCATAGCATCATCAATGGCTTGCTGCTCTGTGACATTTTTGTCCATTAAAGCACTACGGATTTGACTGTTAACGTTAGCTACCGCCTTTTTGACGCCTTTACCCATGTAGCGGCTTTGATCGCCATCACGCAGCTCTAATGCTTCACGTGAGCCAGTCGAGGCGCCACTAGGCGCAGCAGCACGACCAATGGTGCCATCCGCTAAGATAACATCGGCTTCAATCGTTGGGTTACCGCGCGAGTCTAAAATCTCACGAGCGCGAATGTCTTTAATTGCGGTGACGTTGGTGGTTTCTTCAGCGTACATAATGTCTGTTAATTCCTTTGGTCATGCCAGATGTATAAAATAAATCATGGCAGTTAGAATACAAAAAAGATAAAGAAAAAGAAAAATATCGTATAGTAGGGCGCAAAAAAAAGCGTTGGTGATTAATATGATCGTCTAATTTTCAGCGCCATTAAGGTTTTATTGCTGACCCTAATCACTGACTATAGTGCTTGGCATCATAGCATATATTTTGCCAAACCGCCCTTATCTTACCCAAACTTGCGAGCATAAAATCGAACCTAAACGCTAATATTGACGATTACCAACTGCGCAAATACAGGATAAGTGACAGTCATCTAACCTTTGTTATGGTATTAGGCTATTTTATCAGCATTGGGAGCAGATACCGTATTATTTAGCTCAACCTTGGTCTTAAAACGGGTTAAACGCAGGGCATTTATCAATACTGAAATCGAGCTAAGTGCCATAGCGGCTGCGGCAATCATAGGATTTAAAAAGCCAAAGGCGGCAAGCGGAATACCAAGACAATTATAGATAAAGGCAAAAAACAGATTTTGCTTGATATTACGCACCGTTGCATTCGCAATTTTTTGCGCGGCATCGATATGCATCAGCGACTCACCCATTAAGCGTGCGGAGGCGCTATGCTGGGCAACATCGGTACCTTCAAACATCGCAAAGCTGGCATCCGCTGTTGCCATCGCTGGCGCATCATTGACGCCATCGCCTGCCATTGCCACTTTATGACCAGCTGTTTGCAGCAGTGCAATCTGGCTTGCCTTATCACGCGGACTCATCTTACCATACGCTTTTTCAATACCGAGCTGCCCTGCGACATGATCAACAACCGATTGCTTATCACCGCTCATCAAAATTACATTAATACCCGCATCTTGTAGCGCAGTAATAGCCTGCGGCGTATCAGATTTTAGGTCATCTGCCAAAGCAAATGCGCCTAATGCTTCATCGTTAATACTAATCGCCACGGTACTGGCGATTTGCCATACTTTTGGCATCAATTTAGGCAAGACCAAATTCGCAAACTCTGCCGTACCAACCTTTATAAGACCAAGACCGTCTATCCTGGCTTGAATACCTGCGCCTTTTATCACACTAATATCAGACACATCAAATAAAGATAAGCCGCGCGCGGTTGCTGCATTGACCAGCGCGGTTGCAAGCGGATGACTGGCATGTGCCTCAATGCTTGCAGCTATCTGTAACACATCATCGACCGCAATTGACTTATCTACCATGACATGATCAACGATAGTCGGCTTACCAATGGTCAAAGTGCCTGTTTTATCAAGCACCACCGTATCGATATTACCCGCAGCTTCTAAGCTTTGTGCATCTTTAAACCAAACCCCGTGACGCGCGGCAACGCCCATACCAGCCATGATTGCGGCTGGTGTCGCCAAACCAAGCGCACAGGGGCAAGCAATAACCAATACAGATACCGCATGCATTAACGCAGTATCAAGCATACCGGTCAGCCACCAAGTCAAACCAAAGGTAACCAGCGCAATCATTACCACAACGGGCACGAAGACCGCAGTGACTCTATCAGCAAGGCGTGCCAGATTGGCTTTTGAGCCTTGGGCATCGCTTAGCGCTTGTACCATATCACCAAGCTTGGTATCGCTACCTTTAGCCTTGACACGGTACAGCAAGCTGCCGTTTTCAACCAAGGCACCCGCTAATAGTCCATCACCAATCTCTTTTTTGAGCGGTACGGACTCACCGGTCAAATGACTCTCAACACACCAGCCAGCACCATCGATGACCACTCCATCAGTTGCCACTCGGCTACCTTGCTTGGCACGTAAGACATCACCCACTTGCACCTCTTTTAGAGCGATATTTTTAAACTCACCATTTGGCTGCTGCTGCTCAACCTCATCTGGTGTCAATGACAATAATAAATCAATGCTGTTTAAGCTGTGCTTTTTGGTGCGCTCTTCCAGATACTTACCCGTACGCACAAACGCAATGACCATCAACCCTGCTTCAAAATATACGGCAGGACCGCCACTCACACCATGACCGCCAGCATGGCCGCTTTGCAACAAACTGTTTAAGCTGCCATCGCCATGAGTCAGCCACAGATAGGTTGAATACGCCCAAATGGTTACTGTACCAATAACGACCAATACGTCCATATTGGCAAGGCCACCTTTGATAGATGCCCAAGCGCTTTTATAAAATGGCAATGCAAATCCAAACTGTACAATGGTCGCTAGGATAAATTGTATCCAAACCGCTGGCATCCACGCCATACCCTGTCCAAAAAGCATGCCTGCCATACCGACTAAAAAAGGCAGCAAACAAACCCACATTCCAATCAGTCGCCATGGGTATTCGCTCGTGTTATCCTCATCCGTCTTCTCAAACAAACTATCAGCTACCTGTAAATTGGCGACAAAACCCGTTTTATTCACCCACTCTGTCACCTGCTCTGGCGTCGTCTGAGTCGGATCATAATCCACATTGGCGGTCTCGCCTGCGAAGTTGACGCTGACCTCATAGACCGACGGCTTTTTATTCAAAACCTTCTCAATCCGTGATGCACAGGCTTGACACGTCATACCCTCTATCGCCAGCTGCAAATGCGCCCGCTGCGGCGTAAGTGGCGTATTTGACTGAACATCAGTCTCAACATCAAAAGAATTAGGGGTATTGGTACGGGTAGAATCTTTCATAAATAAAACTCGTTATGGTATTTATAAGTTCGTATGCGCTATAAAAATCTATCAGTGGAGGAGTAAACATTCAAATCAAACAAGCCGTACATTCTAAAGATGAATATCATATTGTTTTTAGAGCGCTTATTTTTCAGAGCGCTTATTTTTCAGAGTGCTTATACAGTGATCGTCTTATTATATTAATCTAGGTATTAAATGGTCATGATTGACATCAATTCAACTATTTTAGCCGACCTACTCTCTCAGATTAATAGGATATATTGTAGCAATAAGGAAGCTTATCGCTTTACTCTGATATCCATAGTTTTTATATTCATAGTTTTTAATCATTAAAAAAACCAGCCATGATAGCTGGTTCGTTTAGCACAGCGTATAAAACTAACCGTTAACAACGGTGGCATCAAAGCCTGCATCATCAATAGCAGCAGCAATTGTCTCTACGCTGGTTTTGCTATCATCAAAGGTGACGGTCGCTTGATTGTCTGCAAGCTCGATACTGATGTCATCTAGTCCATCGATGTCTGCGGTGGCGTTATGGACACTGGCCACACAGCCACCACAAGTCATGCCATCGATTTTAATAATACGGGTTTGGTTTGCCATGTTCGGCTCCTTATTGTTATCTGTGAATAAATGGTTGGTATACTTTAAGGGTATAAGACTTTGTCAAAAAACCCAAGACCAGCATAAGAGCTATCGGCGTTGACCACAAGTCAGTTTGGTTATACTTTTATAAACCTATTCATGATGGCGTGGGTTTTGCGGCGCATCGATAGGAAATGGCTGCGTGACATAATCGACCATACTGATCGCCGCGGTAAAGGCATGGATACTGGTTTTGGTGTCATCATAATGTACCAGTGCCATGTGACTGTCAGCATCCAATTCAATAGCCGTAACGCCCGCGATATTCTTTAGCGCTGTCATCACGCTCTCCAAACCTTCAGCGTTCTCAATATTTTCGATACTTACCTGTGCCACTTTAATCGCCATGATCTTACCCCCTTATCGTTTATAGCATTAATGGGTATCCAAAGTCTCAAAGCCTTTGACCAACTCATCAAGCTGCTTTAGCTGCTGCAAGAACGGTTCTAACTGGTTCATACGTAGGGCACAGGGACCATCACACTTTGCCACTTCTGGGTTTGGATGCGCCTCCAAAAACAACCCTGCCAAGCCAGTTGCCATACCTGCTCGCGCCAATGTTGTGATTTGCTCACGGCGTCCGCCCGCACTATCGCTACGCGCGCCCGGCTGCTGCAAGCTATGCGTCACATCAAAAAATACCGGTATCTCCATCTGCTTCATGGTATCAAAACCCAGCATATCGACGACCAGATTGTTATAACCAAAGGAGCTACCGCGCTCACAGAGGATCAGCTTATCGTTACCGCCTTCGAGGCATTTATTGACGATATGACGCATCTCATGCGGCGCTAAAAACTGCGCTTTTTTGATATTAATAATCGCATCGGTCTTTGCCATTGCATGCACCAAATCTGTCTGACGCGATAAAAACGCAGGTAGCTGAATGATATCAGCGACTTCGGCAACTGGTGCCGCTTGGTGAGGTTCGTGTACATCTGTGATAATCGGCACTTGTAATTTTTCTTTGATTTGCCCAAGCCAATCAATACCCTGCTCTAGCCCCGGACCACGATAGGAGGTCAAGCTTGAGCGATTGGCTTTATCAAAGCTGGCTTTAAATACATAGCCAATACCCAGTCGCTGGCAGATATCGATATATTGCTCAGCGATCTCAAACGCCATCTCTTTGGACTCTAAGACATTCATCCCACCAAATAAGACAAACGGCTGATCATTACCGATATTTATCGTATTGCCATTTGGCGTAGTAAGCTGAATATGCGGCTGCGCGGTTAATGAGTTTTCCATTAAATAAGTTTCCTCGTTATTTTTATTGATAGCTGTTATCGATATGTCTGACTCATATTGTAACCGATAGTCTCATTAAAAAAAGCCTACAAGCGTAATTAGCAGCAAACCGTTAAAAAATCATCGGTTATACTATCGTCATAAAATCAACCACAAAAAAAGACCAATCCGAAGATCAGTCTTTTTATGTCAAAAGCAGTGATAGATTAACGATTACTTCGCTTCATTATAATTTTTTGCCGCTTTCACAAAGCTATTGAACAAGGCATGACCACCGCGTGGCGAGCTGGTAAATTCTGGATGGAACTGTACCGCAATGAACCATGGATGATCAGCAAGCTCAACCGATTCAACCAAATGCTGCTTGGCAGAGTACCCTGATATGGTCATACCTGCTTGCTCTAATGGCTCAATATAGCGGTTATTCATCTCATAACGATGGCGATGACGCTCAGTGATATTGGTCGAGCCATAGATTTGGGCAAGCTTACTACCAGCGACCAGCTCAGCTTGCTGCGCGCCTAGACGCATGGTACCGCCAAGGTCTGAGTCATCGCTACGAATCTGTAACTCACCACGCTCATCTAACCACTCAACGATTAAACCAATAATAGGTTCAGCGGTCTTTTTATCAAATTCAGATGAATTGGCATCAAGGTTTAGCACGTTACGGGCATATTCAATCACTGCCAACTGCATACCTAAACAAATACCTAGATACGGCACCTTGTTTTCACGGGCATAAGTGATGGCTTTCATTTTGCCCATCGTGCCGCGCTCACCAAAACCGCCTGGTACCAAGATAGCATCAGCATTATGTAGCTGCACCAATAAGCTGTCATCGTCTTCTAAGCGCTCAGCATCGACATAATCAATCTTGACGTCGGCTTTATGAGTAATACCGGCATGCAACAAGGCTTCATTGATTGATTTGTAGGCATCTGGCAATTCAACATATTTACCAACCATAGCTACAGTTACCGTTGACTCAGGATTTAGCTGTGCTTCAACCACTTTATCCCAATCGCTCAAATCCGCTTCTGGCACATCCAGACCAAAACGCTCACAGATCAAATCATCAAGATCTTGCTCATGCAAGGTACGTGGAATCTGATAAATACTTTGTGCGTCTTCACACATAATGACCGCACGTTCTTCAACGTTGGTAAATAACGCAATCTTGCGGCGGTTGTCTTGCGAGATATGATGATCAGAGCGGCAAATCAAGATATCAGGCTGCAAGCCGATAGAGCGCAGCTCTTTAACAGAATGCTGCGTTGGTTTGGTTTTGGTTTCGCCAGCACTGGCGATATAAGGTACTAGTGTCAGATGCATCAGCATGGCACGATTGCGACCAAGCTCGACTTGCATTTGACGGACCGCTTCCATAAAGGGTAGCGACTCGATGTCACCTACTGTACCGCCAATCTCGATAATGGCGATATCATAGCCTTCGCCACTGGCAAGGATTTTGCTCTTAATTTCATCCGTGATATGCGGGATCACCTGCACCGTACCACCAAGATACTCGCCGCGACGCTCTTTATTCAAAACGTTTTGATAAATGCGACCACTGGTGAAGTTGTTACTTTTACTCATCTTTGAATGGCGTAAAAAACGCTCATAATAGCCCAAGTCCAAATCCGTCTCGGCGCCATCTTCAGTCACGAATACTTCACCATGCTGGAACGGGCTCATCGTGCCTGGATCAACGTTGATATACGGATCCATCTTAGTCATGGTCACGTTTACGCCACGTGCTTCTAGGACGGCAGCAAGAGAAGCGGCGGTGATACCTTTTCCTAGTGAGGACACTACCCCACCGGTCACAAATATAAACTTGGTCATAGTACTCTGTCGGTAATTGGTAAAGAAGGATTTTACTAAAAATACGTCAAAAAATATAGGGCAAAAGCACAAACTATTTGAAACTCTGCATTTTTAGCGTTTGTCTGTTACAAGCGCTCAGCTATTATAACTTACTCACTCATTAAAAAGGACATAACAAAAAAACTCACCCCGAAGGATGAGTTTTTTATTCAGATTCTAATGGTTAGATTAGAATTTGTATTCTAGACCAGTACCAATTACCAATACTTCAGCATCACCAATTAGAGTACCAGGAGCGCCTAAATCATAAGCTCTAACATTGTCAGCTTTATTCATACCAGCATAGGCATGAGCAATGATATTGTCTTTATACATATATTTGCCACCAACAACGATCTGATCTGAGTCAGAATTGTCCCAACCATTTAGGTTTGACGTGTTGTTGTACTGTGCATAGACAGAAGCTGGGCGCGCAAAGTTAGTTAAAGGCATTTCACCACTGATTACGAAACCTTTTTCTTTTGACTCGCCGCCATCATAATCAGCTACTTGATATAGCGCACCCAATCTTACTGGAGCAGCGATAAATTTAGCTAGATCTACAGTAGCAGTACCACGGATGATATCGCCAGCGATGTTTTGATCTTTGTCATAAGCGACACCAGCAGTAAAGCCAGTACCTTGATCAAATAATGCTGCAACACCAAAACCTGAGTTGTCGTTACCATTGGCATCATCAGAGCTATACATTGCAGAGATTTCTAACGGTAAGTTGTTATATTTAGGCGCAGTCCAGATTACTGAACTTGGGATACGGTTACTATCCGCCATGTTCAACGCTGAAACAACTTCACTTTCATTTTCAGTCTGACCTAAGTTATCCCAATAACCTTGGTTAACAACTACGTTGTCAATACGAGCTAGGCTTGATTGGTTCTTACCAACACGGAATTCACCGAATTGCTTGTTTACAACACCTAGGAAAGTATCACGATTAGTAAAACCATTTTTATCGCCATCAACGCTTGTGCCGTACTCTAACTGATAGATAACATCAGTGTTAGCAGTCATGGCTTCAGAGCCTTTAAGACCGATACGTGAAGCATGAGAATTGATCTCTACTGTGTCTTCATCATACATATTACCAACGATAGGAGCATCGAATTCAGCATTAACATAGTCCATAGCTACAAAAGCTTTACCATAAACAGTTGGTGCTGCATTGGCTGCAGATACAGATAGGGCAGCGATTGCTGTAGCTAAAAGTAGTTTTTTCATGGGGGTATCTCCACTTTACAATTTTAGTAATGAGCGAGCTATTATTAGCTAGTGCCCAAATGGTATCGTCACAAATCTTCAAAGATATAATGTGTAACTGGCTACCGAGATTAGTCAGAAACAAGTGTGGCGAAGTTCTATTACCGTAAGATGAAAAAAACCATGACTTACATAACTGGGATTAAAAAAGTAACTGCCATGTAAACTTTGGTCTTTATCGCTCTGTTGCGTAACATCCGTTACCAAACTCATACTTCAGCTACAAGCATAACAACTTTGACATAATTTGCAACATTTTTTTGAAGCTTTAGTTGGGAAAAACTTTCAAACCCACCCTCTGTATAAGGTTTTGCTTTAAAGAAAATTTTGGCAAAAAAACACCCCTACTCGTTTAAAACGAATAAGGGTGAGCACTCTAAAGAAGATCAAAAAAGCTAAAAATTTGACTATTAACTTAGTCATTAACAGCCTCAAAACTTGACAGTCATTTACCTCTCGTCAAGGACAACTGTTGTCAAATGCTGCTTTTTTTAACTTTTAGCAGCCAACACTGGCTTTTAGATCTAACCTTGCTTGATGCAATAGCGGCTCAGTATAACCACTTGGCTGCTCGCGCCCTTTAAACACCAAATCACAAGCGGCTTTGAAAGCATAAGAATTGTCAAAGTCAGTCGCCATTGGTTGATACTCAGCATCACCAGCGTTTTGCTCATCGACGATTTTGGCCATGCGTTTCATAGCGTCCATCACTTGCTGTTCACTGACCACATCGTGGTGTAACCAGTTGGCGATATGCTGACTTGAGATACGCAATGTCGCACGATCCTCCATCAAGCCGACATCATTGATATCAGGTACTTTGGAGCAACCGACGCCTTGGTTTACCCAGCGTACGACATAGCCTAGGATACCTTGAGCATTGTTATCAATCTCTTGCTGCTTTTCTTCTTCAGTCCAATTGGTGTCTTTTGCCAATGGAATGGTCAAGATATCATCGATGCTAGCGCGCGCACGTGATTTTAGACTGTCTTGCACCTCTGCAACATTGACTTGATGATAGTGCATGCTGTGCAATGTTGCGCCCGTTGGCGATGGTACCCATGCGGTATTGGCGCCTGCCTGCGGATGAGCAATTTTGGTGTCCATCATCTCTTGCATCTCGTCAGGTTTTGCCCACATACCTTTACCAATCTGCGCATGACCTTGTAATCCTACTTCAAGACCGATATCGACGTTCCATTGCTCATAAGCAGGTAGCCACGTTTGCGACTTCATATCGCCTTTACGGACAAATGGACCGGCATTCATACTGGTGTGCATCTCATCACCGGTGCGATCTAAAAAGCCCGTATTGATGAAAATAACACGCTCTTTTGCTTGGCGGATAGCTTCTTTTAAGTTGACCGTCATACGGCGCTCTTCATCCATGATGCCAATCTTGATCGTATAACGCTCTAAGCCTAGTAAGTCTTCTGAAGCATTAAATAAGTCATTCGCCATTTTTACTTCATCTGGACCATGCATTTTTGGTTTAACAATATACATTGACCCTTTACGCGAGTTTGATAGCTCGGTTTTACCTTTTAAATCATTCAATGATAATAACGGTGTGATCAAACCGTCCATCAAACCTTCAAAAATCTCTTCTTGACCATTGCCCAAGTCGACCAAAATCGCAGGATTTTGCATAAGATGTCCGACATTACGCAGCAATAAAAGCGCGCGACCTGACAAGGTCAGCGTATCGCCTGCGGGCGTGGTGTATTCGCGATCAGGGTTTTGTCTACGTGTACGGGTCTTACCGCCCTTCTCAAAGGTTTCTTGCAAATCGCCATTCATTAAGCCAAACCAATTGCGATAGGCTTCAACCTTTTCTTCAGCATCAACAGCAGCGATGGAATCTTCACAGTCTTGAATCGCGGTCAGCGCGGACTCTAATACAACGTCTTTGATATTGGCAGGATCCTCTTTACCGATTGGATGATTGCCATCAATTTGAATCTCAGCATGGAGATTATTGTTCTTTAACAACACAGCGCTAGGACTGTCCGTGTCACCCACAAAACCGACAAACTGTGCGCCATCTTTTAGTTGCGTACTGCTAGCGCCTTGCGCAATCTCAAGCTTGCCATCGATGACTTTAAAACCTGTAACATCGCTATAGGCGCCTGATGCTAGGGCAAAATTTTCATCAAGGAAGTTTTTGGCATAAGCGACGACAGCTGCGCCGCGTGTCGGGTTATAGCCACCCTTTGCTTCTTGGCCATTTTCATCACTGATCACATTGGTGCCATATAGAGCATCATATAGGCTGCCCCAACGCGCATTATTGGCGTTTAGCGCATAGCGAGCATTACGTACTGGCACGACCAGCTGTGGTCCGGCAATACGGGCAATCTCATCATCGACGTTTTCTGTGCTGACACTGAACGCTTCGCCTTCTGGCAACAGATAGCCAATTTCTTGTAGAAAGGTTTTATACGCTGGATAGTCAATATCACCATTTTTGGCAGGGTTGTCCAGATGCCATTGGTCAATCTGTCCTTGAATCTTGGCACGCGTTGCAAGCAGTGCTTTATTGCGCGGAGTAAACTCTTTAATGACCTTTTCAAAACCTGACCAGTAACCATCTGAATCGACACCAACTTTCGGCAGCACTTCATTTTCGATAAAATCGAACAGCTGCTGATCGATGGCAAGAATGCCTTTTTGAACGCGATTGGCATTAGAAGACTGGCTCATACTGTTATCCTTATCTGTTTGTTAGTTTTGTTCATACTGGGCTGCTAAAACATACCTCGTCCATGTACACAGTCATGAAAAAGGGCGCATGGAGCAGCGTTATAAAGTAATAAATATTCGACCATCAGAAACAAGCTAGGTAAAATTCCTGTTAGATTACACTCATATTGGCCGTCATTATGGAGCGGTGTTTAACGTTTTATTATCAGATATTATCTAGATAGGTTTTAAATAACGAGGGTTTATAAACCTTAGATTTTGAGACGCGATTGATAGTTGATACAATAATGACTATCTGCTATCCGCTGACAATCAATAGTAAGACAAAATACCCTAAAAGCAAAATATTATCCTACTATCAAATAGGGTAATAAACAAGGAAACCCCATTTAGTAGCTAAATGCCTATACTGTAGTCAAATGATGATCTATATTCTATATGGGTTAGCAAAGATTGTCTTACTATTTCATGCCACTAACCTATCGTTCAGTATAAACTGTAAGTAATCATTACGGTATGAATTTATGCGTAATGGTTATCTATCATATCTAGATATTTAAAAGAATTTAGAAACATATAGCGCGTATATACCTGCTTTTTTTATTATTTTATTCATTCACTTGTTAATAAAGCCCAAGCCAACTATGACTATAACCCACGAAAATACCTCAACACCTAAAACCACTGCTCATTTACAATCAGAGTTGTCCGCTACTGCAAAGAGCAAACCTGCCAGAGATGCTGAGCATGATAGTAATAATGACAGCATTGATAGCGTCGATAGTATTGATATCAGCCAACTTAGCACACCGCTAAAGGTCGATCTATCACCTGTTTATGAGTTCTTGGGCGCGCGTACCTCGCAAGCTTGGGTCAATGCCGCCATTGATAACTTACCGCTGATTATTCAAGACCATGCCAATTGTGAAAAAAAGGCAGCCGGTACGGCGATGAATCTCATCTTTCGCTATGAGTTCTCATATGACTTACAGCGTAAGTTGGCACAGCTGATACGTGAGGAGATGCTGCATTATGAGCAAGTGCTTGGAATCATGCATGAGCGCGGGCAAGAATGGAGATATCTGAGTGCAGGGCGTTATGCCAAGGGCATGCTGAAACATAAGCGCACCTACGAGCCTGCCGCTATGGTGGACGTACTTATCATTGGGGCATTTATCGAAGCACGCTCTTGTGAGCGTTTTGCGGCACTTGCTGAGGTCATTAATGATGCGCGTTTGGCAAAATACTATCGTTATTTATTAAAATCAGAAAGCCGCCATTTTGAGGATTATTTGGCATTGGCGCAGTCATTGTCTGAGGACAATATCGATGAGCGCGTGACATTCTTAAAAGAAGTAGAAGCAGAGCTGATATCCACTCCTGATACTGAGCTGCGCTTTCATAGTGGCGAGCCTACTGCTCTCTAACTGCCTGCTTTAGTCAGTGAAAAATCAATAATAAAAAAGGTGCTGCAAGCAACGTATCAGTTGTACCTGCAACACCTTTTTTATTTACTTGATGTATTGTCATTTACTTAATGTATTCTAAAAATCTTTTTCATCCGGATTTAGGACACGACTTTGAGCGTTGTCGATATTTGCATAGCGATTTAAGTTATTTATGGCCTCGCTTTTAGCGCTTTCATCAATAGTAGTATGTTCATTGATACCCTCATCAAAAGCATTGCCTTCTTGATCGCGGCGGTCTGGCTGGCGAGCAGGATTATCGCCATCATTGACATGCTCAGACCCTATAACGCTCTCTTGGAAGGTGTCAGTGCCTTTATTAATGGTAGTATGGTTTTCGATGCTATCATCTGTCGACATAACGTTATAGCTATCATGATGAATATCCTCATGTCTATGATTACCATGTTCGACATCATCGCTTGCATATCTGGTACCGATAACCGTCTCTTGAAACGTATCCGTCCCTTTTTCTGCATTATCATGAGCTGCGGCGTTGTCGACCGTGCGCGCGTACGTGTCATCAGTATGAGCATCACTACGGTTAATAGGCGTTTTGGTTAATGCAGGATCTTTGGTTTCCATCGTCATATCCTTATATTTAATTTATCTTTTTTGTTATTTTCTCACTGTCAGCCATCTAACAGACATCTAATCTCACGCTTTTATATGCGAGTTAAGAACGAAAGTTAAAAAGCTAAGATAATCGCGATAATAAAAAGCTATTCATTGCCTTTTTGTGACAAATCATACGCATTTAAATCACCAACATTCTTGCCTCCGGGCGGCAGGTTTTCTTCTTTACGCGGGTCGGCGTATATCTCATCTGTTTCCTGTGATTCCTGCTGAGGTCCATCAATTTCAGGATCGTGCTTACGCCCTTCATAA
The DNA here is from genome assembly GCF_041554015.1 of Psychrobacter sp. Classification (GTDB taxonomy): domain Bacteria; phylum Pseudomonadota; class Gammaproteobacteria; order Pseudomonadales; family Moraxellaceae; genus Psychrobacter. The sequence goes on along the minus strand of NZ_JBFFMS010000001.1, from coordinate 125,422 downwards.
CTGTCCGATGGATTATCTGGATGCAGCTTCGCTGAATCATTGACCAATACAGGCTCTTCATTATTGGGATGTTTATTATTAGTTTGGATACTGTTTGACTGATTCTGATGTGACATAGCGTTTCCCTCGCTTTATTAGTATGGGGGTCAATAATTTACTGCGCACTACTTATCTGTACGTAATTCCTCATCAATAAAAGGTGTTTTTTCTTCACCAGCTAAAGATTCTGGCGCATCGACAGAACTGCCTTCTTTTAAATTTTCCTCAATCTGTTGGCTATTTGCTTGTTCAGCGGCCTTTTGAATATCTGATGTATCATTATCGGCATAACTCATGGTGAAATCCTATTTTGTAATTAACCTGTTGTTATTTTTTACTTATCCTTTTAATTATAAATACAAGCTTTAGAGTCCTACCAGTGTGCTGCCGTATCAATATGTGAATAAGTGTGAGCTTACCAGACAGTTTGTAACTAGCAGACAGTTTGATGGGCACAAAAAAACCAAGCATAAAGTAGTCTCTATGCTTGGTTTATATATTTAAAAATCTCAATAATCCCAAAGTCCTAAAGGCGGTTAAGCAACTTAGTTGTTGTTACCGACTAGGATAAGGATAGTTAGGCCGGCTCGCCCACACCATTGATCATTTTTAACAAATGCTCTTGGGCGATATGCGGTGTCTCACCAGCGGCTGGCTGGTTTTGTTGCCAACGACCGTCACCGCTAAGCGTCCACGCTTGGGTGTTGTCTTTTAGATAATTGATCAACCCATCTTGATACACCTGCTTGGCCAATCTGCTATCTTCAATCGGAAACGCGACTTCTACCCGATGAAATAAGTTGCGATCCATCCAATCAGCACTGGCACAGTACAGGCGCTCATCACCATTATTATGGAAGTAGTAAACGCGGGTATGTTCAAAAAAGCGACCGATAACAGAGCGCACCGTAATATTTTCAGATAACCCTTTTACCTGCGGACGCAGACAGCACATAGAGCGCAAAATCAGCTCGATTTTGACCCCCGCTTGTGAGGCGTCATAGAGTTTATCAATCAAACGACGTTCAGTTAGAGCATTTACCTTAATAATGATATGAGCGCGCTTGCCCGCTTTAACATGAGCGATTTCCTCATCGATAAACTCCATTAGCTTATCGTGCAAAGTAAAAGGGGCATGCAGTAACTTTTTAAGATTGGCAGGTTTGCCCATACCAGTTAGCTCTTGGAATATCTTATGGACGTCCTCTGAGATATCAGGGTCAGCACTAAATAAGCCATAATCAGTATAAACTTTGGCATTTGACGCGTGATAGTTGCCCGTACCTAAATGCACATAACGGCGCATTTTCCCCTCTTCACGGCGCACGATAAGCATCAGTTTGGCATGCGTTTTATAGCCGACAATGCCATATACCACTACCGCCCCTGCCTCTTGCAAATAATTGGCGACCGCAATATTCGATGCTTCGTCAAAACGCGCCCGTATCTCAATAACTGCTGTCACTTCCTTGCCATTACGCGCAGCTGCAGCTAATGCTTTTACGATTTCTGAATTGGTACCTGAACGGTAAAGCGTTTGCTTAATTGCCAATACCTTGGGGTCACTGGCAGCTTGCCACAGCAAATTGATAATTGGTGAAAACGCATGGAACGGATGATGCACCAAGACATCGCCTTTACGCATTGCGGCAAACATACTGGTCGCTTTATCAAGCTTGTCGACATCGCGGCGAAACGGTTTGGGTATTACATGGGTAAAAGGCTGATAACGCAGCGCTGGAATATTAAAATCGAACAGCAGCCGCGTTAGGTTCACCGGTCCATTGACACGATATAATTGATTGTCATGTAGCTCAAACTCATTGAGCAGATAATCACTGATAGGTGCCGGACAGTCAGTGGTCACCTCTAAACGTACCTTGTCGCCAAAACGGCGATTTTCAAGCTCACCTTCTAAAGCTTTGGCAATATCATCGACATCATCTGCCAAGTCTAAATCTGCGTTGCGTGTCAGCCTAAACTGATGACAACCGGTGACATTCATCCCAGGGAATAGCTCACCGATATGCTCATGAATCACAGCTGATAGCATCACATGATGCTCTTTGCCACCTGTTAGCTCATCAGGCAGACGGATGACCCGAGGCAAACTGCGCGGTGCGGGCACAATCGCCAGATTGATATCGCGACCAAAGGCATCCTTGCCCTCTAATGTTGCAATAAAGTTGAGGCTTTTATTGACCAAACGCGGGAATGGATGGGCGGGATCAATACTGATAGGCGTCAATACTGGCGATACTTGCTCAGTAAAATAGCGCTTCATCCAGGCAGATTGCTCGGCGTTTAGCTCATCACGTTTTAAATAACGAATGTCTTCAAGTGCTAATGCTGGCAAGATATCTTCATTTAAAATCCGGTATTGCTCAGCGATAGCATCGTGGGTCACGGCTGATATCTCATTAAGAACTTCACTCGGACGCATGCCATGCACACTGGTCGATACGTCACCCAGATTGAGCTTTTGCATGATACCAGCGACGCGAATCTCAAAAAACTCGTCGATATTGGAGGAAAAAATCATTAGGAAAAATAAGCGTTCAAGCAAAGGATGGCGGGGATCTGCCGCTTGCGCTAAGACTCGTAGATGAAACTGTAATAAAGATAAGTCACGATTGATATAGCTGTTGGGTGAATAATTGCCTTCTTCTGAGCGTTGCCAATCAATCTCGGTTAATTCTTTATTACCATTTGAATGAGTAAGGCGAGTAGAAGGAGTACTTATTTGAACATTATTAGCAGTACCACCGTTTATATTAACCTCGTCATTTGTATCAATATCCACCTCAATAACATCAGTAATCTCATTATTATTCTGGGTATTATCCATCTCTGACACGTTATACTCCTTCACCATTATCAACTTAGCATTATTTTTATAGCAATCTGATTCTGCCCCTACTTTTATACCATACTTTCTATGATTGTTATTTTAAAAAGAGGCAGTGTTGTAAAGAGACTGTGCTGTGTTTATGCTCAATGACGGTAGGCCTAAGCAGACTGCGGCAATACAGCATTTTTCATACGTTTTTTGATGATGCGCTGCTTATTACGCAAGCGCCTGTCCCCTTGATTGTCTTGATAGTATTTTGGATTGGTCAGCATAGCTATTAATAGCGCAGACTCATCACGATTTAGATTGTTTGCCGATTTATCAAAATAATGCTGCGCGGCAGCCTCAACGCCATAGATACCATTGCCAAACTCTGCCACATTCAAATACGCGGTCAAAATGCGCTGCTTATCCCATAAGGTTTCAATCATGATAGTGAGAATCGCCTCTTCAGCTTTTCGGGTATAAGAGCGATGCGAGGTGAGAAATAGGTTTTTGGCCAATTGCTGAGTGATGGTTGAGCCGCCCGCTGACATTTTCCCCGTCTCTTCGTTCTTTTTCTGAGCCGCCTTAATACCTTTCATATCAAAGCCGCTGTGCTGGCTGAACGTCGAATCCTCACTGACAATCGCCGCTTGTTTGGCAGATTTGGCAATGGCGTCATATTCAACCCAAGTTTGGCTAACCTCTCCGCCCGTAATACGATGGGTGAGCATAAACATGCTGTTATTGATCGGCTGCGTTTTCCAAATTAACAGCAGCCCTGCAACCAACACGTGGAATGCGACGACCAACACCATGAATGCCAATAATAGTCGTTTGATAAATGTGCCAAAACTTGTCATGGGTGTTGTCCAAGTGATTCAAAAAAGAGTGAGTGAGACAAAGTCAGTAACTAAATAAAGAGCGCTCAGCTTATCAATATAGCTCAGCAATGATAAATAGCAGTCATCTTACCTAATCTCACAATCGCTGTCATTATTTACCCCATTTCTTTATCATGTCATAAAGTAGCGGTAAAACGAGCTTCCGTTTATTTATAAGTGTTACCTTAAAAATAACAACCAGAGAGTCATCATGTACGAGAATAATATAAGCACATTGCGCGCCCGTATGATTGCAGAAAATCCTGAGCTTGGGACTTCTGAAAATAGCACTAAATGGTGGCTGCTTGGTACTACAGGCTGTCATTTATGTGGCACTGCTGAACAGCTGATGATACAACTACAAGCGGTGCAACCTATTAGCTATGCGGCTGTCGATATTGCCGATTTCTCTGAGCCGTTGATGATGGAATTTGCGACGACGATTCCCGTCATTTTGACACCGACAAAGCGTATAAACTATCCATTTTCCGTACTGGATTTACAGCGTTTATTATAGCTCTGACAGCCCCTGCTTGCTTATTCAATACAGCCACAAAAAAGCTTAATTCTTACTAATTCAAAACATTACCTATCATTTTATTCAGTTTTAGCCTATATATTGATAGCCAATCTTTCCCTTTTTATTATAAGCTTAAGGTCAGCTGTATAATAATGCAGTGAGTGTCGACCATTTAGTGAGCAAAGGAATGCCACCATGAATCAGATCCTAAGACCTGATAAAGCGGCTCTAGCAGAGCTGCTTCGCGATTTTATTGAGCCTCAGTACGTGATCAATGATGAGGAGACGCAAAAGCCTTTTGAGTGTGATGGCCTATCGGTATATTGCGATATGCCACTCATTACGGTGCTCCCAGCAACCGTTGAGCAAGTTTGCAAAGTGATGCGAATCTGTTATCGCTATCAAATCCCTGTGGTGGCGCGCGGTGCCGGTACGGGCTTGTGTGCAGGCGCGATGCCCAACCCTGATGGCGTCTTGTTGGTATTATCCCGATTTAAACATATCCTTGATATTGACCCGCTTGCCCGTAGTGCGCGTTTGCAGCCCGGCGTCCGCAACCTTGCTATCAGTGAGGCGGCAAGTCAATACGGCTTGTATTATGGCCCAGATCCCTCCTCACAGATTGCCTGCTCTATCGGTGGCAATGTCGCCGAAAACTCAGGCGGCGTCCATTGTCTCAAATATGGTCTGACTACTCATAACTTATTAAAGGTTGAGATGGTCACAGTCGAAGGCGATCTTATCACTATTGGTAGCGAAGGTCTCGATAGCAATGGCTTTGATTTGATGGCTCTGATTACCGGCTCTGAGGGTTTGCTTGGGGTGATTACAGAAGTGACGGTCAAGCTACTACCTAGCCCCGAAAAGGCTCAGGTTGTCATGGCCGCTTTTGACAATGTTCAGACCGCAGGAGACGCGGTTGGCGGCGTGATTGCCAAAGGTATTATTCCAGCCGGACTTGAGATGATGGACAGCCCAGCCATCATAGCCGCCGAAGCATTTGCTCATGCAGGCTACCCAATTGACGCCCAAGCTTTGCTGCTATGTGAGTTAGATGGTAGCGAGGCGGAAGTTCAAGAACAGATAGCAGAGGTTGAGCAGCTGTTTATTGAGCTTGGTGCAACCACAACCCGTGTCTCACAAAGTGAGGCAGAGCGCGCCTTATTATGGAAAGGTCGAAAATCGGCATTCCCTGCCGTCGGACGAATATCCCCTGATTACTACTGCATGGATGGCACCATTCCGCGTAGCCAACTTGCCCACGTCCTAACCGAAATGCAAATACTCTCAGAGCAATATGGTCTGCGCGTCGCCAACGTGTTCCATGCAGGGGACGGCAATTTGCACCCGCTTATCTTATTCGATGCCAATGTCCCAGGAGAGCTTGAGCGCACTGAAGAATTTGGTAGCCGTATTTTAGAGCTTTGTGTCAAGGTAGGCGGCTGCATAACTGGTGAGCATGGGGTTGGCGTCGAAAAAATCCGCCAAATGACGATACAGTTTAACGATCAAGAACTGACACAGTTTCATGCCATCAAGCACGCCTTTGACCCAATCGGTACGCTAAATCCAGGTAAAGGCATTCCTGTGCTCAAGCGCTGTCAAGAATACCGCACCCTTGACAGACCTCAGCATAACCATGACGCTCAACCACAGCAAGGAGATCTGGCATGACAGACATCAGTCAAGAGCTGATTGCGCGGGTAAGACAAGCCAGCCACGACGGCACAGCACTACAAATCGTGGGCGGGGGCAGCAAGCAGTTTATGGGACGTGAGCCGATAGGCGAACCCATCAGTCTTCGCGAGCACAAAGGTATTCTCAGTTATGAGCCGATCGAGTTGGTGCTGACCGCCCGTGCTGGCACCTCAATCCATGAGATTAATAGCGCCTTGGCAGAACACAATCAGTGCTTAGCATTTGAGCCACCAGCATTTAACGGACAGGCAACCTTAGGCGGTACCTTGGCCTGTCATTTATCTGGTCCAGCAAGACCTTGGAGCGGCTCAATAAGGGACCATGTTCTAGGCATTCGGCTTATTAATGGGCGCGCAGAAGAGCTACGCTTTGGCGGTCAGGTGATGAAAAACGTTGCCGGTTATGATGTCTCACGGATGCAAGCAGGCGCGATGGGTACCTTGGGTATCATCACTGAAGTCAGTCTAAAAGTCATGCCTAAACCTGCCGCCACTGTCACTGTCAAGCAAGAGATGAATGCGACAGCGGCAATTGAGACCATGAACCGCCTCTCAGGGCAATCTAAACCTTTAACGGGGGCTTGTTGGTTTGACAATCATTTATATCTGCGCTTGGCAGGCGCGCGAAGTGCTGTAGACAGTACCGTTAGCCAGTGGCAAGGCACGGCATTAGAGGATACAGATGATTTTTGGTCAATGCTTGGTGAGCAGCAATTGGATTATTTCTTAGACGCCTCCTCCCTGTGGCGGTTTTCTGTCAAAAGTAGCGCGGCGCACATGCTACCAGAGGAAGACTGGCTGATTGATTGGGGAGGATCGCAGCGCTGGCTTCGTGGCGACTTTACCGCGGACAAATTAGAGGCGATCGCTGAGGCCGCAGGTGGTCAGGTCAGCCTTTATCGCGGTGGTGACAGGAGTCAGGAGGTCTTTCATACACAGCCTGAGGCGCTGCAAAAACTCCACCAACGCCTGAAACATGCTTTTGATCCAAACGGTGTGTTCAATCCCAATCGTTTATACAGCTGGATGTAACTTGGCTCGATGACAAGGAAGTCGTAATGCGAACTCAAATCAATATAAAATATCTGGATCATCCAGATATTCAAGAAGCCGACGATATTTTGCGTACTTGCGTTCATTGTGGATTCTGTAATGCCACCTGCCCCACGTATCAAGAGCTCGGCGATGAGCGTGACGGTCCTCGCGGTCGTATTTATTTACTAAAACAAATGCTTGAAACCGGTGATGTCAGCGAAAAATCTCAACTGCATTTAGACCGCTGTTTGACTTGTCGTAGCTGCGAAACCACCTGCCCTTCTGGGGTGAAATATGGCCGCTTGGCTGAAATCGGCCGCGATATCATGGAGGAGCAGCTGTCGCGACCTGCCGATCAAAGGCTCAAACGTTGGCTTATCAGAAAGGTATTGCCTTATCCGCATCGCTTCGGCTTTCTTTTACGGCTCGGGCAACTGTTTCGCGCCTTTTTACCTCGCGACTTAAAAGCCCAAGTCCCTGTTAAGCAAGTCACCCGCCCGCGACCCTCGCAGCAGCACGCGCGCCAAATGCTGGTACTAGAGGGCTGTGCTCAACCTTCTGCCACCCCCAATACCAATAATGCTGCCGCCCGAGTACTTGATAAGCTCGGCATCAGCTTGATCGCTGCGCCAGAGGCCGGATGCTGCGGCGCTGTGAGCTATCATATGCCAGCCCATGAAGAAGGGCTTACGTTCATGCGGCGCAATATCGATGCGTGGTGGCCATATATCGAAGCTGGGGCAGAAGCCATTGTCATCAGCGCCTCAGGCTGCGGCTCGATGGTCAAAGAATATGGCGAAAAACTCAAACATGACGACGCTTATGCAGCTAAAGCCAAGCGTATCAGTGCACTGACCCGAGACCTGAGTGAGATTTTGATCAAAGAAGACCTAGAGAATTTGGGGGTAAAACAGACGCATCGCAAGACTGCTGTCCACTGCCCCTGCTCGCTACAGCACGCTCAGCAATTGGGCGGTCATGTTGAGCAGATTCTGCAACGCGCTGGGATTGAGCTCTCTAAAACCCAAAACGGCCATTTATGCTGCGGCTCTGCTGGTACCTACTCACTCCTGCAACCTACGCTGAGCCAGCAATTACTCACCAATAAAATTAATGATCTTACTATCGATAATCCAGATCAGATTGTAACAGCCAATATCGGATGTCAATTGCATTTGGGCGGTCATGCGTCTGTGCCAGTCAAGCACTGGATCGAATTGTTAGATCCCTCACCAACCAAGTTATCCTGAGCTGAATAAACGATAAAGGACAGTCATTCAGCTTTTAGTCATAGTAAGCACAGTAATTGTACACACCGTAACTGTATTACAGTGACGGTAAGGATAACCACTCTAAAAAAGGATTCAAGATCTCAGCTAATTTTTAAAATACGTTCTTTACCGCCATTTGGATGACGGCTGCATTATCAAGAGATACCGGCTTCTTTTGGCTTAACATCAGTAAAGAAACAAGATATATCATTCAATCAATGATATTTCAAAGATGACTCCAACTACATATACCAAGGAAGGTTTATTATGTACACTTTTTTGGCCTTAGCGCCTATTTTGGTCGTCCTCGTTTTACTTGTCATATTGCGGCTGCCTGCCAAGATTTCTATGGGCGTTGCCTATTTAGTCACTGCGCTATTAGCATTATTCGTCTGGCAAGCCAGTGGCGCCCAAGTCGCCGCCGCGACTGTAAACGGCATCATCGTTGCACTCACGCTTTTATTTATTGTATTTGCGGCTATTTTATTGCTCAATACTCTAAAGGAAGGCGGTGCTATCGTTGCTATCCGTAAAGGCTTTATGGATATCTCACCCGATAGACGTATTCAAGTTATCATCGTGGCATGGCTATTTTGCTCAATGGTAGAAGGCTCGTCCGGGTTTGGTACGCCCTCTGCTATCGGGGCACCATTGCTACTCGCTTTAGGTTTCCCAGCGATGGCCTCGGTGATGGCGGTGTTAATTATTCAGTCGACGCCTGTGTCATTTGGTGCTGTTGGTACGCCAGTATTGCTTGGCGTTTGGACGGGCATCAATGATAAAGAAGACATCACGCAAGCGATTGCGCCACTCTCAACTGAAAATTATCTCTTACAAATTGCAGGTAACATCGGTCTGATACATGCACTGGTGGGCTTTTTGATTCCGTTACTGTTAAGTGGATTTTTGACTCGGTTTTTTGGCAAAAATCGCTCTTTTGTTGAAGGACTCAAAGTATGGCCTTTTGCAATTTTTGCCGGTCTCTGTTTTACCATCCCTTATTTTTTAGTGGCCAAATACTTAGGTCCTGAGTTCCCATCCTTGGTTGGCGGTTTTATCGGTCTGATGATTGTGCTTCCTGCCGCAAAGCGCGGTTTTTTGATGCCAAAAGAGATTTTCGATTTTGCACCACGTGCTAAATGGGATAAAGACTGGCTTGGCTCATTACCTGAAGAAAAGTTTGATGATTCTATTGCACCGAGATTTTCTTTGGTTCGGGCATTTTCTCCTTATCTTATCGTTATTGGTCTATTAATCATCACTCGAGTGATTGCACCGCTTAAAGCATTTTTGACTGGAGAGGTGACCACCGTAGAGTTCACCAATCTTTTTGGTACGACCATCTCGAGTAAGATACAACTTGCCTATTCTCCAGGTACCATTCTTATTATTGCGTCCTTAATTTGCATTTTGTTATTTAAAATGAACAGCCAAGCTGTCAAGCGCAGTTGGCGCAGCTCTGCAATAACTATGGTCGCCGCTGCACCAGCCTTGCTATTTTCGGTGCCGATGGTCCAAGTCTTTATCAACTCCGGATCAGCTGCTGACGTCGCAAACTCGCTACCTGCAATGCCTATCTTACTGGCTGAGAGCGCCGCTGGTGCCTTTGAAAATGCATGGCCACTCGTATCGCCGTGGATTGGCGCACTGGGCGCCTTCATTGCAGGCTCAAATACCGTCAGCAATATGATGTTCGCTTACTTTCAGTGGTCAACCGCCAGTCAAATTGGCTTAGATGCCAACCTTGCTGCACAAGTAGTAGCCCTACAAGCGGTCGGTGGCGCAGCGGGTAATATGATTGCGGTACATAATGTCGTGGCTGCTTGCGCGGTGGTTGGGCTGATGGACAAGGAGGGCTATGTTATTCGCAAAACCTTGGTAGCCATGACCTACTATGTGATTCAGGCAGGACTGATCGGTATGGGTATTATTTTTGGTCAAATGTGGTGGTGGATCTTAGCGGTCATTTGGCCAATCGCGTTTTTTGGCATCATGGCAATAACGAGTAAAAAAGTCACTACTTAAGATGTATTAGCTATACTGGTAAATCTGTCAATCCGCACTGAGCACTTGAACTGACGCTATTATACTAACTATGATAGCGTCAGTTTTCTGTCATGATTTTTATGTCACGATTAAGATAATATCCTCCACTCATTCACGATAAACAACAAATGACCACAGCAGCATAATGAATAAACGGTTATAAAATAAGCCACAAGGAAGAGCCCATGAAAAATTTGAGCAAGATTACTGAAATTGAAGACTTAAGACGTGTCGCTGAGCGCAAAGTACCCCGCATGTTTTATGATTATGTCGACTCAGGCTCATGGACTGAGACCACCTATCGTAATAATGAAACTGACTTTGACCGTATCAAACTACGTCAGCGGGTATTGGTCAATATGGAAGGTCGCTCGCTTGCTACAGAAATGCTGGGCACGCCAGTAAAGATGCCGGTTGCGATTGCGCCAACAGGCTTTACTGGCATGATGTGGGCAGATGGTGAAATCCTCGCGGCACAGGCAGCAGAAAAATTTGGTGTACCGTTTTCGCTATCGACCATGAGTATTTGTTCTATCGAAGATGTCGCCACCCATACTAGCCAGCCGTTTTGGTTTCAGCTATATATGATGCGCGATATGGACTTTATCGCCAATTTGATACGCCGCGCAAAAGAAGCCAATTGCTCAGCGCTTATCCTGACTGCCGACTTACAAGTACTGGGTCAGCGTCATAAAGACATCAAAAACGGTCTATCTGCACCACCAAAACCGACACTGACGAACATCTTAAATCTGATGACCAAACCAGAATGGTGCATGAATATGCTCCAAACTCGGCGCCGTACCTTTGGTAATATCGTCGGTCACGCCAAAAACGTTGAGGATATCTCATCGCTATCGGCATGGACAGCTGAGCAGTTTGATCCGGCGCTTAGCTGGGATGATGTCGCTCGTATTAAAGACATGTGGGGTGGCAAACTAATTATCAAAGGTGTTATGGAGCCTGAAGATGCCATCATGGCCGCTCGTAGCGGTGCCGATGCGCTGGTGGTCTCCAACCATGGTGGACGCCAGTTAGACGGTGCGCCCTCTTCTATTTCATCTCTATCCGATATCGTCCAAGCCGTATGTGCTGAAGACAGTCAGATTGAAGTTTGGCTCGATAGTGGTATTCGTTCTGGACAAGATGTACTTAAAGCGATGGCGCTTGGGGCAAATGGGACGATGATTGGTCGTGCTTTTCTTTACGGTCTTGGTGCCTATGGCGAAGATGGCGTCCGCCGCGCGCTTGAGCTGATTTATAACGAGTGTGATATCAGTATGGCGTTTTGTGGTCATACCGATATTCATCAAGTGACGGATGATATCTTGGTCAAAGGTACTTATGAGCATCTTAAAACTGCCCTGCCTTACGTAGCGCCGATGCGCTGGTAAGTATAGATAAGATAGCTGCTTAGAGTTGTTGGTCACTTTCTTTATACTACCCATACCCTTTATACTGTACTGATAATTTTTTATTGATAACCAGATGTTATGACCATTCAACAACTATTAAAGACCGCACCTGTCACTACCCTGTTATTAGTCAGTTTTATTGGGCTATTTATCATGCAGGTATTGACTGGCGTGGATGCCAATAACCCATCAACTGCGGCGCTGGTAAAGTGGGGCGCCAATGCCCTGCCCTTTACCATGGATAGCGAACCGTGGCGCTTGGTGAGCAGTGCGTTTTTGCACATTGGGCTGATGCACTTACTGTTTAATGGGTTTGCCATGTACTTTTTTGGGCAAATCGCCGAGCCGATGTTTGGCTCCGCAAAGTTTTTGGCACTGTTTTTATTAGCAGCAATCGGTGGCAACTTACTCAATAATTACGTTACATGGCAAGGCATTATAGATGGGACAGGACAAGCTGGTCTATCTGCGGGCGCATCAGGCGGCATCATGGGTATTGGCGCTGCGCTATTGATCGCTGCGCTGTTCAAGATATCAGTCAATGGAATGGTGCTCAATCTTAAAAGCCTGATACTTATTATGGGCATCAACTTAGTGTATGGTTTTGCGGTGCCGGGTATCGATAATGCCGGTCATATCGGCGGTGCGATTACCGGTCTTGTCATTGCACTGGCTTTTGCGATTGCCTATCGTCAGCGTATGGCAGCCGTCATACAGAATACTGCCACTTATCAGAATGGTTATTTGCCTCAGCATCAACATGGGCAGCAAAACGAATACCATACTACTTATATCAATACGCCAGTGACAGTGGACAGCGACACTGGTTTTGATAATGAAGTTCATTTAGACAACGCTCACTTAGACAATGCTCATCTAAATCATGCCAGCTTGCACAATGAAAGTCATGTCGATAATAATAGTGGTGTAAACTCAAACACTACTATCAAACCTGCGCTTATTTGGCAACTGCTGCCGTGGATTGTGATGTTATCTATTGGCCTCGGCTTTATATGGTGGTGGCAAGATATCCATCAGCAATTAGTAGAAGTGCTCAATGCTATCGAACAAAACACTCGTTAATCTATACCTCTATTTTTAACTGATTCCAACGTACAAACACCTTACGCGACTTACTCTTTTTATCCCTTTGTTTCACCCACTTATGAGAGCACATTATGTCTACATCATCAGTATTATCTGCTACTTTTACACGCGCTTTGCTTAGCACGTTGACAGCGACCGTTATGCTCGGCGCAGCTAGCCTATCTAATGCCTCGCTTTTTAATAAAAACTTGCCAAAAGACCCTGATGCCGTATTAAGCGTTGGTGTCAACGTTATGGCAGTCAAATCTGCTTATGATCTGGAAGAAAGCACTGAGATAAAAGTATTGCCAGGGGTATTCTATGACAATAATAGAATCTATGCGCGCGGCGCTCAAGCAGGTGCTTATATCATCAATGATGGCAAAAACCAGCTGGCAGCATATGCTCAGCTCGACGGCAGTGAGTTTGAACCTGATGATGCCACCGGCAATCTACAAGGACTTGATGAGCGTAAAGCCTCGGCAGCGGCTGGACTAAGCTATATGCGCACCACCCCCGTTGGTGGCTTCCGCGCCCAATATGCGACTGATATCTTAGATAATAGCGGCGGCAATACTGCGCGCTTAAGCTATATTGGTAAAATCACTAAAAATAAGCTCACCGTCTATCCAAGCGTTGGCTTTGAATATCACGATGCCGACTACAATCAATACTATTATGGTGTAAGCGATACAGAGTCAAATAGAACGGGCGTTAAAGCTTATACTGCAAATTCAAGTTTGAATCCCTATATCAATATTAGTGCTAACTATGACTTTAATAATCGCTGGGCAGGCTTTGCCAATCAAAGCTTAAGCTATTTGCCAAATGAGCAGTATGATAGTCCAATGGTTGACTCGCGTACGGATGCCACGACGACACTTGGGCTGCTGTATAAATTCTAATCAAAAATAAATTTTAGATAAAAAAAGACCTTGTCACGTAATGTGGCAAGGTCTTTTTTTATCTATCAGCTTGCTAAAGATTAGCCTTTAAGCTTTTTGATAGATTTAACATTACAGCCTTTATAAAGGATTTCACTGCTGGCATTTTGGATATTGGCCGATGATTTATGATAGTTATTTAAACGCAGTGCGCCCGTCATAATACTAAAATTATCTTCATCACCAAACACGGTATCAACCATGTCAGAGCGACCTAAGTTAATAGGTAAAAATCTTTTTTTGCCATTCAAATTGGCTTCTGCAAAGGTCGGTAGGTTTTGCTTGTTAAAACCATAAGTCACGCTGACTTTCTTATTGTTTTGGCAAGTATAATTGACCTGTCTGTGTTTGACAGCACTATCATAGCTCTCGCTTGGTTCCATTACTTTGTCCGAGTAAGCCATAGCAGAACCAGAACCCAACATCGCAAGCAAAATACCGGCTGATGATAAAGCAGCAGTTAATTTTTTCATAAAATCACCTCAATTATATAATTAGCATGGTCTTAGATAGGAGCATACAAGCATAGATACAAATATGGACGTTAGCGGCGAACTGTTTTTAGTTTGTCTGCTCGTTCGCTCTTATTGTCTTTATCATGATTTGAAACGGCTATTTAAAAGTTATTCATTTAGGCGCTGTTATTCACCTACTCCTATCTAAGCGCTTATTATAAACAAAATTTTTGTTGGTACTGTTATAACTATTGGTTTGCTTGTTGTTTGAGCGTAAGACATTGTTGCGCGTGATGTATGTGCTTCAATCGACAGATAAAAAAAGACCTTGCCACCTCCATTTATAAGGGGTAGCAAGGTCTTTTTATGACTCTAAGAAAGTATCAGATAGCTTACTTAGGATTTACCATATCAGCAGGGATAACCCACTCATCAAACTGGGCTTCAGTTAATAGCGCTAACTCAACCGCAACTTGCTTCAAGGTTTTATTTTCTTTATAAGCTGTCTTAGCAATTTTGGCTGCATTCTCATAACCGACATGACGGTTAAGTGCTGTCACTAGCATCAACGAGTTATGCAAGAAGTCATCAATTTTGTCTTTGACAGGCTCGATACCAACGGCACAATTTTCGTTAAAGCTATTGCACGCATCGCCAAGTAGTTTGATAGATTGCAATAAGTTAAAGGCGATAACTGGCTTATAAACGTTTAGCTCAAAGTTACCTGACGCGCCTGCCATGCTGATAGTGACATCGTTACCCATCACTTGTGCCACAACCATGGTCATCGCTTCTGACTGCGTTGGGTTCACTTTGCCCGGCATGATAGATGAGCCTGGCTCATTTTCAGGAATCGTCAACTCGCCAAGACCACAACGAGGTCCTGAAGCGAGCCAGCGTACGTCATTAGCGATTTTATTTAAGCTTGCTGCTAGGGTTTTAAGTGCACCAGAAGCATATACTTCGGCATCACGAGCGGCTAGTGCTTCAAATTTATTTGGTGATGTGACAAATGGCAGACCAGACAATGTCGCTAGTTGTTCAGCTGATTTTACCGCATAATCAGGGTGGGCGTTTAGACCTGTACCAACCGCTGTACCGCCTAAAGGCAATTCATATAAGCCTTGTAGCGCGTTGTCGATACGAGTTAATGAATGGTCAAGCTGACTCACATAACCACTAAACTCTTGACCTAATGTCAAAGGCGTGGCGTCTTGCAAATGTGTACGACCAATTTTTACGATGCTATCGAATTCTTTGGCTTTAGCAGCTAGTGTATCGCGCAGTGCTCTTACCGCTGGAATCAGCAAGCTATTGATTTCACGAGCCGCAGCCACACGAATCGCTGTTGGGAAGCTATCGTTGGTAGATTGAGCATGGTTCACATGGTCATTTGGGTGTACAGGCGTGTAGCTGCCACGCGCGTTCCCAGCGATTTCATTGGCGCGGTTTGCCAGTACTTCATTCATGTTCATGTTTGACTGGGTGCCAGAACCTGTTTGCCAAACGACTAGCGGGAACTGATCGGTTAAACCACCGTTGATGACTTCATCAGCAGCTTGGACGATAAGATCACGCTTGTCTGCATCAATACGCTCAAGGCTGGCATTGGTAATCGCAGCGGCTTTTTTGACCAGTGCCATCGCTTCAATCATCGGGCGCGGCAAAGTTTCGCCACCGATTTTGAAGTTCTCGCGGCTACGCTGGGTTTGCGCGCCCCAATAAGCATCAGCTGGGACTTCCACATTGCCCATGGTGTCTTTTTCAAGTCGTGTTGCCTGATTCTGTGTTGACATAACTACCCTCTTTGATGGTTTGGTAATGAATGGTTTGTCATAAAAAGTGCAACAGCTGCTGCACACAAAGAAAAATACGCTGTAAAGTGGCGTTATGATAGCATGACTTATCACAAATTTCTCCACGTCCGTGAGGCTAACTGATGTCTAAGAACACCAGCCAACAACAATCTGCTACTTTACGACCCAAGATAACTGAGGTTTTTAATCCTACTAAAAAAGATGGAGAAATCGCTGACACTTTGAGCAACCCGCCAAGACGACAATTTACTCGCCAGCGCCGCCAATTAACAGATGGCGAACGTAGGCAGTACGCGCGCATGGCAAGCTTGCATTTAGTCAAGCTACAGCAGCGCCTAGCACCGCATGCACGTATCGGCTTATATTATGATGGCTTTGGTGAGCTGCCTACTCAGCCACTGTTAACTTGGTGTAGACGCTTAGGCTATTTGCCGTATTTGCCGGTGGTTGGTTCGCTCAGCCGTGATAATAAGGATAATATGGATAAACGGCTGCGCTTTGTGCCTATTTATCAATCAAAGCTGCTCAATATACCGACGCGCATTCATAGCTTAGGTATGAAGCAAAATCATCATCGCAGGTTGTTATGGGCGCGAGAATTAGACGTCATTATCTGTCCATTAGTGGCGGTTGATAAAAGCGGCAATCGTATGGGGATGGGTGGCGGATTTTATGATACGACCCTTAGCAAAAGCCATCAGGCAGGCGCAAAAAAACCGTTAAAGATAGGCTGGTGTTATGACTTTCAAGTGGTTGAGCAGCTTGAGCACGAAGCGTGGGATGTGCCTTTAGATGGACTGATAACGCCCAGTGGCTTGAGGTGGTTTTGATGAATGATAAGAAGAAAAAGTCAGATACCAACTCTAGCGCAGAGAACGTCGAACAACATTTGCAAGAGTTAGAAAAAGCGGATTATGAGCGGCTATATTATAGTCAAGAGCAGACTTTTAGCGCTGACGAGTTGGCAAGGTCTATCAATGAGCAACGTTTAACTGAGCTGATGGCGAAAAGTGATGAGTTTTTAAAGAGTTTAAATAGTGAGCTTGAGGATTTTGATGACTAATGTTGAGAAAAGCATAAATGACTCTATAACAAGAAAGCAAAAAGGCGAGCGCCTTGATAAGCACTCGCCTTTTTTATGTTTACTATCAGAGTTGGATGATTACTTAGAGCACCATCGCTGCAATCCAGCCAAATATCAATAGCGGAATATTGTAATGGATAAAGGTTGGCACCACACTGTCTTTGATATGATCATGCTGACCGTCAACGTTTAGACCAGACGTTGGTCCAAGGGTTGAGTCTGACGCTGGCGAACCGGCATCACCCAGCGCGCCCGCTGTACCTATAATCGCAACGGTTGCTAAAGGTGAGAACCCTAAAGAGATACACAATGGTACATAAATCGCTGCCAAAATAGGAATGGTCGAAAAGGATGAGCCAATACCCATAGTTACAATCAAGCCAATAAGTAGCATAATAAATGCTGCCATCGCTTTATTACCGCCGAATAATGCTGCCGCCCCATCAACCAAAGGCTGAATCTGCTCGGTCGCTTTCATCACCTCAGCGAACCCTTGCGCGGTAATCATAATAAATCCAATCATTGCCATCAGCTTGATACCGTCATTAAACACTGTATCGGCATCACGCCACTTAACCACGCCTGTCGCCATAAAGACGCCAAAACCAAACATCGAACCGAGTAATAACGAGTCGGTATAAAGCTGTACGACAAAGGCGGTAACAATTGCTGCAATAGCAACCAGCGTCTTCATCTTACTTTGTGTTTGCGCATCTGCGGCGGTTTTACTTAACGCATCGCCTTCCACGACAGCATCGCGTGCTTGTTTATCAATTGCCAACTGCTGATACTGTCGCGGCTTACGATAGCTGATGAATACTGCCGTGAGTAAGCCCACGAGCATACCAAGTGCTGGAATCGCCATGGCTTTAGTAACTGAGATATTAGCAACATCAATACCAGCTTCACCAACGTTTTTGAGCATAATCTGATTGAGATAAATATCGCCAAAGCCATACGGAATAAACATATAGGTCGTGACAAGCCCAAAAGTAATCAGACAGGCAATCAGGCGTCTATCAATCTGCATACGGTTAAAGGCAAGCAATAGAGGCGGCACGAGCAGTGGAATAAAGGCGATATGAATCGGAATTAAGTTTTGGCTAAAGCAGCTCATGGTCAACAGACCAGCAAATAGCATATACTTAATCATGCTACTGGTACCGCCTGCATCAATGCGCTTAATGACCGCACCTGCCAAAGATTGCGGTAAGCCAGAATGGGCGATTGCGACCGCAAAGGCACCGAGCAGCGCATAAGACAGCGCGATTTGTGCGCCGTTTTTGATCCCTTCTTGAAAGGCATTTAAGGTATCGGTCATACCCAAACCTGCGATGAGGCCACCTGCTAGCGCACCGATTAACAAACTGAGTACCACGTGTACCCGCGCCAAAGACAGCCCTAGCATGATGACTACTGCCAGTAATACCGCATTGATGGTCATGTTCTCGCCCCTTTACCCTATATTTTGTGATCCGTTATCGACACCTTACGGACCTATTTGTTTGACCCTAGCATTTTAATCCACACAGTCGCTATTTAAACGGAGCGATTAAGACGGGCGCTATTTTACCTGATTTTGACCGTAAAACCCACGCTCAGAACCTAAGAGGTAGTAGAGAAAAGATAAATAAAGGGGCAATATTCCTGCTACGGTTCAGGACAGAGCCTTGCAATTTTTTTTAGCAGCACCATTTATCTAAACATGAACCACTAACTTGACTTTACAAGTCTGGTGAACGAGGAAGAATATATGAGTGAACATAAAATTGCCCAAGACAATATCGACATCGATGTCGACGTATCAGCGACTGTTACTGGCGATCATGAGCAGGACATGACAGCTGATGCTGTATCAAAATCGATGTCTCATGATGCTAAAAACGATAATGAAGACACTACCATTCAAAATGACGGCTCTGAAGATTATCTGCCGTTATTGGCTTTGCGTGATGTTGTCGTTTATCCACATATGCAAATTGCCTTGTTCGTCGGTCGTGAGCCATCGGTCAAAGCCGTTGAATTGGCGCAAGCTGAGTATGGCAATAAAGTACTGGTCGTTGCCCAAAAAGATTCGCTGACTGAAGATATTGATCATGACAATTTATATCAATATGGTACGGTGTGCCGCATCGTCAGCACCATGCCGCATGACAGCGATGAGAATTGCATCAAAGTATTGATTGAAGGTCAATATCGCGCGCGCGTAGATTCGATTGAGAGCCATGATGACTTGTTGATGGCAAAATTTGAGCGTGCTGACCTTGATGTCAGTATGGATGAGAGTCAGCAAAAAAACACCATCACCGCTTTAACCACACTGTTTGAGAGCTATGCAGATGCGCGCTTGCGTAATGCCCGTGAGCTGACACGTGTGGCAAAACGTATCGATGATTTGCTTGAGCTGGTTTATTTTATCTCGACCCGTGTGTCAATGGATCTGGATATCAAACAGTCATTTTTGGAAAACGATGACGTCAAAACCCATATCAACACCTTGACTGAATATCTGGTTAAGCAAAGTGCTGAGCAAAATATCGAACAAGATATCCAAGAAGCTGTCCGTCAGCAAATGGAAGACAATCAGCGCGAATACTTCTTAAATGAGAAGATGAAAGCCATTAAGAATGAGCTGTCAGATATGAATGACGGTGCATTCGATGGTGAAGATGATGTGGCTGAGCTTGAGCAGCGTCTAGATGAAGCTGATTTGCCGGAAGATGTGCGCAAAAAAGCTGAACAAGAGATGAAAAAGCTCAAAATGATGCCACCTGCCTCATCAGAGTCTTCAGTGGTACGTAATTATATTGAATGGATTTTGGACACGCCGTGGAACGCGACGACCAAAGTTTCTATCAATTTAGACAAAGCTAAAACGGTTTTAGATGAAGACCATTATGGCTTACAAGATGTCAAAGACCGCATCTTAGAATACCTCGCCGTACAGTCGCGGGTGAAAAAGCTGCGCGGACCTATTCTGTGCCTAGTCGGTCCTCCAGGTGTCGGTAAAACTTCATTGGGCGAGTCGATTGCACGCGCAACGGGTCGTAAGTTTGTGCGTATGGCACTTGGCGGTGTCCGTGATGAAGCTGAGATTCGTGGTCATCGCCGTACTTATATCGGCGCGATGCCGGGTAAAATTGTGCAGTCGTTGGCCAAAGTAGAAGTCAAAAACCCACTATTTTTATTAGATGAAATCGATAAGATGGCGCAAGACTTCCGCGGTGATCCAGCGTCAGCCTTGCTTGAAGTATTAGATCCGTCACAGAACGATACGTTTAATGACCATTATTTAGATATGGACTTGGACTTGTCGCAAGTGATGTTTATCTGTACCGCTAACAGCATGGATATTCCAGCTGCCCTGCTTGACCGTATGGAAGTGATTCGTTTACCAGGTTATACCGAAGCAGAAAAGGTCAACATCGCGCAGAAGTATCTGGTGCCAAAAGCCATTAAAAATAATGGTCTCAAAGAAGGCGAAATTGAGATTGTTGAAGCAGCGCTGCATAGCATCGTGCGTAGCTATACCCGTGAAGCTGGTGTGCGTAACCTTGAGCGTGAAGTTAATAAAATCTGCCGCAAAGTAGTTCGTGGTTCGGTCGAAACGCATGGCACCCGCGCACCAAAAAAAGCAGAACGCCAGCTGGTGGTAGTCGATGACAAAAACATCGATGACTATCTAGGCGTGCATCAGTATGACTTTGGGTTGGCAGAAGAAGAACCTGAGATTGGACGTATTACTGGGCTTGCGTGGACTCAAGTCGGTGGCGAGCTATTAACCATCGAAGCGGTGGCGATGAAAGGTAAAGGCGAGCTTATCTTTACCGGTTCACTTGGCGATGTGATGAAAGAGTCTATTCGCGCTGCCATGAGTGTGGTACGTGCTCGCGGCGATAGCTTAGGAATTGACTACGAGACTTTTAAGACCACTGATGTCCACGTGCATATGCCAGAAGGTGCGACGCCAAAAGACGGTCCATCTGCTGGTGGTGCGCTCACGACAGCACTGGTCTCTGCCTTAACTGGCATTGCCATTCGTCCAGATATTGCGATGACAGGCGAGATTACCTTACGCGGTAAAATCCTACGCATCGGTGGCCTAAAAGAGAAGCTACTTGCTGCGCATCGCGGCGGGATCAAGCATGTCTTGATTCCAGATACCAACGAACGTGATCTAGCCGATATCCCTGATAACGTCAAAGAGGGCTTGACCATTCAGCCTGTTGCGACGATTGACGAGATATTAAAGGTAGCCTTGGTCAGTATGCCAGTGCCACTAAAACCTGCCAAAGTAACGGTTGATAAGACCAAAGGCAAAGCGCTACACAACTAATCTGATTAGTTACTAATCTAATCTTATAAATTAAAGAGCCACTCTTCGTAATGAAGGGTGGCTTTTTTTGGCATGAATAAACAACAATCCAAATCAACCTCTATGCTATATTTTAGACAAATGTTTATTTAGTAATAACAATGATCGCAAAATTCTTGGTTTTTAACCGCTCAACCTTATCCTTGTTGCTCGCTATCTCTTTTCCAATAGGGCTAGTAGGCTGTCAATCTAATATTGCAAAGGATAACTATATACCTGCTAACTCAATAGTGACTGGCTCTAGCACTTCTGATCCAATATCATATCAGTCCATTGTAAAAACTGAAAAGCTAGAAGAAAAGATCGTAGTGGTAGCTAATGAAAGAGTTTCTGAAGCTACGACGCTGCAATGGGCAAGTAATTATCATTGGCAGTTAACAAATATTAAAAATAAGAAAAGTAACGCCATTAATATTAGCACTGATACACCGATTACTTTAGAAATCGCGCCCAGTTCACTGAACTTATCTCAAGGCTGCCAACATTTTGCTATCAAATTCATATGGATGTCTGCACCGCCTTTTAAGTATGGTAGCAGGCTAAATGAAAAACCCTCAAACTGCAAAAACGCTCCTGAAAATGAAACAAATAATACAAATATCAAAGCATTATTTCCTGATAACAGTAGCACTATGCAATTAGATATTGAGCTATTACCAGTCGCAAAAAGCAATCTCGTTAATACTCAGATGGCATCGAAAAACTTGGTTGTTAAAATCGAAAATGGAAATACATTAACATTTGATGGTACGGTTAGGACATTTAAAGAACCGACTGGACTGCCTATTAATAAAGCCTTGTTAGAGCGCTATGACTGGCAACTGGTTAGCGCTGTTCGTAATACTATCAATGACAAAGGGCAGGTAATATCTCGCCAGCCTATTGGTGATTTTTATCATCCAGATTTTCCAGTATCATTAAAATTTAGAGGGTATGATAATAGTCAATATGCGTTTTTCAGCTCTAGCTGCAATGGTGTTGGCGGTCCTTTTATTTTTATGAAAGACCATACTTTATTAGTCGGTTCAGGACCACAAACACTTATGGGTTGCGGCGAGACAGGTAATAGAATTGAGAGCGAGCTCTCTAAACTTATCAGTAATAGCAAAAGCACTCTTAGTTTAAGCTTACAACCCTCACAACCGATATCGCCAAAATCAGACAATCAGACTGATATGCCTCGCTATAACCTATTGCAAAAGATGGCAACAGGCGAAACCTTAGTTTGGCAAAACGAAGCAAAGACAACACCGTAAATAAATCTCCTACCCATCCGATACTTACATTTATTAACCGATTGTTGCGCATTTGATGAATAACTTGTTTAAGTGCCTAGCTATACTAATTAAGCAAATAAGAGATCACGTCATAAATACAAAATTAAAATGGAGATAATAATGAATAAAATAATGCTTGCAAGCGCGCTACTGTGTGGTTCTGCTCTAGCGATAACAGGTTGCCAAACGGTAGAAGGTCAGATGCAGACTGGCAATCCTTTAAACCAACCTGTTTTAAAGTCGACTATTCATGCCGTCACTGGTGAAAAAAATGAGGTCGGTCAAATGTTTTTACGCCCTGTTGATGGTGGTGTACAGGTTTACGGTAAACTGATGAATCTACAGCCAGGTCAAACTGTCTCGCTACATATCCATGAAACTGGCAGCTGTGGCAATATGGGTAAAGCCGCAGGGGGTCACTTTAATCCTGACAATAAGCCCCACTCAAACCCAGATGACATGAATGGTCATGCAGGCGACCTG
The DNA here is from genome assembly GCF_041554015.1 of Psychrobacter sp. GTDB lineage: Bacteria > Pseudomonadota > Gammaproteobacteria > Pseudomonadales > Moraxellaceae > Psychrobacter. The sequence continues at coordinate 102,161 of NZ_JBFFMS010000001.1, read as the reverse complement.
CCCAATCTAACAGCAAATGCCGATGGCGTCGCAACCATTAACTATGTAAATAAGAAAATCTCTGCCGCTGATGCTGGTAAGTACAGCGTTAACCGTTTGGCTTTTATCGTACATGGCGGTGTTGATGACTATACCAGCCAGCCCGCTGGTAACGCCGGTGATCGCGTCGCTTGCGGTATTATCGAAAAAAGATAATCCATTATCTATAATCAGATCTTCGATGTTAAGCCATAAAAAAACCTCTTAGAGTCTCTAAGAGGTTTTTTTGTTTTAAAACTCATTTTGGCTCAAAGGTAGACAAGACTTACTCCTCTACCCACTCACCTTTACGCCAGTACAGACCCCAACGCGTAGCTTTGCCGTTTTTCTCAGAGCCGATATACTGCTCTTTTTTCTTACGTGACCAACGCAGAATGGTTGGATTGCCATCCGGATCTTCATCTGGTCCTTCAAACAAATACTGGAACTTATCTTCCATTTTATCTTTAATCTCGCGCAGCTCAGCAAGCTTTGGCGGACGCGTCTCGCGTACTTTTGGGAACTTAGACGCGGCTAAGAACATGCCAGCTGCGCCTTCACGCAGGATAAAGTAATCATCATGCTTGACAGATTTTAGCTCCGGCAAATGGATAGGATCCATACGCGGCGGCGCTGCCTCACCCGTCTTTAAGACTTTACGGGTATTATCACATTGCTGACAAGCAAAATAAGGACCAAAGCGACCCGTCTTTAGCTCCATCTGCCCATCGCACTTATTACAATCAATGGTTGGCGAGTCAGAACCAGGTACTTCAAACTTACCTTCTTCTAAGACGTAGCCATCACAATCAGGGTTGTTACCGCAGACATGCAGCTTTAGACCGCCATCAACGATATAACCATTCATTGCCGTACCACATTTCGGGCAACGTTTTTTCTCCATCAAGTCTCGAACTTCCGCCGCCTCATCATCGCTGTCGCTATCATCAAGATTGGCAAAGGCTTCGACTGGCATTAAGTTCTTAGTGCCTTTACAGCGCTCTTTTGGCGGTAAGTTATAACCGGTACAACCTAAGAATACTCCCGTAGAACCGGTACGCAGCTGCATCGGACGGTCACAGAGGTCGCAATGCACATCTGGCACATCAGTTGGGTCATTTGGACGCATGCCGTCTTTTTCTTTGGCACGATCAAGTGTGGTCTTAAAATCTCCATAGAAATTATCGAGCACATCCTTCCAGTCTGTATCTCCTTCAGCGACATGATCAAGCTTGTCTTCCAGCGCGGCGGTAAAGGTATAATCCATCAAGTCAGGAAAACTGGCGGTCAATCTATCGGTGACGATATCGCCCATTTTTTCCGCAAACAAGCGTTTGTTTTCAAGCTTCACATAACCACGATCTTGAATGGTCGAGATAATAGAAGCATAGGTCGACGGACGACCGATACCTTTTTTCTCAAGCTCTTTGACCAAGCTTGCTTCAGTATAGCGCGGTGGCGGCTTGGTAAAATGCTGACTCGGATCAAGCTTATCTAGTGTTAACTTGTCACCTTTTTTGACATCTGGTAATAAGGTGTCGTCAGTCTTGGCTGGTGGCATGACTTTGGTATAGCCATCAAACACCAAGGTACGCCCGCGCGCTTTTAGCTCGACATCATCCGCAGCCACAAACAGGTTCACTGATAGATATTTTGCTGGCAACATCTGACAGGCAACAAACTGACGCCAAATCAGCTCATATAAACGTATGGCATCACGTTCGACAGCTTTTAACTGAGATGACTTCATATGGACGTTAGACGGTCGAATCGCCTCGTGCGCCTCTTGTGCGCCCTGTTTATTGCCATAAAAATTTGGCTTTTCTGGTACGTACTTCTCACCATAGCTGTCTTCGATATAGCCGCGTACAGCAGCAAGCGCGTCCCCTGATAAAAAGGTCGAGTCGGTACGCATATAGGTGATGTGACCGGCTTCATAAAGACGCTGCGCCAAAATCATGGTTTTCTTAACCGAAAACCCTAAGCGTGTGCTGGCCGCTTGCTGCAACGTCGAGGTGATAAAAGGCGCACTTGGACGTGACTGCGTTGGCTTTTCTTCACGCTCTTTAACGATAAAGTCACTTGAGTTAAGCACTGCTAAGACTTTATCGGTCTGCTCTTTATTGACAAGCTTTAGCGTTTTGCCGCCTTGCTTGATAGCTTCTAAGCGAATCGCCAATTGCTCAGCGTCTGCCGCTTTTTTGGCTTTGCTATCAGCAACATGGGTATCGGCATGAATCTGCCAATATTCTTCTGGGATAAAGGCGCGAATTTCATGCTCACGTTCAACGACCAAGCGCATCGCAACTGATTGCACACGACCTGCTGACAGACCACGCGCGACTTTTTGCCACAATAATGGCGATACCATAAAGCCCACGACGCGATCTAAAAAGCGACGCGCTTGCTGAGCGTTTACGCGGTCGATATCGAGCTTCGATGGCTGCTTAAAGGCATTTTGAATGGCAGACTTGGTAATCTCATTAAAGACCACGCGCTCATATTTACTGTCTGGACCGCCGATGACCTCTTTTAGATGCCAAGCAATCGCCTCTCCCTCTCTATCCATATCCGTTGCAAGATAGATTTTGTCAGCGTCTTTGGCTAAGGCTTTAAGCTCTTTTATCACCTTGGTTTTGTTTGGCAATACTTCATAGACTGCCGCCCAATCGTGCTCAGGGTCAACGCCCATACGACGGACCAGTGCTTGCTGGGTCTTTTCTTCTTTACTCAGACTGTCATCTTTTTTGCTCGCCACGAGCTTCTTTGCGCTTTTGCTCGCGCCAACGGGCAAGTCTCGGACATGACCGATACTTGAGCGTACGATAAAATCATCACCCAAATATTTATTGATGGTTTTTGCTTTGGCGGGTGATTCAACAATCACCAAAGACTTGCCTTTTGGACTGGCTTTGGCTTTGTCAGCTGCGGGCACCGCGCTTTTTTTGGTTGTGGGTTTTGTCATATGTGACGACACCATAATAAGTAAATTAAAATAAAAGTTGTCTAGCAGCATGCCATTTATAGGTTTGGCTATCAGGCCGTGGCAAATTATTGTAATAATGGCTGCTAGTAAAATCGGTTATAAAACAAACAATAACCATAACGAAAGGTTTTAGTTATAAAGACGTTACACTGCTAAGGCTTAAAATGTCAACTGAAAATGACTGAGCGTCTGCCAAAAGTACTTGCATATCGTCCGTTTATGGAGACGAAAAAACAATTTGCTACCTTATCGCGGTTTTTATCAGCCTTTTTGCACCTGTAGCGCCCATGCTTCAAGCTTTTCTTTGAGCGTTAATAAGTCGCTCTCAATCAGCTTTTGCTGATAAGTGGGATTGGTCGCAGGGCGTACATAAGCGATATCCTCCCAATAAATCACAATGCTATTGGCTTTGGTCAATAACCCTTTTACATGGGGTTCAATACTGACTGGCAAATCAAGTACTACCTTATCCAAACTGTCATTGATCTTTTTAACACTCGTAGCAGCCGAAGCTTGATTGCCGCGTATAGCCGTTGGCACGATAAGCTTATTATCCTCTGTAGCAGTATCGACAAAACTGCTATCAGGTCGCCACTGTCCCTCAATCACTTGATAGCGGGTAAACGGCAGATTGATATCGTCTAGTATTAAGCAGTACTGACCTATCATGCCACGGCCATACTCGTTATCCTTACCCTTAATCCAATCAGGACACGTCACCAGCTTTGGATTGAGCTGCAAGCGGCGCGCGGACATACGCAGCTTATCTAAACGCTGATCAATAGCACTTGGTTTGAGCGCCATCATACTCCCTAATACAAATAGTACAATGACAATAGCAATCCACATACCCATGACAATCTGACCTTTTAGCTAGTAAATTCGCTCATAACAGCGCTTATTGTTATATCTGATTGGCTGTATTTATCAGTATAAGCCCTCAATAATCAACAATGATAGAGAGCCACGCTAATAAATTACCCTTCAGTAGATTTTCTAGTATCAAAGGTGAAGCAAAGCTCACCTCTAAAGCAGCTGATATTTGTAATGCTATATCAAATACTTAGCCTAAAAAACACCTTATCCAATAACAAGATACAAAAAGTCGCGCCTGTAAAAAGGTGCTATGATAAACCATAATTTTAAACGCGCGCAGGTTTATTATGAATAATCTTATCAAGCGAAACTCATCGAGTGCTGATGTGACTCAAAAATCAGCTACTTCACTGATGAGTAAATCACGTGTTGCACTCACGCTAACAGGTATTGCCTTATTTGCCTTGTCAGGCTGTGCAACCACTCAAAAAAACCTGACGCCGCAGCAATGCCAAAGTAGTAACTGGCAAGAAGTTGGCTATGCTGATGGCATCAATGGTCGCTCAGGTGACTACTTTGGGCATTATGCCAATAGCTGTGCAAAGGCTGGCGCTCCCATGCCAAACCGGATTCAATGGGAACAAGGTCGCCAGCTAGGGCTAAAAAACTACTGTACTGAGTTAAATGCTTATAAGCGGGGCCGTGAAGGCTATGATTGGCAGCCTGTCTGTCCGCTTGAAGGGATTGAAAAGTTAGAGGAAGCTTACGCCCAAGGACGCTACTATTATATCCGTCAGCGTGATCTTGATTACTTGCGTTCGCCCTATCCCTTTGGTTATGGCCCTAGACCCTTCAGTTATGGCTATCGCCCGTTTGGTTATGGTTGGTAAATACTTGATATAAAATCCTAGCTACATCGGTATGTTTTTATTTTAAAACAAGCCAATATAATAAAGGAAACCTCACAAGGATACCTTGTGAGGCCGGAGAGAAAGTTTATTATTTTAATGATTCTTGTTATTATTCTGCTGATTTTTCTACTCATAAGCCTACTGATATTTTTAGTAGGTTTATGGTTTTAATACTCATTCATTAACAAAAGCTATCTTGCTAAGTCCTGCTTGACTGGCCGCCGCCAATACTTGGGCGACCGTATCATATTTACTGTCTTTATCAGCCCGCAGCTGTACAGAAGGGTCTTTGCCTGAAGCGCTTTGCTCCTGCAGACGCACCTCTAACGCCTCCAGACTAATAGGATCACTGTCCCAAAATATCCCTGCATCTTTATCAATGCTGATTTGGATCACCTCAGGCGGCATGTCATTCAATGCGGCACTGGTTTTTGGTAAATCTAATGGCACCGTTGGGTTTAGTACCGTCGCCGTCAATAAAAAGATAATCATCAATACCAGCATAATATCGATCAGCGGAATGAGGTTCATCTCATTCATACTTTGACTATTATCATCACCCAATTGAAATGCCATAATATTCTCAATACCGTTAATTAAAGTCTTTGTCGCCTGTTACTTTTAACTGGTTTTAGCGTAGCGTTTTATTATTAAATAATTATGACAGCTGCGATGATGCTGACTTATGATAATGCTCAGATGACTCTAAGCCTTGTGTCTCTGTACGCATACCTGTGGCAGGTTGTATTGTCGTAGCACTAGAATTGCTGCCTGCTGTCGATTGCTGAGCTGATAAGTGCTGAGTATCTGCGACATTAGTGGACTGTGCCAGTAAATCATGGGCGCGGTCATTGGCATAATACATGATGCTACGATTGATACGTACGGCGAGGTTATAGAAGACCACCGCTGGAATCGCCACAGCGATACCCAAGCCTGTCATGATTAGTGCCTCACCTACCGGCCCCGCTACCTGCCCAAGCCCCGCTTGTCCGCTCATACCAATATTATGCAGGGCATGAAAAATACCCCAAACCGTCCCAAACAATCCGATAAATGGCGCAATGGCTGCCGTTGTACCAAGGATTGACAAACCACGCTCGCTCGCAAAACGGTAACGACCAATATGCTTTAGTAACGTCTGCTCTGTAATCAAGCGCCGTGTTGCCGTATCAACCATGCTCAATTCCGAGCGTTTTGCCTGCACTTGTTGGCTCAAACCATCGGCAACCGTAGTGACCAATTTTCGGCTTTGTAGCACACGAATGATACCCGTGACCCAAGAGAGGATAGATAAGGCGAGCAATAAAAAGAACAAGGTTCTGGTTACCATGTCGCTATATTGCCAGTAAGTTGTAAAGTCCATGTCAGACTCCTTGTATTATTGCAAGACTTGCCAATTGATGAGGGATAAGCGTATTGTTATTGCTAATATGTGTGTTGATAACAGTATAAAGATTGATGCCTTATATGAGGTTATGTCTTTTTATGGCACGCTGTAAGTCACAGGTAGGGTGACATTACCAACCACTGGGACGCCGTTTTTCATAAAGGGTTTAAATTTACCAGAACGCACTTGCCGTGCTGCTTCTTTGTCCAATGCGGCATTCCCTGACGATTGAGCGATGCGCACATCATCAATGCCGCCCTGTTTATTGACTCTCAATACCAACACTACATTGAAGGTATCGCCTGAACGGGCACGGCGAGCGGCGCGCTCAGGAAAGCTAAGATTAGGAGCAGAAGACCAGTTTGCACTGCTAGCAGTAAAGTTGACAGGCTCATTACTGGCAGCTGCTTCTTTTGCTCGGGCAGCTGCTTCTGCCTTTTGGGCCGCTTCCTTTTCAGCTTTGGCATCTGCCTGTGCTTGTGCATCACGCGCCGCTTTGGCACTGGCTTTTTGAATGTCTTCTTGCTGTGCTCGAGCTTGCTGTGCAGCTTCTTGCGCAGCCTTTTCTGCTTGCGCTGCTACGAGTCTTCGCTGCTCATCCTGTTGGTCTTTAGCCTGCTGATTGTTGATCGCTTTATCAATATTGGGTTCAGACTTGTTTTGCTGCATAGGTTTCTTTATTGGTAACTCTTGAACAATGTGCTCTTTGTACTCAGTGTGCTCTTTGTCGACTGGCGCAGGTTTTTCTACCTTAGCTGGCGCTATAACCTCAGACTTCTGTTTTGGCAGCACTGGTTTTTTTGGTGTCTCAGTGACTGGTTTTGGTTTAGTAGCTGCGGTAGGCTGAGGTTTTGGTAGCGACGGTGTCTTCTCTACTTCAACCTTGGGGGTGTTTTTTTCAACCGATTTAGCAGCTTCAATTGTCTGTTTTGGCAGCGCAGCAGGTAATGACACCAGCTCTATTTCTATAGGCGGTATTGGCTTAGGTAATGGGGTTTTGGGTATAGACGGTTTCATCGCCACCAATGCCACGGCTGTAAACACATGCAGCCCTAGCACGACTAGGACAGCTATCAGTATTGACTTAAGTGGCGGCGCGTCTAAATCTGTCGAACTCATCATACTCTAGCATCTAACCGTTATAGAATGAGGGTGATAATAATGCAAACGATAACTATTATCAATATTAAATTTCTACTATTTCTGTAGTCTTTGCAAATCTTTTAAGCCAGATTTGTTCGGTACACGCATTTATGATGCCCTTATTATGGTTTCACTATATTTTAATAAAAATCATTATCATTCATTATTGATAATAAGTCTCAATTACTTTATGATGGCGGCTGACTTATTTGTTCCATTTATAATAAAGCAGCGACTCATTTGATCTAATATTAAATGAAACCCTTTATCTAGCATATTGCATAAAGCTGCCAAAACCCGTCATATACCGAGTTACCTATGTCTACTACCTTATTTTCTAGCCACAGCGCTACTGCTGTTTTTAAACGTCCTTTATTGACCGCCGTGATCACCGCACTCGCTGCGACTGTCAGTTTGGCAGGCTGTAGCTCACCTGAATCTCATGATTCTGAGCCAGCGGATGCCAAAACTGCAAACCAAACGGCTGATAATGCCTCAAATGTCGCCAATAATGATGCTGTTTCTGTGGCGACTGTCGCTGTCGATACGGTAAAAGGCAATGTCGATTTGGCCATGAATCCATCACCGCTGGTGGTCTATGACATGACTTTACTGCAAGATTTAGCAGCACTTGATATCGCTGTCGATGGCATGCCAAGCGGCCTAAAATTAGATAACCTGCAAGCAAAGACCCAGCCTGAGCCAAAAGCCGTAGGTACTGTGTTTGAGCCAGACCTTGAGGCGCTAAATGCGATGCAGCCACAAGCTATCTTGGTCGGCTCGCGTATGGCAGAAAAATACGATGCGCTATCAAGTATTGCGCCAACGCTTGATATGAGTATCGATACTGCCAATATTTATACCTCAAGCAAGCATCGCTTGCATGATTTGGGGGCGTTATTTGGTAAAAGTGCGCAAGCCGCGAAACTGCAAGGGAATATCGATACGCTTATTGACGACACTAAAAACCTCACGAAAAATAAGGGCAAAGGCTTAGTTATCATGGTCAATGGTAATAAGCTGTCTGCTTATGGTGATAAGTCGCGCTATGGGTTTATTCATACCGTTTTAGATATCCCGATGGCTGATGGTCAGATTGAAGACGCGCGCCACGGTCAGCCGGTATCCTTTGAATATTTGCAAAAAACCAATCCAGATTGGCTATTCGTCATCGATCGTAGTGCAGCGATTGGTGAAGATACAGCTGGTGCCAAAGCGGTGCTGGACAATCCATTGGTCGCGCAAACCAACGCTTGGAAGAAATCTCAGGTGGTCTATCTTAGCCCAGACTCTTATCTTGCCTTTGGGGGTTATTATCAGTGGATACAAGATTTGACCACCATTAAAAACGCCTTTGCTAGCACTCAATAAACGCTATTACTTTTTGGGCAGCGACTATCAAGGTCAGCTGCCGCTCCCTGTTTTTAAGTCAGTAGCCGTTATGTCGTTATTTTCACCTCGTGCTCATGCCAGCGCTAAAACTGGCGACGCTGTATCAAGTTGGCAAAGCACCAGCAATAGCACTCCTCCTTATCATCGCCGTGCTGCCATCGCACCGTGGCTGATAAATACTGCTAGCCTCATTATTATGGGGCTATTGGTATTATTGAGCTTATCGATTGGCGTGGCGGACTTTTCATGGTCGGGTATATGGCAAAGTCTGATGACTCATAGTGCCAACTCAGACAGCTCGTTGATGCTGATAAGTCGCTTACCTCGTACCATTGCCATTATTTTGACTGGTATTGCCATGGCGGTGGCTGGGATGATTATCCAAGTGGTGCTCAAAAACCGCTTCGTTGAGCCATCGATGGTGGGCGCTACCCAAAGCGCTGCCCTTGGCTTATTGATAGTGAGCCTGTTTTTTCCTGCCAGCGCCTTGATTGTCAAAATGGGCGTAGCAACACTCGCTGCGGTATTTGGCATGATGCTATTTATGCTGCTGATTCATCGTATTCCGCCGACAGATTTTTTGATGATTCCGCTGATTGGTATTGTATTTGGCGGGATTATTGATGCCATTACCACCTTTATTGCTTATCAAACAGAGACGCTACAGATGCTAAGTGTTTGGCAATTTGGCGACTTCTCAAGCGTGTTGGCAGGACGGTATGAGCTGCTATGGTTCACAGGCGTGCTTTGCATTATCGCTTACATCATTGCCGATAAGCTGACCATTATCGGTTTGGGCGATAATATTGCTTTAAATTTGGGTATCAGTAAGCGGCATGTGACGGGGATCGGCGTTGGTATGGTTGCTATGATGAGTGCCGTGGTGATGGTCACAGTTGGGATGATTCCCTTTATTGGTCTAATCGTACCCAATATCGTCAGTCGCATTATGGGCGATAAGCTCAGACGCAGCTTGCCAGCGGTGGCGTTATTGGGCGCATCAGCGGTTTTGCTCTGCGATATTATCGGGCGCTCTATCCGTTATCCGTTTGAGATTCCGGTAGCAACTGTCTTTGGTGTGGTCGGTACGGTGGTGTTTTTGTGGCTATTATTACGTGCGCCTGCCGAGGGCTAGTGTCGCTACATTAGTATTTTATTTGCCATTCTCTTTTATAAGATTAGCGTATGTTTTTACCTTCTGCTTCCTCTGGTCAAACGACTGATACTACTATCGATGACACTGCTAATACTACTAATAGCAGTGTCGCCAACCTGAACCCAGTGACAAAATTCTGGACAAGGCTATGGTTAGCTATCAGTCAACATCCTAAATCTGTTGCTGCTCTTATCTTATTCATCTCCGCTATTTTATTTTTAACGGTCAATGTAAATGGCCATTGGGATTTTGCCTTACCACTGCGTGCTAAGAAATTACTGGCGCTAATGGTAGTAGGCTACGCGATTGGCGTCTCTACCCTGCTCTTTCAAACCTTAACCCACAATCCTATTCTCACGCCCTCTTTATTAGGATTTGACTCGCTGTATGTATTATTACAAAGCATATTGGTGTTCTTTTTGGGGGCGATCAGCTTTACCAGCCTTAATCCGATGGTCAAATTCTCACTTGAAATCGTCTTGATGTTTGGTGCGTCGTTACTGCTATTTAAAGTATTATTTTCCAAAAGCAGTCAGGATTTAACGCGGCTGATATTAGTGGGCGTGATTTTTGGTGTGTTATTCCGCAGCTTATCAGCACTGATTGCGCGGCTGATTAATCCCGATGACTTTGTGGTGGTGCAATCGGCCAGTTACGCGCAGTTTAATACCGTCAATCCACAGCTTTTAGCTATTAGCTTGTTGATTTGTGTCGTAAGTGCACTCGTTATTTGGCGCTGGCGTTTTCAGTGTGATGTACTGATGCTCGGCAAAGCGCAGGCGATCAACCTCGGTATTCATTATCAGCGCTTGGCATTTGGGCTGTTAACTGTCATTGCCGTATTGGTCGCTACGGCTACCGCACTGGTTGGTCCAGTGACCTTTTTTGGCTTACTGGTCTGCGCCTTGACCAATCGGATGGCGCGTCATATGTATCACAGTGAGCGGCTTATTTTAGTGAGTGTAGTCGCGATGATTTGCTTGGTACTTGGGCAGACCATATTTGAGCAAGTGCTCGGTATGGCAGGTGTTCTGTCCGTCGTGATTGAGCTGGCAGGCGGCTTGGTGTTTTTGGCACTGATAATAATGAGCCAACGCCGCGCGAGCTAAAAACTCTAAATATTTATTAAACCTTAGCTCAACAATATTTAAGTTAAAGTCAAAACAATAAAGTAAGAACACTTATGATAAAAATAACGGGCGTATCGCATCATATCGGTAAGCAGCAGATTTTGCACGATATCACTTTATCGCTGCCACCGTCCCAAGTCATTGCCTTAATTGGTCCTAACGGCGCGGGGAAATCGACCTTATTTTCGCTGATGGCACGCTTGCAATCCTTGCAGAGCGGGCAGATTAGCTTTGCGGTCGATCATGAGGTACGAGACATAGTTAGCTGTGACGCGCGTATGCTTGCGACAACGGTGGCCATGCTCAGTCAAGACAATCATGTGCAAGGTCGGCTGCGGGTACGTGAACTATTGATGTTTGGGCGCTACCCGTATCATCAAGGACGACCTACGGCGACAGATCAGCAAAAGGTCAAAGAGATCATCGAGCGCTTTGAGCTTGAGCCATTAGCGGAGCGTTTTTTATCTGCTTTATCAGGTGGACAGCGCCAACGGGTGCTGATTGCGATGATTGTCTGCCAAGATACGCCGTATTTATTGCTCGATGAGCCGCTAAACAATCTCGATATGTATCACTCAGGGCGCTTGATGCGAGAGCTTCGCGAATTAAGTCACACTCAGCAAAAAACCGTAGTGATTGTCCTTCACGATATCAATCAAGCGGCGCAATTTGCTGATACCGTGGTGACCATGAAAGACGGTCAAGTACAAGCTATTGGGCAACCGGTCGATGTGATTACCCAAGAGACCATGAAAGAGCTCTACAACGTTGATGTGACCGTACTTAATCATCAAGGTCGTCCGGTGATTGTCGATACGGTTTAACTTTACTAAGTGCTGTTATTGCAGTTTTTGCAAAGACTTTAAGCGTTGCTGCCGACCCTTGTACCACAAATACACGCCCGTCCCAGACAAGACAGCAACGGCTAAGCCAATCAAAGCCAAAAATATCTGATACGCCAGATGACCTATCCCATGACTGATATGCCCCATATGTAAGGTAGATAACCACTGGTCAACCTTACTGCCAAATGAAGCGTTTTGATAAGCAAAATTCACTTTCTCAACGCTACCATCGCTTGCATTGACGGTAATTGAGGATGCACCGCCTTTTTTACCAATATCCTCATTGGTTTTAAAACGCATCTGCCACTGCTTATCTTCCTCAGCCCAGCGAATACCCAATAATTGCTCTACGTTTAAGCCGTTTTTTTGAGCGGCAATATTTGCTTGCTGACTTAAATACTCGATACTATTGTCTTTATTAATCATTAAGACAGCCTTATTAAAGCGCTTAGCCTCTGGCACAGACTGTGCACTTGATTTGCCACTCTTATTAGACTTATCCTCTTTCCCCTCAAGTCCCACCAGCGTTTGCATGATTGGATTATAAACTTGCTGTAAATTAAAACCGACACTCGACCATGCGATCACCAACAGTATCAGCCACAACCATAAGCCAAACGCATGATGCACATCATAATTGAGCTTAAAGGTATTGGTTTTACGGCGGATTGTCCACGCCGGTAGCCAGCGTTTTAGTAGAGACGCGCGTTTTTTGGCGGATTCTTGGCGCGGCAGGCGATGCTGTTTGACCGCTCTTGGCAAGGTTAAATAAAAGCCAATAAAACAATTAAGCGTCCAAACCAAAGCAATAATACCCAGTATCAGCTTACCAATATCCCCAAGTAACAGCTCACGATGCAACCAGAACACCTTCCATATGGTATTGCGCCATGCCCATGCGTTTTTATCACGCGTGCCAATGATATGACCGTTATAGGGATTAACATAGACTTCTTGAAAAGCAGATGCTGGCTGCTTGTTCGCTTTTTTGTCTCGCACTTTATCAACTGTAAATACTGCCGATCGATTGGGCGCAACGGAGATTGGCATACTCGAAAAATTGTGCTCTGGATAAGCGCTAATGACAGCATCATGAAGAACAGCAACTGGCAGTTGCGATGTGTCTTGGTTGTCTATATAAGCCAGCTTGTGATTAAACACCTCATCAAGCTCATGATGAAATGCCAGCAGCGTACCGGTAATTCCGGCAACAACTAAAAAACCTGCCATCGCAAGTCCGGTATAACGGTGAATCCATAGGCAAGCATGGCGCGGGTTAAATGCAGTCATGGGTTATTAGTCTTTATAAAAGTAGATAAAGGGTAGCAATATCAGCAAGGCTCGATTGATAATAACTTGTAAGAGATGAGCAATAAAAAGCCAGCTCTCCTTTATAGAAAGCTGGCTGTATTCATCCATTCATTATTCGTCGATCATGAGCGACTTAGAACTGATACGTCAATGAGGCTTTGATATTACGACCGGGTTCAAAGTCAGTTGTAGCAGCATCAGCGGTATTTAAGCGAGATGAGTGGCTAGCATAAGCCTCATCAAAAATGTTATATACCCCAACTGTGGCTTTTATATTGTCAAATTGACTCGGTGAATAGTTCATATACACATCATGCACATCATAATTTGGCTTGGTGTTTTGTTTGTTGTCCGTGATTGATGCCATATAAGTACTGCGCCAGCCTAATCCAACGACATCATTTGGTTCATAGTTCAAGTTCACCATGTAACGATCGCCCGAGTTTGACCCACTGCCAGTCACTGATGGAATGCTATCACCTGTTTTCTCACCTTTGCTACGGGCGCGGGCATAGCTTAGACCCATACTAAAGTTGTCCATCTTATAGTCAGCAGCGAGCTCAACACCTTTAATTTTAAAATCTTCATTACTATTCACAGCGCCCTGACAAGCACCACCAGATTGTCCAGTAGCACAGTCTAAGCCAACTCTGTCTTTACCTGCACGCACAAACTGGATAAAATTTTCAATATCAGTTTCAAAGTATTTACCGCTCAGTTGCAGTGCATCGCCCGCTACCGTTAGGTCGCGCAAGGTTTTGACGATACCAATCTCGGCATTAGAGCCTTCTTCTGCTTTTAAGTCATTATTGACGTAGGTGTTGTCACCGCCTGAATTAAAAATTGCTTGGCTTAAATCAGGGCCATTAAACAGCTGGGTATAACTGGCAAACACTTGCGTTAACGGGGCAATCTCATAGCTTGCGGCAAGCGCACCAACGACGTTGTCATAAGTTTTGCCACCAGCTACAAACTCTGGCGACTCATAACGGTCATAACGCACGCCAGGCGTCAAGGTTAGCTTGCCATTTGTCCACTGATCTTCTAAATATACAGAGGTGTTTTTGGCTTCATCCGACCCCTTTTTGACAAAGTCGCGCTCCATCTCAGATTCTTTTTTATAATGCTCAATACCAGCGATCAGTTTGTGGCTACCTACAGTGGTGTCGATAGTGCTGGTATTTTGTATTTTTGCACCGGTTGTTTTCACCTGAGCATTGAAATCAAAACCTGGTTTTGTCAGATACTCAGAATCGCGCAAAATACGGGTTTTGGTTTGATAAATATTGGTATCGACATCAATCAACTTGCTTGCTGGATTGTAAGTATAATCCAACCCGAGCGTATCACGCTTTACCTGCTGTGGTATTGGGGCGTCATTACGACTAGGGAAATCAGGACGGAATGGGAAAATACCCTCTTTTTCAGTACGGCTAAAGCTGGCACCGAAATGATGATCATCGGCAACATAAGCGCCGGCCTTTAATAGAATACTCTCACTTTCACTGTCTTCAAACAGCTCACGACCTTCGCCATCTTCACCTGAGCTGGTATCGCGTTTGCCATAATAAGCAAGCAGATCAATATTGTCAGTTGGTGCAGCAAACACTGTTGCTGATGTCAGTAGCTCATCATTATTACTAGCGTATCCTGTATGCAGTTTAGCGCCGATTTTTTGACCCGATTTTAGCAAGTCCGCTGCATCGACCGTTTTAAAAGCAACTGCGCCGCCCAAAGCATCGTTCCCTAGCGTCACTGAATTGTTACCTACCGCCACTTCAGACTGCTTTAACAAATCAGGGTCGAGAGTCACATCACCCATATGATAAAACAGCGTACCTTCTTGGCGGGCGCCATCAATCGTTACTTTGAGATTGGTATCGTCAAGCCCGCGCACACGGATACGCTGATTTACTGTTGACGTACCACCCACTGTCACCCCTGGTACCACTTCCAAAAAGTCACTCAAATGACTTGCCTGAGCAGCTGGCGTATAGTCTTCTGTATAGACAGAACCTTCTTGTGCTTTGTCACGTACCGAGCTATTGGCGGTCACTGTGATGGTCTGTAAGGTGGTGCTTGGCATATTTGCTGAGGTAGCAGCTTGTGCAGCCTGTGCGCCTAATACCGCTGCGACACCTATAGACAACAGGGTTAATTGACTTGAGAGCTTTGATGATTTTACTTCGCGCATAACACACTCACTTTATCTACTATAAAAATTTTAATACTCGTTTAAGGAAGCAACAACCAATAATCTTTGTCCAAAATCACTATCTATAAAGCCTAATATCTCAATCGCTACTAGACTTTATATAATAATGGCATTATTAATAATAATGATAATGATTAGCGTTTAAATATTGACAGGCATAATAACGAAGTATTAACAATTTGGCAATAATTAATCTGAGAAACTTTCTTTTAATGGCTTTGTTAGTAGCTTTGTATGCTGGCATTAGTCTCTGTACATCTGACAAATCCCTTTAATACATTGGTGTCTAGACAATAACGAGTCATATGCGCAGGTAGTTATTAGTGACTGAAGGATTATTTATAAACGCGTAATGGCAAAAAAAGGATTGCAATATACTGCCAATTACATATACCCTAAGATAGTTGACTATTTAGTCAGGTTTGTCATTACGCCTGTTAGTCAAAGTAAGAAAGTCCTGTTATTTGCTTGCATGTATTTGCATAAGGATTGTGCGCCTCTATGTTAGATATGGTGTAAACAGCTAGCTGAGATAAGGGTTTATAGAGACTGTTATATAGTGCCTATTTATCAATATAACGCTGCTTTTACATATTCTCATAGAGCTTGGACTAAAAGTCACTTTAGGAGAAAGCCAAAATGAGTGAGCATACTCAAGGGAACCCCGATTTATTGTATGGACTGCATGACCGTCCTGCTCCTGCAAAAGCATTTTTAGGTGCGGTACAGCATGTACTCGCCGCTTTCGTTGGTATTATTACCCCCTCATTGATTATTGGCGGCGTTTTAGGTCTGGGTGAGCACATTCCCTACCTGATCAGCATGGCGCTCATGGTATCTGGGGTTTCAACCTTTATTCAAAATCGTAAATTCGGTCCTGTCGGTTCAGGGCTGATGGCGTTGCAAGGCACCAGCTTTGGTTTCTTAGCAGCAGTATTAGCCGCAGGCTTTGTGGTAAAAAACCGAGGTGGTAGTCCTGAGGAGATACTCTCTGTTATCTTTGGCGTGACATTCTTGGCCGCCTTTGTCGAGATATTCTTAAGTCAGTTTATCACCAAGCTCAAATCTTTGATGAGCCCTATCGTTACCGGCTGTGTCATTGTTACTATCGGTTTGTCGCTAACCAAAGTTGGTCTAACTGATCTAGCGGGCGGTGTTGGTGCAGAGAATTTTGGTAGCATAGAGAATTTGCTACTGGGTGGCGGGGTGTTAATCAGTGTCGTGCTTATTAGTATCGTACCCAATAAAGTCATTCGCTCAAGCGCTATTTTTATTGGTCTGATGTTAGGCTTGCTGGTAGCGGCACTTATGGGTCGTATCGACTTCTCATTGGTCTCGCAAGCTCCGCTACTGACTGTACCCGTTCCTTTTAAGTTTGGTTTTAGTTTTGATTGGCAAGCATTTATACCGATTGCCTTTATGTATATCATTACCAGTATTGAGACTGCCGGTGATTTGACCGCGACCTCGATGATCTCAGGCGAGCCTATCAAAGGTCCGCTCTATGAGAAGCGTATTAAAGGTGGGGTATTAGCCGATGGTGTCAACTCTGCCATTGCGGGCATCTTTAACAGCTTCCCAGTCACAACCTTTAGTCAAAATAACGGCGTTATTCAGATGACGGGTATCGCTAGTCGCTATGTTGGTTTTTATGTCGGTGGTATCTTATTCTTTATGGGTCTATTCCCTATCCTAGGCGCTATCTTTACTCAGCTGCCAAAACCGGTGGTTGGCGGCGTCACCCTGCTGATGTTTGCAACCGTAGCGACTGCTGGTATTCGCATACTCTCGACCGTAGACTTTACCCATCGTAATATCTTGATTATTGCAACCTCTTTAGGTTTGGCGATGGGTGTTGCCTTTGTGCCTGATGTATTTGCTCAAATGCCGCAGATGTTCCGTAATATCTTTGGTTCAGCAGTGACCGTATCGGGGATTATCGCGATTACGCTTGATATGATTTTACCAAAAAGCTTTGGCACTGAGTTTGATACGGTTGATCAGCACGCTGAGGATGAGACAAAGCCTGCTCGTGAAGCCGCTTAAAAGTGAAGGGCTAGATGATTTTCTAAGACAATGTAAAAGACTTTGCTGAGTAACAAAAGAAAAGGATTACCTTGATGATAAAACGCTGCTTGGCAAGCGCTATCGTTAAGGCAATCCTTTATATATAGGCAGGTTAATATAAAAAAGAGACAGCGGGAATGGAATAAATTTTACGTAGCCTCTGTCGACATACGCACAGCAAGCAAGAAAATTTGTGCCAATCCCGCAGCATAGGGTTTAGGACTGTGTATCCACTTTCTTTAGTATTAACTCTATTGAGCGCTTAAGTTATCGCTGATGTTGGACGTTATAACTACTCAAGCCCACAGCCCCGCAGTATAAAAGGTATCAAGAAATCAGCAGCGCGTGCCTCGTCCGTCTCATCGTACGCGCTCTTTTGCATTAAGCCGATGATTTCTGTTTCAAACTCTGCATAGCGCTGCGTGGTCGCCCAAATCAAAATCAATAGCTGCAAAGGGTCAGCAATGGCGATCTTACCCTGCTCATGCCATGTCTTCATGACTTGTGTTTTGTCCAGCGCCCAATCTTTCATCGCAGACGACATAAAATCATGTAAATGCGGGGCACCGCCGATGACCTCTAACGCAAATAGCTTATGGCGATTTGGGTTTGCAAAGGCCTGATGTAATTTTGTACGGACAAACTTTTCGATAACGGTTTTGGGATCACTATCTACTGTCATCGTCACCAAGCCATCATTCCACTCTTGAATGATGGCACGCAAGACCACTTTGTACAGGTTGGTCTTACTCTTAAAATAGTAATGTACATTGGCCTTTGGTAGCCCTGCTCGATCGGCAATACCTTGCATGGTAGCACCGCGATAGCTTTTTAATACAAACTCTTCTTCGGCGGCAGTTAAAATCACCGCTTGGTTTTGAGCACGAATATCTTGCTGATTGCGATGAACCACCCCCTCAGAGGCAGGAGGGGTATTTGTTTTAGCGCTTTGAGTCATAGGATAAGCCGTTAGACAGTAATGTCAGTAAATAACCATATTCTAGCGTGACTTTAAGATAAACTGTGAACGAATACGTTAACTTTTATAACAAATAATAAAAAAATAAAAATATTTTGCATAAAGTAGTTGACCATTTGGTCAGCTTTAAGCAGAATGGATACTATTAAACCTATTACGACTCAACCGATACGCATTTTACATGAGCTGTCATCTGAGTTATGTAATCAAAAAACTGATGTAATCAGACGATAACGTCTTTGCTTCATCAGTTTATCTCTCTCAAATGATACATTTGTATCCCTCAAAAATTTTGTATCAACAGATAAGGATATCACTGTGAGTTTATCACTAGCGCAACTAAATGCTCTCTCACAAGCCGAAGCAACAGCAGCGTTTTTGACCTGCTGTACCAGTAGTCAATGGGCACAAGCCCTGGCAGACGCGCGTCCGTTTGCAGATACAGAGGCTTTACTAAGCGCAAGCGACGCGGCATGGCAACAAGCCCAAACTGACGAGGCCAACTTGTTAGAAGCTTTTGATGGTCATCCACAGATTGGCAATGTCGATTCATTAAAAGAGAAATATCGCAACACCCAAGACAGTGCGGCTCATGAGCAATCAGGTGCCAATGACGCTGAGGATACTGTGCTTGAAGCATTAGCCCAAGGCAATCAAGATTATTTAGACAAGTTTGGTTTTATCTTTATCGTCTTTGCTACGGGTAAGAGCGCGCAGCAAATGCTGGACTTACTACAAGCACGTCTACCCAATGATCGCGAGACTGAATTGCTTAATGCTGCTGCCGAACAAAATAAAATCACGCGTTTGCGTTTACAAAAGCTGTTAGGCGACACTTAACGCTTGCTTTGTCTCTCTCATTTATAAAGGGAATTATTATGTCAGGTACTCTTTCATCACATATCTTGGACACCCATCTTGGCAAGCCTGCCGCTGATATCTCAGTGACACTGCATCGCGTGAGCGCCAGTGGCGAGCCGTCATTACTGGCCCATGGTGTCACCAACGCCGATGGTCGCGTGACGCCAGACAGCTGGTCATTCAACCCAGAAATTGATATTGCCGAGTATCATTTAGACATCGGTCGCTATACGTTGACCTTTGATACCCAGTCTTATTTTGATGCACAAAATCTTACGGTATTTTATCCGCAAGTGGTCATCGATTTTATGATACAAGATAACGGTCACTACCATGTGCCGCTACTACTTAGCGCGCACGGCTACGGCACTTATCGCGGATCATAATTTTATCGCTTTATGGCTCAAAGCCTTATAAACATAAGGCTCAACGAGCGCTGGAAACTTTAAACATCTGACAGTGAAGTTGGACGTTTAAAACCCAATAAATAATGCTGGTATCGCTACGTTGTATCACAATCTTTTATAATAACGAAGGTGAGCAAAAGTCGTTACGAGTTACCAAGATATAATAATATAAAAGGACATTGACAACATGGGTGCATATCTTCTCGATTGGCTAAGCTTATTTTTCCGCTGGTTTCATGTGATCGCTGGGGTGGCATGGATTGGTGCCTCATTTTATTTTGTATGGCTAGATATGAGTCTACAAAAGCCACCAGAATGGAAAGCCAAAAAAGGTATTTCAGGTGATTTATGGGCAGTACATGGTGGTGGTTTTTATGAAATTGCCAAATACAAGCTCGAGCCTGAAGAGATGCCAAAAACCCTGCATTGGTTTAAGTGGGAAGCTTATACCACATGGCTGACTGGTATGGCGATGCTCATTATTGTCTACTACATCAACGCCACAGCTTATTTGATTGATCCGAGCAAAGTTGATTTTGGTAGTAGCATTGGTGCTATATCGACCAGTTTACTATTCTTATTCGGTAGTTACTTTATTTATGAAGTCATTGTGCGCAGCAATGTCGGCAAGAATAAACTTGCTTTTAGTGTCACTATCTTTGTACTTATGATTATCGCCACTTGGGGCTCATACCAGCTGTTTAGTGATCGTGCTTCTTTTATCCATGTCGGTGCCATTTTGGGTACTATCATGGCAGGTAACGTCTTCTTTGGGATTATGCCAGCTCAGCGCGCACTGGTAGACTGTGTACGACGCGGTGTCAAGCCTGGTCCAGAAGTAGCAGATTTAGCATTAATGGCCAGAAACCGCTCATTGATGAATAACTACTTTACCTTGCCGCTCATCTTTATCATGATCAGTAATCACTATCCAATGATGTATTCACATGCGCATGGTTGGTTGATATTGGTATTCGTCGGTGTCATCACGGCAACGGCTCGTCATTACTTTAACGAAAAACACTTGGGTCGCCATAGACCAAAATTCTTAGTGATTCCTGCGATCGCAACCGTGCTATTGATTATCTGGATGCGTCCAGCACCTATCGAGCCATTACCAGTACCGCCAATAAAGACGCCTGCTGTTACTGAAGTCGCACCAACAGACACACCGCCTGCTGCTGTCACTCAAGAGGCAAATGCGGTAGCACCAACTACTACTGCCGATGCTGATACGGCTGCTAACGATACTGCTACTGCCGATGCAGCCGTACCTGTCGTAGCGTCAGCCGATGAAGCTATGATGGAAGTGGTGCATGCTCGTTGTAGCACTTGCCATGCGCAACAGCCAACTCAGCAAGGGTTTGCTGCACCGCCTTTAGGTATTATTTTGCAGACGCCTGAAGACATGAAAATTCATAAAGCAAAAATCGTAACTGCAGTACAGTCAGGCTATATGCCGCTAGGTAACATCACTCAATTGACAGATGAGGAGCGCCAACAACTGGTCGCGTATGCTTCAGGGTTATAGATGAGTATTTTAGATACAGATAAGGAAACGCTGATCAAACAATTATCTTGACCAATGACACAGACATCCTTAAAGTGTTAACAATAAACCTTGTTAAGTGTTAACAATCTTGGTGTCAATTGATACCAGTCCAAAGGGAGAAAAGGATGTCCACTGCCAATGAGCAAGGAAGTCAGCTCAATACTCAATTTAATAGCGCGCTCTATGATTGCAATACCTTTAATCCAGAACGCAAAAGCTCAAGATTATATAATGAAGATCTTGCCCCATTACAGCCTGAACAGCGTAATTGGGGTTGGTTTGCGATATTTAATGTTTGGTCCAATGATATTCAAAGCTTATTCGGCTATACCTTAGCAGCCTCCTTATTTTTGAGTTACGGGCTAAATGGCTGGTGGGTCATGGCAGCGATTATCTGCTCAGGATTCATCGTCATGGGAATGGTGAACCTAACTGGTAAACCTAGTGTCAAATATGGCATCCCCTTCCCCGTATTGATACGTGCCAGTATGGGTATCAATGGCGCCAATTTACCAGCCATCCTACGCGCTATTATTGGTATCTTTTGGTACGGAGTGCAGACTTATTTTGCCTCTACCGCAGTTGCTATTTTATTGACTATTATTATAGGCAGCTCAGATACGACATTTTTAGGCTTGAACAGTACCGCTTGGATGGCCTTTGTCATCGTTTGGGTATTCCAGATTTTGCTGTTTTGGGCAGGTATCGAGCCCATCAAGCATTTTTTGAATTGGGCAGGACCTTTGGTCTATGTCGTGATGGTCATTCTTATGGGCGTCATCTGGTATCAATCAGGCTCTGAGTTACTACCGGCGATTAACTCTATTTTCGCTAGTGGTAGTGATTATAGTGGGAATTCCATACAGGCATTTACTGCCATTGTCGGTACGATGGTGGCTTATTTTGCCGCAGTCGTCATCAACTTCGGTGACTTCTCACGCTTTTTGCGTAGTGAGCGCGATATGCGCTTGGGTAACTTACTTGGTCTACCTATCAACATGGTGTTTTTCTCGTTCATCGCTTTGGTCATCACCGCTGGCACCTTAGTAATATTTGGCGAAGCATTGACTAATCCATCGGACATTGTTGATCGTGTGGACTCTCTACCCTTGACCATTGTGGCAGCGTTGACCTTTTTTGCAGCAACCGTCGGTATCAATATGGTTGCAAACTTTATTCCCCCTGCTTACGATTTGGCCAATTTATTTCCTAAGCATATTAACTTTCGCATGGGCGGCTTAATCACGGCTGTTATCGCCTTCTTTGTTGGTGCATTATGGTTATCATTCATCAGTAAAATCGGTATTGTCGGCTTTGTAAATGCTATTGGTGCGGTCATCGCTCCATTCTTCGGTATTTTAGTCATCGACTATTACCTGATTAAACGTCAACATATCGATATGAATGATTTATTTTCCGCGCAACCAACGGGCGCTTATTACTACTATAAAGGATGGAACATCCGTGCGCTTATCGCCTTTGCCATCGGCGCTTTATTCTCTATCGCCACAGTATTGATACCTGCACTGGCTAAGCTTGAAGGTTACGGTTTCTTATTAGGCGCGGCACTAGGCGGCATTGTATATTGGGTATTGATGCGCCCTTATGCAGTAGATCCTGACACCATAGTAAAATAAAACGGTGACATGAGAGAAATGACGCAAAAGAGCAGCATAAACAATGATTATTACATGTCCAACAGACCTATTACTCTGTTTTTATAAAGGATAAAACACCATGAAAAAAAAGATAACCAGCGACTTTGATCAAGCCGCTTATCAGCGTGATCTAAAAGGCTATGGCGACAATCCACCCAAAGCCAATTGGCCGGGCGGGGCCAAGATTGCTGTACAGTTCGTACTAAATATCGAGGAAGGCGCTGAAAACAGTGTCTTGCATGGCGATGGACAATCAGAGCGTTTTTTATCAGATGTATTGGGTACGCCAGAATTTAACAACCGCCATCAGTCGATTGAATCCGCTTTTGAATATGGTAGCCGTGTTGGCGTGTGGCGCGTACTAGATACTTTTAAAGAGTATGGCTTGCCCATTACGACCTTTACTTGTGCAGCCGCTGCCGAAAAAACACCGCATATCATCGAGCGTGTACTCGAGGACGGTCATGAGATTGCCAGCCACGGACTGCGCTGGATCACCTATCAATATATGTACCGCGAGACTGAGCGTGAGCATGTGCGCCGCGCCACTGAAATATTTGAGCGGATGGTCGGTAATCAGCCTCTTGGTTGGTACACGGGTCGCGATAGCCCAAATACTCGCGAACTGGTTGCCGAACAAGGTGGCTACATTTATGACTCTGACTCTTACGCCGATGAGCTTCCTTACTGGCTCAATGTCAAAGTAGAAGAAGGCAGTAAAATTGCCCGTAAACCGCATCTGGTCATTCCTTACACGCTTGAAACCAATGACATGCGCTTTTCTTCAAGCCCTGGCTTTACCAACGCTGAACCTTTTTATCAGTATTTGAAGGACAGCTTTGATACTTTATACGAAGAAGGCTCGCATACACCAAAGATGCTAACCATTGGTTTGCATTGCCGCATCATTGGCCGTGCTGGTCGTATCACCGCGCTCAAACAGTTTCTAAAATATATCACCAGTAAGCCCGACGTTTGGGTCTGCCGCCGCGATGAAATCGCTAAGCACTGGTATGAAAATCATCCAGCAACGGCCGATAATACCGTCAACTGGATGTAACTGTCACAACAAACTTAAAGCGTATCATTACATCAATAAGCATGGGGACCGTAGAAACCATGCAAGCCAACGTATGATACGCTGAAGATTTGATAGCTAAGGGATTCAATTGCTCAAAAACGACGTTTTATGTCCGGTATTTTCTGAGCTTAACTGGATCTATTACATAATCAGTGACTAAAATAAATGATATTACTAATTAACACAAAGGTGATCTTATGAAAACCACCATCATCGCTAAACCTCTAACAAAAGCCGCATTTGCTCCTTATGGCTCAGTGATTGAGCCTTATGACGAGCAAGAAAAGTGCCCTGAAAACAGCTGGGATATCAATCGCGGCTTTGCCTGTCGCCATCATGCCATCTCAAAAGTCACACATGATGGCGGAGAAGTTGGGCTTAGTATTTTTCGTACCAAAAGACGGGACTGCCCTATCACCTTATCGGTAATGGAATACCATCCGTTTGGCACGCAAGCGTTCTTTTCTATGAATGGCACAGACTATATAGTGGTTGTGGCAAAAGCTGGTGATGCGCCTAAATCAGCTGATGATTTAGAAGTGTTTTATGCTCAATCGCATCAAGGTGTACAGTATGATGCCAATGTTTGGCATCATCCGCTACTGGCGTTAAAAGCAGATTGTGATTTTTTAGTGATCGATCGCATCAACGGCGAGGGTAATAACTGCCATGAGCTTGAGATTGATGATTGGGAAGTTTGTATTGATATCTCTGCTGAGCAAGCTAAAAGTCAGGCTTAATTATTGTAGTTAGATGGTTAATAATGACGCTAACGTCAGAGCATTAATTACAGAAAAAATGTAAATGAAAAAGATCCAAATTATCAGGCTACGATCAATATCTAATATCTTACAATTTTGACAATAGCTTAGCCTTTCAAGCTGCACAGGATTTAGTGGTTGAAGGGCAACCCCAGCCAAACAGATATACCCCTCCTTTGCTTCAAGACTTAAAATCGAATATTTAGAATCAAAGGTTCAGACACACATTTATCGCCGCACAAAACCACTAAGGAATATGAACAATGTCTACAAAAAGTACTTATTACGCACCAACTGGCGGCTTGCCGCCGCAAACCCAGCTGCTATCTGATCGCGCAATCTTCACCGAAGCTTATGCGATTATCCCTAAACGTGTATTAACTGATATCGTGATAAGTTATCTGCCTTTTTGGACAGGTATGCGGATGTGGGTACTTGCCCGTCCACTGTCAGGTTTCTCTGAGACCTTTTCACAGTATATCGTCGAAGTTGAGCCTAATGGCGGCTCAGAAAAGCCTGAGCTAGATGAAAATGCTGAAGGCGTTATCTTCATCGTTGAAGGTGAAATGGATATGACGATTGAAGGCGTGTCGCATCATCTTGAAGCGGGTGGTTATGCATTCTTGCCACCTGGCTGCAAATGGACGCTAAAAAACAATGGCGACAAGCACGTTAAATTCCATTGGATCCGTAAAGCTTATCAGCACTGTGAAGGTATTGATGTGCCTGAAGCATTCGTAACCAGCGATCACGATGTTGAAGCCATTGAGATGCCGGGTACCAATGGCGTATGGAAAACCACAAGGTTTACTGAGCAGTCTGATATGCGTCATGATATGCATGTCAATATCGTGACATTTCAGCCAGGTGGCGTGATTCCATTTGATGAAACGCATGTTATGGAACATGGTTTATATGTACTAGAAGGTAAAGCGGTCTATCACTTAAATGGTGAGTGGGTAGAGGTTGAGGCGGGTGATTTTATGTGGTTACGCGCATTCTGCCCACAATCTTGTTATGCTGGCGGACCCGGTCCATTTAGATACTTATTATATAAAGACGTCAATAGACATATGCCGTTTATCCGTCCAGTAAAATAAGCCATCTAATCTAAAGGCAAAGTCTTACATTTGACCGCGTCACTTATTCTTTTGCTTTTTCTGTTATTAAAGCCAGCTCACCAATATGAGCTGGCTTTATGGTCTCTATAAAAAACTCACTATTTTTAAAGCAAGGTTTTATTCAACTATTACTAAAACCTTCATTACGTTACTTGTTTTTTATGTACTACTGTACTAGAATACTGAAACAAGATAGTCACTTGTTTCCTTTTTATAAAGATTAAATATTATGAGTACTGACCCTTATCGCAGCTTATTAAACCATTTAGCCAATTGTCATAGTAGTGCTGATATCGAAATGCTGCTAAATGCGCTGCTAACGGATAAAGAGCAGTTTGAGATTGCCAATCGTATCCGCATTTTTGATTTGCTTGAGCGCGGTGTCACCCAGCGTGACATCTCTGAGCAGCTGGGCGTTGGTATCGCAACGGTCTCTCGCGGCGCCAAGGCCATGCAAATACACGATGTCAGCGCGCTGTTAGCTACTCACAGACAAAATAATTAAGCCAAAAACGTTAGCCGAATTTATTTTATAAGACCTATTTGAATTACTTTGGACCTCTTTATGACCTCTCCTACACTGCAATATGACCAGCCTGCTGCTATTGATATTCCAAGCAAGCCGCAGCGTATTAAACTGACGCAAGATATTGATTTTTTTGCATTATTTAAGCGTATTGAGCAAGTTTTTGCGACCTGTTATTTACTCGAATCCTTGGGCGAGGACAGCCATATGTCACGCCATCATGCGATTGGTTTTGATCCGGTGATGACCATTGCCGCCATTGACCGCACCACCCTTGCCATTACCGATAATAAAACCGCTAAAACCACACATTATCAGACCGATAATCCGTATCAACTACTACGCTCCATTACTCCGCAGCATGTGATTGCACGTGAGCAAAGCGGCGGTTTGGTCGGTTACTTGGGTTACGACTGTGTCAATTTCTTTGAGCCAAGTGTGAGCGCCAAGCCAAGCGATGATTTTGAACCATTCAAATTCGGGGTCTATCTAGATGGCTTGACGCTCGATAAGATGACCGGTGAGATATTCTATTTTTATTACCCAACCGCACAGCAAGACAATCGTATTGAACAAATCAAAACCTTACTTAATGTCCCCATCCCAAGCTATGAATTGCCCACTGTTGAGTTCTTAGGTGACGGCATGAGTCAAGAAGAGCACGCTAAAGTCGTCATGCAAGTTAAAGAAGACATCATCTCTGGGCGTATCTTTCAATGCGAAGTCGGCTTTAAATCCAAATACCGAATTGCTGGCGATAAGATGCCGATTTATGAAAAGCTACGCGCGGTAAACCCCTCACCGCATATGTATTTTATGAAATTTTCCCAGCAGTGCATCATCGGTGCTTCACCGGAATTGTTATTTCGCTTACGTCAGGGCGAGATGGAAACCTATCCTCTCGCAGGTACGGCCAAGCGCGGTATTGATGTTGCCGAAGATCGTAAGCTTGCGCGTGCGCTACTGAATGATGCCAAAGAGATTGCCGAGCACAATATGCTGGTCGATCTGCATCGCAATGATATCGGACGCGTCGCACAATTTGGTACTGTAAAAGTGCGTAATCTGATGGATATCAAACGCTTCTCACACGTACAGCATATCTCCTCTGAAATCGTCGGTATTTTACATCCTGATGAGGATATGTTTAGTGCGCTTGCCAGCAATTTCCCTGCTGGTACCTTGTCAGGTGCGCCAAAGGTTGAAGCGATAAAAGTGATTAATGAGCTTGAACCAGATGGTCGTGGTGCTTATGGCGGCGCATTAGGGTCCTTTAACTTTAATGGTGATTGTATCTTTGCTATTCCTATTCGCAGCCTATTTATTAATGGCGAATCTGCCTATGCGCAGACATGTGGTGGCAATGTTTACGACTCAAACCCTGCTGACGAATATCTAGAGATTCAGCGTAAGCTTTCTGCGATGAAGGTCGTTTTAGACAGCTTTATGGATCCGATGAATCCGTAAATTGCCCCTACTTTACCCAAGAGCTTATGACTTATGAATGTTTTAATTATCGATAATTACGATTCCTTCACTTTTAACCTTTACCAGTATATCGGTGAGATATTGCAGACGATGGATGACGACAAACAAGCAAATGTTATCGTTAAGCGTAATAATGAAATCAGTTTAGCAGACGTACAGGCGATGAATCTTGACCGTATTATTATCTCACCCGGTCCCGGTTCACCTAATGATCCTGACTATTTTGGTATTTGTGCCCAAGTGATTGAAGTAATGGGCAAAACCACGCCATTATTGGGCGTTTGCTTAGGCATGCAGGGCATCGCTCATGTATTTGGCGGTGATGTGATACGCGCCAGTGTACCGATGCATGGTAAAGTTTCAGCCATTCGTCATGATGGTGCGGGCGTTTATCATGACTTGCCGCAGGAGCTAGAAATCATGCGCTATCATTCATTGATGGTACAAGCAGATACGCTACCAGATTGTTTAACCGTCACCGCAGTTGTCGCCAATGATGAACATAATGATTTAGATTTGACTAAAGCGGCGCTGGCAGGTGATGAGATCATGGGCGTTCAGCACAAAGACTATCCGATCCAAGGCGTACAGTTCCATCCTGAATCATTTGCCACCGAAGGTGCCAAGCGTTTATTGACGAACTTCTTACTACAGGTATAATCAGATAGCTTTAAAAAAACTACAAATAAAAAAGACCGGCTTGATCGCAAGCCAGTCTTTTTTAACTTTCAATATACTGTATTTTCTAGCTTTCAATACGCTGTAAAAACGCTTGCGTGCGCGGATGCTTAGAATCCTCAAATAACTGCTTGGCACTGCCCTCTTCCACAACCTTACCATCTTCAATCAACACCACATGGTCAGCGACATCACGGGCAAAATTTATCTCATGAGTCACCACAACCATCGTCCACCCCTCTGACGCCAGCTGTTTCATCGTTCCAAGCACATCTTGTACCAGCTCAGGATCAAGTGCTGAGGTTGGCTCATCAAATAGTAATAACGAGGGCTCAATTGCCAATGCACGAGCAATACCAATACGCTGCTGCTGACCGCCTGATAGCTGAAACGGATAGAGATCTGCCTTATCAGACAAACCTACTTTCTCGAGTAATGTCAGAGCCTGCTCGCGTGCCTGCACCTTACTTTGGCCTTGTACTACCGTAGGTCCAAGCATTAAGTTTTCAATGGCTGTCTTATGTGGAAACAGATTATAAGACTGAAACACCATACCTGATTTACGTTGCAGTGCAAGTAAGGCTTTTTTCTTAGGCTTAGTAGCAAAGTCGACCGTCAAGCTGCCATCCTCAAAGGCAATGACCCCTTGATCTGGAATCTCAAGCGCATTCAAACAGCGCAAAAACGTCGTCTTACCAGAACCTGATGGTCCTAATATCACCACCACTTTGCCCTTCTCGATGGTCAAGTCGATACCTTTGAGCACCTGATTGCTGCCAAAGGCTTTATGAATATTGCTGACTTGAATCATAAGATGTCCACTTACAAATGAAAAAACACAGATTAAAGAGATAATACAGTGAGCATAGGTTGCTAGCGCGATTATTTGGCAACATAACGATCAAGACGTGTTTCAAGCCTACCTTGGATAAAGGTCAAAAACAGACAAATAGCCCAATAGATAACAGCGGCTTCGATATAAACCAGCATAAACTCATAGTTACGAGCGGTGATTATCTGTGCCTGTTTAAACAGCTCAGTCACCAATACCAGTGATGCCAGCGAAGTATCTTTGACCAGACTGATAAAGGTATTAGAAAGCGGCGGTACGGACACGCGTAGTGCCTGCGGCAAAATAACATGGTGAAAGGTCTGCAAGTAGGTCAAGCCGACCGTCGAACCAGCTTCCCATTGCCCTTTTGGAATAGACAAAATAGAGGCGCGCACCGTCTCTGACGCATAAGCACCGATGTTTAGCGAAAAAGCAATAATCGCTGACGGAAAAGGGTCAAGCTTGACCCCAACGCTTGGTAGGCCGTAAAAGATAATAAACAGCTGTACCAGCATCGGTGTGCCACGAATAGCAGACACATAGATGCGGGCAAGCCTATAAACAATCTCATGAATCCAGCCAGCACGCGGCACAATACGAATCAGCGCCACTATCAGCGCAATGGCCATACCGATCGCAAACGATATCAACGCCAACGGTATCGAATAATAGATACCGCCTTTGAGCATCGGCCAAAAGGACGAGATTACAATTTGCGCTCGATCAGGACTCATAAATGGCAGTAATGCCAATAAATCTGCTAACCCTGACGTTATGGAGGCTGGCATAATAGAAGCTAGCATTATTTTTGTTGACTTATATCAGCACCAAAGAATTGTTGGCTCAGCTTGGTGAGCGTACCATCAGCTGCTAATGCCGCCATGGCTTCGTTTAATTTTGCCAACACCGCATCATCCCCTTTTATCAATACCAATCCTGAACCAGTCTGCTCACTAACAGGGGCCGTCAGTTTAATCTCAAGCTCAGCATCTGGGAATTTTTTTAGGTAGTCCAAAACCGCAAGATTGTCATTCATAGTAAAGTCAGCGCGGTCTTGTTTAACCAACTGAATCGCTTGCGCCATGCCATCGACAGGGACAACTTCAGCTTGATAACGCTCTGCAAGCTCACCATAGTTACTGGTCAATGACTGAGCACTGCGCAGACCTTTTAATGACTCCCACGAGCTATAACGATTATCATCTGTTGGCGCTAAAACCACTGCACCTGACCAGCTATATGCTTGCGCTTTGTCATATTTTGCCAAACGCTCAGGCGTGGTCAAGCTGACTTGGTTGGCAACCATATCAAAACGCTTGGCGTCCAAACCTGCCAGCATGGCATCCCACTGGGTTTCTTGAAACTCAACTTTCACGCCCAATTTTTCAGCAACCGCGCGGGTGACTTCGACGTCATAACCAGTCAGCTTGCCGCTCTCATCATGATAAGTGAATGGCGGATAAGTGCCTTCGGTACCGACGTTGATGGTACCGCCGTTGTTGATACGCTGTAGCAAATCAGAGCCGCCACTGGCAGCGGTGTCAGTTGCCTTGGTCTCAGCATCATTGGTAGGTGATTGACCACAAGCGGCAAGTAATACGGTACTGGCGGCAAGGGCTAAAAGCGTGCGACGTTTCATAAGACGTCCTTATCAAAATGAGTAAATAAGAGTGAATGAATCAAATAAAGCAAATATGTCCTGCCAATAACACCCTACTGAAAAATAAGCAGATATCATCATAAATATCTGCTGGGTATTATTTGACTGTGACTGCTCAATTTGAGGATAGGCAGCATATTTTTCAATGCATGTTTTCTCTTTTTCTTAAAAATTCGAGGCAGGTTATGAACAACATCCCTCTTAAACATGCCAATCAGACCGCTGCTCATTGATATATTAACGCAATTTAGCAATAAAAAGCGTACAAAAAGAGTGAATATGCGTAAGGTTACTATAGCTCACCTGCAAACTGATAACGCTCCCCAGCGTGCCACATTTTGACAAAGGTTAATACTTGACCCGCTGAGTAGGTCTGACGGCAAAGCACCAACGTTGGCGACTGCGGGGCAATTTGTAGTAGCGCTGCAATCTCATCGGGTGCAGCCAGCGCTCGAATGGTATAGCTACCACGCTCTAGCGGACTTTTGGCAATGAGATAATCGCTGGTATTGACCACGCTAAAATCTTGCTCGATAAACTTAGGAACCTTTAGGGCATCGACCCAGCGCTCTTCAAACTGTATCGGCTGACCATCAGCAAAATGGATAATTTTGACCTCGTATAAAACAGCGGTTTCATTATCGATATCCTCGCTAGCGTTAATATCAGTAGCGTCTTTTAAACCAGACGTTTTAGCTACCTTCTCAAGACCAAATTTACGGCGCAGCTCATCATTGAGCATAGAGGCAGTAATGCCACGCTTACTGACCACTTGCGCTTGATAGTCACGATTGGCGGACTTTAAATCTTGCGCGATATTACGCACTTCTACAAAGGTATGATTAAACTGCTGCTGCGCGACAAACGTCCCCGACCCTTGGCGGCGCTCCAATACTCGCTCTTCACTCAATTCCTTTAAAGCACGGTTGACCGTCATACGAGAAACACCAAACTCTTCTGCCAACGCCATTTCGGTAGAAATCGCCTTGCCGGCCTGCCATTTACCCGAATGAATATTGTCTAATATCGCATTTTTAATGCGCTGATATGCCGGAATCGCCTTTATCGTATCCATGTTTAACCGTTAGTTTTAACAATAATAGTAGCGCCATAGTAACACGAGACAATCTCCTAGACCTCAGCAAAACCATATAACAGCTGTCGATTCATCCGAACATTCACAAAAATAATGCGGCAATCAAGAAAAAAAACTTGCATGAAAAAACCATTCCTGATAATTTGTATATACAACTTTACGGCAGTATAAATAAATTTAGCAGACTGGCCGTACAAGGCTCACTTTGATTGCCATATTGTCTCAACAGATATCACAAGGATAGGCTCATGACCACTGATAATGGACTGAATAAAACCCCTAAATATACTCGCCGTGACGAGAGTCGCAATATCGCAGCACCGACTGGCAGCACGCTACATTGCAAAAGCTGGCTGACCGAAGCCCCTTATCGTATGCTACAAAATAACTTGCACCCTGATGTCGCTGAAAACCCAAAAAGCTTGGTCGTCTATGGTGGTATCGGTCGCGCCGCCCGCAATTGGGAAAGCTATGATCAAATCTTAGCGTCACTCAAAGAATTAGAAGACGATGAGACCCTGCTTGTACAATCTGGCAAACCAGTTGGCGTTTTTCAAACCCATGAAAATGCACCACGGGTATTGATTGCCAACTCTAACCTTGTGCCACGCTGGGCAACGTGGGAGCATTTTAACGAACTCGATCGTAAAGACTTATTTATGTATGGTCAGATGACCGCTGGTAGCTGGATATATATCGGTACGCAAGGCATCGTCCAAGGCACTTATGAGACTTTTGTAGAAGCTGGTCGCCAGCATTATGATGGTAGCTGGGCAGGGCGTTGGATTTTGACTGCGGGTCTTGGCGGTATGGGTGGCGCGCAGCCACTCGCAGCAACCTTTGCGGGCGCAACTTCTTTAAATATCGAGTGTCAGCAGTCTAGTATTGATTTTCGTTTGCGTACAGGCTACGTCGATAAGCAAGCTGACAATCTTGACCATGCTTATGAGCTCATCAAGCAACATACCGCAGCCGGTGAAGCGGTTTCTATCGCCCTACTTGGTAATGCCGCTGATATCCTGCCTGAGATGGTTAAGCGCGCCAATACAGGCGAGATAAAACCTGATTTGGTCACTGACCAAACCTCAGCCCATGACTTAATCAATGGTTATCTGCCAAGTGGCTGGACAGTTGAAGAATGGAAGGCTGCTCAAGAAAATCCAGAGCAACATGCTGATCTAACCAAAGCTGCCGCTGCTTCTTGTGCCGTACACGTACAGGCGATGCTAGACTTGCAGGCAATGGGTATCCCAACGACCGATTATGGTAATAACATCCGTCAGGTGGCATTTGATGAAGGGATTAAAGATGCCTTTAATTTCCCAGGTTTTGTACCTGCTTATATTCGTCCGCTTTTTTGCCAAGGTAAAGGGCCATTCCGCTGGGTTGCATTATCAGGCGACCCAGAAGATATCTACAAAACCGATCAAAAAATCAAAGAGCTGTTCCCTGAAAACACCCATATCCATCGCTGGCTTGATATGGCAAAAGAGCGCATTCAGTTCCAAGGTCTGCCAGCACGTATCTGTTGGTTAGGACTTGGTGAGCGTGATAAAGCAGGTCTTGCCTTTAATGAGATGGTCAAAAACGGTGAGCTAAAAGGCCCTATCGTCATCGGTCGTGACCACTTGGATACTGGTTCTGTTGCCAGTCCAAACCGCGAAACCGAAAGTATGAAAGATGGCTCAGATGCGGTATCGGATTGGGCACTATTAAACGGTATGCTCAACGTGGCAGGCGGTGCAACTTGGGTATCATTGCATCATGGCGGCGGCGTTGGCATGGGCTACTCGCAGCACTCAGGTATGGTCATCGTCGCTGACGGCACAGATAGCGCGGCCAAACGCTTGTCACGCGTACTGGTCAATGACTGCGGCTCAGGTGTGATGCGTCATGCCGATGCAGGTTATGAGCTGGCGATTAAAACTGCTCAGGATTATGGTCTAAATCTACCGATGATTAAGTAGTTTTCATAGAAAAAAAGACAACATGATTTTATCAAGGACGATAATATGACCAAGCAAGATACCATAAACCTTGGGCAAACTGAGCAAGATGCCAATACCATGCCGGATACAACCGCATCAGAGACCCTGCTATCAAAACCTATTGCCCTACTACAGCTGATTGTATTTAGTACGATAGGTTTGGTGATGTTTTTTGTCCCTTTTACCATTGGTGACAAAAGTACGATTCTGTTCGACCATGGTGCCACTTATCTGGTCAATCAGCAACATACGTTATCTGTGACCTTATTATTTGTGCTGATGATATTTGGGGTGAGTAAACCATTTATCGATGGCTCATGGCGCAAAAATATCACGCATAAAACTCTAACGGTCTTTAAGGTGCTTGGCTTAGTGTTAGCCGTGATGTATATCACTGGTAACGCGCCAGCCTTTATGATGGAAAAGGATATGCTGCCGTTTTTATTTGAAAAACTGGCATTACCTGTTGGTATGATTGTGCCGCTTGGGGCATTGATTCTGGCGTTCTTAGTAGGTTTTGGTTTGCTTGAGATGGTTGGCGTGCTGATGCAGCCGATTATGAAACCTATCTGGAAAACGCCTGGTGCATCAGCGATTGATGCCGTTGCCTCTTTTGTGGGCAGTTATTCGATTGGGCTATTAATTACCAATCGTGTTTATCTACAAAAGCAGTATTCTGCGCGTGAAGCTATTATCATTGCCACAGGTTTTTCTACCGTGTCTGCCGCATTTATGGTCATTGTCGCCAAAACACTGGGGCTGATGGAATTTTGGAATCTGTTTTTTTGGTCAACGCTAGTGATTACCTTTATCGTCACCGCCATCACTGCCCGCATTCCACCAATTAGTCTATTTGATAATGAAGTAGAGCGTCCAAATTTAGACTATAAAAGAGGCGCGCGTCTAAAAGCAGCTTATGAGCTGGGTTTATCCACGTCACGCCATGCATCGGATTTTAAACACATTCTATGGAGCAACTTTCGTGATGGTTTGATCATGGCAGCAGCGATTGTGCCCTCTATCATCGCCGTTGGACTCACTGGTTTATTATTGGCCAAGTATACGCCCGTATTTGACGCCCTAGGGCTGCTACTTTACCCCTTTACGTGGTTGGGCGGTTTGCCAGAGCCGCTCGTCGCTGCCAAAGGCATGTCTGCAGGATTGGCTGAGATGTTCTTGCCCGCATTATTGCTCAGTGAAGAGGATATGTTGACCCGTTACGTCGCAGGCGTCATCTCTATTAGCAGTGTGCTGTTTTTTTCTGCCATGATTCCTTGTGTACTAGCAACTGAAATTCCCATCTCTGTTGGCAAAATGGTCATCGTTTGGTTCCAGCGTGTGGCACTTAGTATCTTGTTGGCAGCAGCTTTTGGACATTTGGCAATATCGTTTGGCTGGATAAGTTAAGATAAATTGCACCTGTTAATACGAGCACAACATCACTACCCCACCATATAATAAATACAGCTAATAACATTTAACATTAGGACTACCATCATGACTGCTATCAAAAAACTCACCCTACAACCGCGTCAACTTAGCTTTGAAATACTCCGCGATATCTATGAGCAGCCCGTCATATTGACCCTGCCTGATAGCGCCTATGAGGCGATAGATGCCTCACACGAAGATGTACAAACGATTATCCGCCGTGATAAAAGCGCTTATGGTATCAATACCGGTTTTGGTCTATTGGCAAAAACCCGTATCAGCGATGACCAGTTAGAGTTGCTACAGCGTAACCTTATCGTCTCTCACTCGGTGGGTACGGGTGAAGCGTTACCAGCGAACGTGGTTCGACTGATTATGGTAATGAAGGTGACCAGTTTGGCACAAGGCGTCTCTGGCGTACGCCGCGCTGTGGTCGATAGCTTACTGGGTTTAATTAATAATCAAATCACCCCAAATATCCCTGCCAAAGGCTCAGTAGGTGCTTCAGGAGACCTTGCGCCTTTATCGCATATGACATTAGCGATGATGGGCGAAGGTCATGTTTATGTTGATGGTAAAAAAGTCCTAGCCGCTGATGCGTTAGCGCAGCATGGTCTTGAGCCAATCACCCTTGCGGCAAAAGAAGGCCTTGCCTTGATTAATGGTACCCAAGTATCCACAGCACTGGCATTACGTGGTTATTTCTTAGCACGTGATTTGCTTGAAACCGCAACCATCGTCGGCTCACTGTCTATCGATGCCGCTAAAGGCTCAGATGCGCCATTTGATGCGCGTATTCATGAAGTACGTGGTCATCATGGCCAAATCGAAATTGCCAAAGCGCACCGTCAGCTGATCAAAGGCAGTGCTATTCGCGCCTCACATGATGGCGAGCAAGACGACAGAGTACAAGATCCTTACTGCTTGCGTTGCCAGCCGCAAGTGATGGGCGCTTGCCTTGATATCATCAATCAAGCAGGCAAGACGCTATTGATTGAATCAAATGCCGTCACTGACAACCCTCTTATTTTTAACAATGAAGACGGTCCCGTTGCCATCTCTGGCGGTAACTTCCATGCTGAGCCAGTGGCTTTTGCTGCTGATATTTTAGCCTTAGCAATTGCCGAAATTGGCTCTATGTCTGAGCGCCGTATCGCTTTACTGATCGATGCTACCCTATCAGGTGGCTTACCGCCATTCTTAGTGGATAATGCTGGGGTCAACTCAGGCTTTATGATTGCTCATGTAACCGCCGCAGCGCTCGCCTCAGAGAACAAATCTATCGCCCATCCTGGTAGTGTCGACAGCATTCCAACTTCTGCTAACCAAGAAGATCATGTGTCGATGGCAACCTATTGTGCCCGTCGCCTATATGAGATGGCACAAAACACTGCCACCATTATCGGTATTGAGCTATTGGCTGCTAGTCAAGGTATCGACTTCCATCGCGGACTAGAAACCTCAGAGCTGTTGACAGTGGCACATCAGAAACTTCGCGAGCAAGTAACCTTTTATGATAAAGACCGTTATCTAGCCCCTGACATCGAAGCAGCGAAGCAGCTGGTATTGGACGGTACGCTTGCTGAGCATTGGCAGTCATTACGTAGTAATTGGTATGATTCTAAATAACGGCTGATTGATAAAAACTGGTTGATCCCAGCCAATAGTATAAAAGCGAATAAAACAAGGAAGCTGGCGATGACCTCTCTGACAAATAAAGCAGCGAGCACGATTATCCATACAAAATCCGTGAGCCATACGGTAGCTGATATGAGTCGCTGGACAGGGCGTGCAGAGCCGTTCGAGACAGCTCGTGCCCGCTACTGGTATCAAATAGCTCAGCCTTATGCCTTTGATAATACTAGTCAGCAAAACGGCCAGCGCGTTGGGCTGGTCGGTTTCGCTTGTGATCAAGGTGTCAGACGCAATCAAGGACGCGTGGGTGCAAGAGCGGCTCCGCCCTTGATTCGTCAGGCATTTGCTGCGCTACCAGTCATCGCTGAATTACAACAACGCTTTCATAATCAATTGCCAACCTTATTAGGGGATGCAGGTGATATTCACTGTCATGATAATGATGATTTTGCTGCGAGTACTCTAGAACAAGCACAGGTTAATTATGCCGATAAGGTAAGCCATATTATTAAACAAGGCGGCTTACCCATCGGACTTGGCGGTGGTCATGCCATTGCTTATGGTAGCTTTTTAGGATTGTGGCAAGCGCTACAGCCGACAGATATTACCAATGCTGCCAATGCTACAAAGGCGCTACCGCGTATTGGCATTATTAACTTTGATGCGCATCTGGACATTCGTCAGTCTGATGTCGCAACGTCTGGTACGCCATTTCGACAAATTGCTGAGCACCTTGATGAGCAAGGTCAGTCATTTAACTATTGCTGTATCGGCGTCAGTCGCTTTTCCAATACTGCTGCGCTCTTTGATCGTGCTGAGCAATTGGGCGTGCATATCATCAGTGATGAAGAGTGCACCAGTAAAAAATGGAAAAAAATTGCGGCTCAAATAACAGATTTTATCGATAGCGTCGATATTATTTATTTAACCATTGATATGGATTGCTTGCCATCTAGCGTCGTACCTGGTGTCAGTGCGCCAGCGGCTTATGGTATTGACTTGGCATTCGTTGAGCGCGCGGTCAAACTTATTTTGTCCTCAGGTAAAGTAAAAATGGCTGACATTGCTGAGATTAATCCGACCTTTGATATTGATGCACGTAGCTGCAAAGTTGCGGCACGACTATTAGCGACCATTGTAGAGCAGCATTTACTGACTTTATGAATAAAAGCTTATAAATAAAGGCTTATGAATAAAACTTTAAAGATGAATTTTATATATTCACCTGACTATCAGTATTAAGCAGGAGCTTATTATGAACCACTCTAGCGCACAAATACTCGACGACTCTATCAATACTACAGATGCAATGGATACCCTGACTTCTTTTGATCACGTCATTATTAATGCCAATCTTGCGACGTTTTCTGCGCAATATGGTTTCGATATTTATGCTGACAATAGGGACAGCGCTGCCGCAAAAAGTACCCCTTATGGTCAGTTAGAAAATGCGGCTATCGGTATTAAAGATGGCAAAATTACATGGATTGGAGCGCATACTCAAATAACGGCCTATCTCATCCATTATCAAAGTCAACAAATCACTGACGCTGACGGTCATTGGATAACGCCTGGATTGATCGATTGTCATACTCATATCATCTATGGCGGCAATCGCAGCAATGAGTTTGAAGCGCGTCTACACGGTGCTAATTATCAAGATATTGCCGCTCAAGGCGGCGGTATTGTCTCAACAGTTCGTTCTACTCGTGAGGCTAATTTTGAGGCGTTATTTGCGCAAAGTGAAAAGCGCTTGCTTGCCCTTATTAAAGAAGGTGTGACCAGTATTGAGATTAAGTCCGGCTATGGCTTAGACCTAGAGACTGAGCGTAAGATGCTGAAGGTAGCGCGCCAGCTTGGCGAAAAGCATGATATTCATGTTAGTACCACTTATTTAGCCGCTCATGCGCTACCGCCTGAGTACAAAGACAATGCCGATGACTATATCGAGCAAGTTTGCCAGTGGTTACCAATCTTGCATGGCGAGGGTTTGGTCGATGCAGTCGATGGCTTTTGTGAAAATATCGCTTTTACTGCTGAGCAAATGAAGCGCGTCTTTGAAGTCGCACGCTCATTAGACCTTCCGGTGAAACTGCATTCTGAACAACTATCAAATATAGGCGCTAGCGCTTTGGTCGCAGAATATAAAGGATTATCAAGCGATCATCTTGAACATTTAGTAGAAGACGATATCAAAAAAATGGCAACCAGCAACACCGTTGCCGTGCTGTTACCGGGTGCGTTTTATACGCTACGTGATACCAAGTTGCCACCG
This sequence comes from Psychrobacter sp., assembly GCF_041554015.1. Classification (GTDB taxonomy): domain Bacteria; phylum Pseudomonadota; class Gammaproteobacteria; order Pseudomonadales; family Moraxellaceae; genus Psychrobacter. The sequence continues at coordinate 62,752 of NZ_JBFFMS010000001.1, read as the reverse complement.
ATTAAAGAGTTGCGTCACCATCAAGTACCTATGGCAGTTTCAACCGATTGTAATCCAGGTACCTCACCGCTGACATCGCTACTGTTAGCAATGAATATGGGTTGTACGCTATTTTATATGACCCCTGAAGAAGTATTGGCAGGGGCAACGGTTCATGCTGCTCAAGCGCTTGGCTTATCGCATAAAGGGCGTGTAGAAATTGGCTGTGATGCGGATTTGGTACTTTGGGATATCACCCGTCCTGCTGATTTAGCTTATCAGATGGGGTTAAATCCTATAGAAGGTATTATGATAAACGGTAAATGGCGCTAACCTTTACACCGTTTTTTACCCTAGTATTTTAAAATCCAAAAAGCCCCAATCATTCGTTGCTTAGGGCTTTTTAATTTATAAAACAAGACTTTATGACATTAACAACTTATGGCTCAGTAGACCCATAAGCCGCTAATAGCAAACACCTCTTAGTTCAAGATACCATAAGCAACCAAAGCATCAGCGACACGCTTAAAGCCAACGATATTGGCACCGGTCATATAATCGATATAGCCTTTATCGGTTTGATGATATTTTCCTGAAGCTTCAGCAGCGCCGTCATGGATATTTTTCATAATGGCTTTTAAACGTGCATCGATCTGCTCAAAGGTTTTGTACTGACGTACTGAGTTCTGTGACATCTCAAGACCTGATACTGCCACGCCGCCTGCATTTGCCGCTTTACCTGGAGCATAGTGCACACGGTGCAAGCGAATATGATCAATCGCTTCTGCCGTCAATGGCATGTTAGCGCCTTCAACCACGTACTTGATACCGTTTTCCACCATCCGCTTAGCATCGTCTTCATTCACTTCATTTTGCGTGGCTGATGGGATCGCGATATCGCCTTTGATGTGCCAAGGTTTTTGACCAGCGAGCCATTCACCGCCATAAACAGCGACATAATCTGCTAATGGCTGGCTCTTGGCTTTTTGCGCTTTTAACCAGTTGATCTTTTCTTGATTAAAACCTTTTTCATCATACAAAGTCCCTTGTGAGTCAGAGACAGTAACGACGACGCCGCCCAGCATATGCGCTTTTTCAGCAGCATGTAGGGAGACGTTGCCCGCACCTGACACCAGTACTATTTTGCCATCGATATGCTCATTTTGAGCCGTTAGCATATTTTCTAAGAAGTATACCGCGCCATAGCCCGTTGCTTCTGTACGCATCAAACTGCCACCAAAACCCACGCCTTTACCGGTCAACACGCCGCCGTATTCGCGGGTTAAGTTTTTATACATGGCAAACATATAGCTGATTTCGCGTCCGCTAACGCCGATATCACCAGCCGGTACGTCTGTATCTTTATTGATATAGGGATGCAGCTCACGCATAAAGGCGTAGCAAAAACGGCGGATCTCATTGTCTGATTTACCCTTTGGATCAAAGTCAGAACCCCCTTTAGCACCGCCCATTGGCAGACCGGTCAAGGCATTTTTAAAGATTTGCTCAAAACCTAAGAATTTCAACACCGATTGGTTAACGGTTGGGTGAAATCTAATGCCGCCCTTATAAGGCCCTAACGCATTACTAAACTGGACACGCCAGCCGCGATTGACCTGTACCTCACCTTTATCATTTTCCCAGTTGATGCGAAACGCCATCACACGATCAGGCTCAACCAAGCGCTCAAAAACTTTAAAAGTATCATACTCGGGATGAGAGTCATATAGCGGAGCAATCGTGATTGCAACTTCTTTTACTGCCTGAATAAACTCAGGTTGATGGGCATAACGTGCTTCGATTTTTTCGATTGCCTGACTGATACTCATATAAGCTCCTTAAGGTAGAAATTGTCATCGTGCTGATTCACACCGGCGCTTTATCGCATACCCGAAAATGATAGGATGGTAAACACAGATGTAGGATTGATGTCGCTGCTATACGCTATGTGGTATAGAAACTGATGGGATTAGAATCTAATTGCTTGTGCCTTTACCTCATACATAAAGCGCCACAAACAATTTTTTCTCATAACTGTATATCATTTTTTTGCTGTATAAGTCTAGTAAATATCACCATCATCAAAAGTTATGGACAGTTTTTTGAAAACTGTCACCTGTCAGATAGAGGGCCGTAAAAACTTATCATCCAAAAAAAGTGTTATTAACTCAAAAACTTAGATAATAAAGGGCTGTGTCATTATGATCTTATTCATTGATGAAGCCCTGCTGACTGTGATGGCAAAAAAACTACCAGATTTGGCTTTGGATATTAGATAGGCTTATATAGTATTCATATAACATATTTGATGATTTTTGATAGTTTTTCATGATTATCACTATAAAACATCAATACTGACGAATAGCAGATCGACGTTGCAAACGACCTTATCAATAACACTTTAAAGGAAAGTCAGCTCACTGTCCTATAAAAACTATTTAAGGTATAGCACACCTTTTATATACAATGCACGATTAGGACTATAAAACCCTAAATCTAGCTAATCACGACTAGCCACTTATGAATAAATTGGCTTTCACCCTCATTGAATAAGACATGCCATTAATATACTCACTCATAATAGCGATTAACCATACCTTCTCACTCTGTCACTTAGTCACCATTGTAATTATCTGATCTTTCTCTTAGTATCGATTAAGGCATTTTTCAAATAGCACTTCGTTAGATAAAAAACAAATAGTAAATCAGGCGGAAAATATGGAAAACACAAAGCAGTTAACATCAGAGCAGCCACTACGCATCGATATCGTATCAGACGTCGTTTGTCCTTGGTGTGTCGTCGGCTATCGCCAACTGGCTGAGGCCCTTAAGCAAACCAATACTGCTCATGAGATACATTGGCATCCGTTTGAGCTAAACCCCAATATGCCAAGTGATGGTCAAAATATGCGCGAGCATATCATGGAGAAATATGGCTCAAGCAAAGCTGAGTCAGATGCCAGTCGCGCCAGAATAGCCAAGGCAGGTGCTGAGGTTGGATTTGAGTTTAACTTTAATGATGAATTGCGTATGCACAATACCTTTAATTTGCACCAGCTTTTGCATTGGGCTGAGCAGCAAGGGCGTATGCATGAGTTAAAGCAGGCGTTATTTACCGCCCACTTTACCGATAATAGAAACCTCTCTGATATCAGCGTGCTTGCCGATATTGCCGCAGAGATTGGGCTGGATGGCAAAGAAGCACTGGCGGTTTTAGACGACCAGCGGTTTGCCAATGACGTACGTGAGATAGAGCAGCATTGGCAGCGGCAAGGTATTCAAAGCGTGCCTGCTATTATTTTTAATGAGCAGCACTTGGTGAGCGGCGCGCAGGGCGTGGACAATTATGTCAATATTCTAGAGCAATTGGCGACTATGCAGGATTAGAGTATTTTTATATGAATAAAGACAAATTGATTACCCTATCAGATGAGACAGAAGACCTTGTCTTGGATAAGTTAAGAGATTATATGAATGATGAGTTTGATGTCGATATTGGTAATCTGCCAGCGAAGTTTTTATTGGATTTTATCATCAAGACCATAGGGCCACATTTATATAATCAAGTGGTCGATGATATGGAGCCTTGGCTATATGATAGATTTACGGGTATGTTAGAAGATATGCATAGCTTTAAAAAAGACTAAACGATAAACAGAAAAATGCCGCTCCTTTGATACACGTAATAGGAGCGGCATTTTTGTTTTAGCATACTGTTATTTTCTAAGGCTAAATTTACAATCCTTACTATTCATAACGGATTTTTAAAAATGAATAACCGTACGAATACTTTCGCCTTTATGCATCAAATCAAAGGCTTCGTTGATATCTTCTAACGGCATGGTGTGGGTAATGAAATCCTGTAATGGAATGTCTCCTGCTAAATAGCGCTCAACGTAACCTGGCAGCTCTGAACGACCTTTAACACCGCCAAATGCTGAGCCGCGCCAGACGCGACCGGTTACGAGCTGGAATGGACGGGTTGAGATTTCTTGACCTGCGCCAGCAACACCAATAATAACCGATTCGCCCCATCCTTTATGGCAGCACTCAAGCGCAGAGCGCATGACATCGACGTTACCGATACATTCAAACGAATAATCAACGCCGCCATCGGTCAATTCAACGATAACGTCTTGGATAGGCTTGTCATAATCTTTTGGATTGATGCAGTCAGTCGCACCCAATTTTTTAGCCAATTCAAACTTGCTTTCATTGATATCAATAGCAATGATGCGACTGGCCTTTGCCATTGCAGCACCGATGACCGCTGATAGTCCGATACCGCCCATACCAAAGATAGCAACGGTTGCGCCCTCTTCAACTTTTGCCGTATTCATCACGGCGCCCATACCAGTGGTGACACCGCAGCCAAGCAAGCAGACTTCTTCTAGTGGTGCCTCGACGTTGACTTTTGCCAAAGAAATCTCTGGCAAGACGGTATATTCAGAAAAGGTTGAGCAGCCCATATAATGGTAAATTGGCTCACCATCTTTATAAAAACGCGTGGTACCGTCAGGCATCAAGCCTTTACCTTGGGTTTCGCGTACCGCTGAGCACAGATTGGTTTTACCTGATAGGCACATTTTACATTCGCCACATTCAGCGGTATAAAGCGGAATAACATGATCGCCGACTTGTACGCTGGTCACGCCTTCGCCGACTTGCTCAACGATACCGCCGCCTTCGTGACCTAAGATCGCAGGGAACACGCCTTCTGGGTCTTCACCAGACAAGGTAAAGGCATCAGTATGACAGACGCCGCTTGCCACGATTTTTACCAATACTTCACCTTTACGTGGCAGCATGACATCCACTTCTTCGATAGATAGTGGCTGGTTTGGCCCCCAAGCAATGGCGGCTTTAGATTTAATAAATTTATCTGACATAATAAGCTCTCTTTTAATTAATTTTATCATTGATTAAACGCAGACCAATTTAGCTTATAGTGCTTGCTTGATAGAGGCAAGCGCTCGTTATATCAGTCTGCAAAGCATTAATTTTATACTGTCCATTATAGTTGTTTCTGCTGTGATAACAATATGCTATATTTGCAAATATCTTTTACACAGTGGTAATAATCATGCGCTGGGATGGTATTAGCGAGTTCGTCTATGTAGCAGAGCATGAGAGCTTTACGCGGGCGGCAAAAGAACTGGGCGTCTCGACCGCGCAGGTCAGTCGGCAGATAAGCGCGTTAGAGAAACGACTGAATATTAAATTGCTCTATCGTACGACGCGTAAAGTATCGCTGACAGAGGAAGGTCGGGTGTTTTATCAGCATTGCCGCGGTGTGCTCGATGGCTTGGATGCGGCTGAGCAAGCGGTGAGCAACTTACAGTCAAAGCCGCAAGGTAGGATTAAACTGACTGCCCCTGTCACTTATGGCGAGCAGCAATTATTGCCACTGGTTAATGATTTTATGGTGCAATATCGCGATATCGAAGTGACCGCTTTTTTAAGCAATCAAAAAATTGACCTCATAGATGGCGGCTACGACTTGGCGATTCGTATCGGAAAATTAAGCGATTCGACGATGATGGCAAAAAAACTCAGCCGCCGTACAAACTTTGTCTGTGCCGCGCCCACTTATCTTAAAAGGTACGGCACGCCGCACACGCTGTCTGACTTGCATAAACATAACTGCTTACTTGGTACGCGTGATTATTGGCACTTTATAGAAAGTGATAAAGACACAAATAATGATGTGGATAAAGAAACAAATCTACGCGTTTCTGGCAGCGTGCAATACAACAGCGGACATAGCTTAGTGGATGCGGCGTTAAAAGGATTGGGTATCGTGCAGCTACCTGATTATTATGTGCAAAAACACCTAGCATCAGGCGAGCTGGTCAGCGTATTGGATAACTATCGAGAGCCTGAGGAAAGTATCTGGGCGATTTATCCGCATAATCGTCATTTATCGCCAAAGATTCGGTTGCTCGTCGATTATCTAGCAGCGCGTTTGTTTTAGTAGTCCTTTAAGATATGTTGCAATGGCAGGCTTTACTATGTACGGTTTATTACACACAATGCTATGAAGCGTAATGTTATGGCTCACAATGAATAGTCGATATTGCCAACCATCACTCACTGAATAAACAACCACCATAAAAAAGGACTTTTATGCTTAAAACTATCTCTATTGCGGCGCTAGCTTTAGCCATATCCTCTTGCGCCAGTGTTGAAAGTATTTTAAACGCGACGGACAAAGCAACATCAACGCCAAAAACGATGACTGCTATCAATGCTGAAAAGGGTTTGGTAACGATGCAAAGTCATCATTCCGTGCAAGATACCGCCGATAAGCTGGCGGCGATTATCGAAAGCAAAGGTATGAAAGTATTTGCGCGTGTCGATCATCAGAAGAACGCCCAAGGTGTTGATTTAACATTAAGACCAACGCAAGTGATTATGTTTGGTAATCCAAAAGCCGGTACACCGTTGATGCAATGTGAGCAAAGCGTCGCTATCGACTTGCCGCAAAAAATCCTTATCAGTGAAGATGCCGATAAAAAGGTCTGGTTGTCGTACAATAATCCTGAATATCTCAAAGACCGCCATAATATAAAGGGTTGTGATACCCAGCTCATGAATATTGCAAAAGCCCTTGATGCCGTTAGTAAAGCAGCTATTGCAAAGTAATCTATAAATGAAAGTCTAAACAAATAAAAAGGTGGGATGCAAAAGCATAACCCACCTTTTCTGTATCTCTAAAAGATTCACTTATTAGCAATCCTCAGACTGTGCGATTTGCTCCTGTAACTCTACTTTTAACTTCTTCGCACATTCGATAATCTTTTTTCGATTGGCAGGAATAGCCCCATATTCAATCGCCGTTTCGCGCATTTGCACCGTCACATCATAGTGCGGATAACTGGCATGACGGTGGAATAAACGCGAATCTACTTCAATCAGCGCAGCAAAGTCATGCAACTCTTGCAGGCTATCTGCCAGCATATGGCACCACTTATAGCCTTTAAATTCTATCTGCATAAAATCCACATATATCGCCATAGAGTCGCCTCCTTTATCATCATTATATTTTATCATGTGCTAAACAACGCTTTCACAAAACAGCCATTAGAACAATTCACGTGCATCTTTCTTAAGCTGTTTCAGTAGGGTTTGGTATTCGCTATCATTGGTTTCAAGGCTGCTTAGACGTCCATAACGCAGCTGACGATAGTCCTGCCTCATCTGCATGATTTTTTCTTGGACAATCTCTGCATGACCACTATCTATTGGCTTACTCACTTTACTGCTCTTATTACTACTTTTAGCATTGGTATCGGCGTTGATATCAGCATCGATATCAGTATTTGAATCATTTTCTCGCTCATCAACCGCTATTGCCAAGCGCTCAAGCCAAGCAAGCTGCCCTTCGCTCTCTTGACGAGCAAGCGCCTTATCACTTTTACCAATACGTTTTGATAACTGTGCAAGCGGCAGGTCTACTGGATGCCAACGCTTACGGCGACGTTGCCAAATGACAAAGACCAAAATCACCATGACGGTAATAGCACTCGCCGCTAGCCAAATAATTTGCTGCATCACTGAGCGGATATTAAACCATTTAAGCAGCGAGTCGGCTTGCTTGTCCTGATCGTAACCAACGACGTCTTTTTGCCAATAGTAGCTCGCTTGGTCTGACAGACGGCGTAAGGTTTGTAGCATTTGATACTGCTGATAGCTGATTTGTGCCCCAGCGCCATCACCGAACATTGCTGCTCCTTGTGCCTGCGTCAGCGCATCCATCCCTTGTTCGACACGCTCAGGCGCAACAAATGCCGTCGGATCGACACGTAGCCAACCTTGACCGTCAAGCCAAACCTCCGTCCAAGCGTGCGCATCCTTTTGCCGCACCTCCCAAACATTACCACCGCGGCTCAGCTCGCCACCTTGATAGCCTGCCACGACGCGCGCTGGAATACCAGCGGCGCGCATCATAAAGGTAAAGCTTGAAGAATAGTGCTCACAAAACCCTGCTTTGGTCTCAAATAAAAACTCATCGATACGGTTATTATTCAGTCGTGGCGGAGACAGTGTATAATGAAATTCCGTTTGGTTAATCCAGCGCTCAAGTGCTTGCATGTAGCGTACTGGGTCTGAGTCTGATTGAACAAACAGCTGCTGCGCCAATGCTCGTGCTTGCGGATTGCCGTCAGCTGGTAGGGCAAGATTTAGACGTCGCAGCTCATCAGAGAGAACAGGGTCAATACGCATCGCTGCAAACTGCAATACCTCGTAGCGCAGCTGCTGGGTAACCGGCTGGTCTTTTAATAAGGTAAAGTCTGATGTGATACTGATATCTTGGCGATGAGCAAAAGGATAATCAAGTCCAAACAGCCAGTTTTGCTGCGTTGGCTCTAGGATAATCTCATAGCTGGTAGGCGCAACCTTTACTTCATCAGGGACAGTTGCAAAGGCATTTTCAATCCAAGCAGGTGTTTGCAGTGCTGGTCGCCACTCTTGTTGCTGAGGGCTAGGACGCCAAGTGACTCCATCAAAGTCGCTAAAGACCAAACCGCGCCAATAGAGCTGCTGTTGTGGCGGGCGCTTATCTGCAAACTCTACCCGAAACGCAAGCTCAGTCGATTGTCCTAAATTGGCAAAATCACCGGGCGACATGCTATCAGAGACACCCGTGGTCGCTTGCTGACCTGAGAGCTGTACTGACCATAGTGGTGGCAGTCGCGGAAAGAACAAAAACAACACGACCAATAACGGCAACGTCCCAAGACCTAATACACCTAAAGTACGCAAGCGACCATCGCCGTTAGTATTGCCATCGTCATTTAAAGCAATAAATGCCAACAACACAATGACCGCCCCGACAATTACTTCTAACGTCGTCACAAGACCTTGATCCATTAAAAACAGCGCGGCAAGGACAAACAGTGAAAGATTCAATACCACATAAGCATCACGGCGCTTATACAACTCCCACAACTTACTGATGAGACATAGCACTAAAAACGCCACGCCCATATCGAGGCCGAAAGCGGTATTATACGTCAGCCACAGACCTGCCAGCCCCAATAAGAAGCCGAGCATTTGCATGCTTTGATAGACGCGTTTTAGATGCGCTAATTTTTTAAATCGTGCTTTCACACGTGGCAGCTGAGCAATGATACTGACCACCGCAAAACCCATTAGCCATAACGGCAAGTGCGCTGCATGCGGTAAGATAATGATAACTTGAGCAATTAATACCCAATAATAGGCTGGTAAGGCGAGTAGCTTGTGAGTCCATTTAGCATTGCTACCCTGCATAGCATGAGCATAGGTATGAGCATTAATATTTTGACCCAAAGCTAATTGCTCAAAGCTTGCAGAGTCTATAAAGTCTGATTTGTTAGAGCCAATAGAGACATCGATTGCTTTTTTTGAAAAAAACCTTTTAGCATTGTTCATATGAGTCATGGCGCTTTTGCCAACCTTAGCAAGCACGTTTGAGCAAAGCCGTTACCGTCTCCCATTGTTGCAGCAGAAGGCTCATTGAAGGGCATGTCGTCAGCTAAACGCAGGTTAAATGGCACACCCAACTCACCTAATGTCACCACGCCATAAGCCAGTTGTGCGAGTTTTTGTTCATGATGCGCCGCTGGCATATCAGCATAATCCAACGTTTGCTCATGACCGACAGGGTCAGAAAAATGCTTGGTAAACAGCCCCTGACCGCGCGCCACGTGACCCCAAGAAACCCTTGCTAGCGACTCACCTTCGATATAGTTATCTAGCCGCTCAAAATCGTCCTGACCTTGCCTAGTCTGTCCACCAGTTGGCAATTCCTCCTGACTGGCAACAGCATACTGCGCCTGCCAATCAAAGACTTCAGGTTTTGGATACACCCAAGCGCTACGGGCAAAATAGACATAAGACCATGCGCGCATAATACCCAAAGGATAAACGGTTTTGATAATTAACCTTGGTAATGTCAGCTGCCCACGACTGTGCGTTTGTACAGGCAAACGAATCACTTGCTCGCCTTGCAGTCGTGTCACCAATATCGACTCTTGAGTACTAGCGCTATTTTTGATTTTCTTATTGGCTTTTTTATCTGTCTTACTATTAAGCTTGCTATTAGCTTTGCCATCAGTCTGCTCAAAGCTAAATAATAGCTGCCGTCTTGGTTGACGGCTTTCACTAATCAGTTGCAAGGTCACCCAGACAGGCGCACCTGCTTCTGCCATGGTCACTTCTATTAATTCTACTTTAAGACCTGAAATATGGGCAAAGGTCACATGAAAGCTGATAAGCCAAACGCTGACCAGATAAAAACACAGACCCAACACCAAGTTATTGCCATAGTTGATACCAGCAATAAAGGTGATGATTAATAACACCGCATATAGCATCCCTTCGCGGCTAAAAAAGATATAGACATTACGCAAATTGAGCATGGCGCTATCGCTTTTTGGCGCACGAGCAGCAAACCAACGGCGTAATGCGAAACTAGCTGGCACGGTAAAGGCTTTTGGCAAAAGGCTCATGACTACCCTATTCTGACCTTAAAATTAATAGTCTTATCGCTAATAAACGAGCAGCTTTGGAAGTGAGCTTATTATGAGCAAAAAAAATGGTCAAACAATAACAGTCACTTCTGCCAAAATGCGTTGGGCAATGGTCTGCATCGCTTGCCAACCAGTCACATGCGCGGGTACAAAACGCTGACCGAGGCGATGATCGGTGACCGCGGCAAACACGGCTTGGATATCCTCAGGCGTGACCTCCATATGCCCTGACACATAAGCATAAGCCTGTGCAGCACGCTGTAGCGACAGCACACCTCGCGGCGACAAACCATGGTACTCCGAGCTGGCGCGTGTCTTGGCAACCAGCCGCTGTAGATAGTCCAAGACCACATCCGCAACATGAACTTGTTTAACACCTTGTTGTGCTAATAAGACAGCCTGCGTATCAAGCACCGCGGGCAACTTTCTTAATAGCTCGCGGCGATCCTGACCTTTTAATAGCTCGCGCTCAGCGGCAGGTGATGGATACCCTAGCGACAAACACAATAAAAACCGATCTAGCTGCGACTCAGGCAACGGATAAACGCCCGCTTGCTGCAATGGGTTTTGGGTAGCAATGACAAAAAATGGCTGCGGCAAAGCATAAGTCTGCCCATCTTGGGTGACTTGCCGCTCCTCCATCGCCTCTAACAACGCACTTTGCGTTTTAGGACTAGAGCGATTGATTTCATCAGCCAGCAACAACTGAGTAAAGATAGGACCGGGACGAAATTCAAACTGCTGTTTGCTTTGATCATAGATGCTCATGCCCAAAATATCGGCCGGCAGCATGTCATTGGTAAACTGCACACGGCTAAAGCTCAGACCGAGCAGCTGCGCTAAGCCTTGTGCCAACGTCGTCTTGCCCATACCCGGCAAATCTTGTAGCAATAAATGACCGCCTGCTAAAATACCACTCAGCGCAAGCTTAATAGCCTGCGGTTTGTCTAGCACGATTTGATTTAACTGCGTCATGAGCTGAGCAATTTGTTGCTGGTTATCACGATAATCAGCAGCATTAGGCAGCGTTTGAGCAGGCGCTTCTGATATTAGCTGATGTGTCGTTGAAAGAGGCATAGTAGTGGCTGCGTTAAGGCAATTATGGGTTTAATTTATGAGAAAAAAAGGTATTAGGTAAGCATTATTGGTCATCTTCAACGATTGGGGCAGCAGCGCGAAGGGTAGACAAATAGGCAATGACATCAGCACGCTCTTTGGCATCGGGCATAGGGTCTGATAGCATTTTAGAGTCTGGCATGGCTTTTTCAGCATCGGCAATATAGGTATCAAGTGTTTTAGCATCCCATACCCAACCTGATGTTTTAAGCCCTTCGCTATAAGTATAATCTGCAAGTTCAGCGGCTGGCGCGCCATAAATATTCATGAGCTGAGGACCTTTTTTATTGAGTCCAGGATTGAGCTGATGGCACTGACCGCAAGCGTCCTGATATATCAGCGAACCATTATCAGCATCGCCCTCAGTATAAAGCGGTAGCGTGACTGGAGCACGATAATCAGGCGGCGTCTTTTCACAAGCACTGAGCAATAAAATAGCGGCAAATATACCGCTTAATTGATATTTTTTAAATATAGACATATTGTGGAACATCTTTAATTGAAGAATGTTGATGTCGATGAGTCTACATCAACCATCCTATAATGCAAAGCTTGATAGACAGCTATTGATGTCTATCGACCATCAATGCACAGTACTTATATAGAGTTTATTTATATAGGATTTATGCATATAAAAATAGACTTAACCTTCCTGAGAAACTTTGATACTGTTACTTGGCATTTCTAGGTAATTGCCCTGTAAGTAGCGGGCGCCGACACTCCAGGCAACAGACATGGTTGCAGCGTCTTCAATATAAGGCATCAATACATCAATATCAACCTCATTGGTACGCACGATAATTGACTTGACCGTTTCTAAATTATCAGCGGCATCAATTCCTTCAACATAATTATGGGCCAAACGTACCATATTAGGATGAACAAAATCGGCAAGTTCCACAGATTTTACAGATGAGCCAAAATTATTGATGCTAAGCTGGCAGTTTACCTCATTGAGGGCGGTAAATTGAGATTTCGCGACCGTTAAGTAGTCTGAGATATCTTTTTCGTTGAACTGTAGTGTCAATGCCCCAGCTTTGCCACCGATGGCATTAATAAGCTGACTTGCTACACTCGGCAGTTTTTTATCAATTAAAGACGCACTGGTTAGCTGTACCAATAACCGCGCCTCTGGATGGGTTTTACGCACTTCATTGATTTTCTTACAGGCATTAATCAAGACCCAGCGGTCTATTTTTTCTAGTAGTTGATGAGATTTGGCAACCGCCATAAACTGCTCTGGCGTCAATACGGTATTCTCAGCATTTGCGAGCGGCAGGCGCAAGAACACCTCAAAAAAGTCGCTACGGTCATTATTTATGTCATAGATGGGCTGGAACAATAACTCAAAGCGATTATTGGTAATCGCATCTACCAGAGACTCAGCCAGCGCATGATCGTCACTATTGGCGTGTTCACTTGCATCATATAGATGATAGCGACCGCCATGATTGGATGTCTCAGTCATGATTTGGTTGATGGCATCCATAGCGCGCTCAAGTAGCACTCTAGGCTCAGGCGTATTTTTTTCAATTTTAACAATAGCAACACTTGCCGTCGTGCTGGTTGTCCGCTTATCCACTTCAATAAGCATCTTACTGATACTCATAACCATTTGCTCAGCCAGCTTTTCAAGCATAGCTGTCGTCTGATTTTCTATCAAAATAGTAAATGCTGTATCACTAAAGCGGCTAACATGCCCATCGACGATCAGCTCATCTAAGGTATTAGCGACTTGCTTCACCGTACTATCAATACCTTGTAGACCCAAACTGCTTCTAATTTTACCGACATTATCAAGTTGCACATAAAAAAGCGCCGCCGTCATAGCGCCTTTTCTTGCCTGCTCATATGCCGCCGTCAGCTGCTCTTCAAAGCTGTGGCGATTATCAATACCCGTTAAGCTGTCTTTACGCTCAGCTTCAGCCAAACGTTTGGCAACTTCGATACTATTATTGTTGTTTTGTTGAATGATAATCTGGGTAACCGGCTCACCATCTAGTGTCGCTATTGCCAACTGGAGTTTTGCTTCAAACGTACTGCCATCCGTCCGTTTGCTCTCAAAATTAAACTCAACGTCTTTACGATTGCCTTTGTCAAACTGACGTAAAAACTGCTTAACGGCTTTGACATTGTCACCGCCTGCGATCAGATCAATCACAGGTATACCGATAATATCGTTCATCGTCTCAAAACCAAATAACTGCAAATACGGATCATTGGCAAAGATATGAATACCTTGATCAATGTAGGCGACGGCGCTTTTTGAGTTTTTAATCAATACATTTGCGCGCTGCTCGGCCTCAGAGAGCACAGACTGTAGCATCTTAAGCTGTTGGCGACTGTGCAAGTTTTCATGCAATAAGCGAATAGCCATGATGACTGCCATCTCTTGCTCTGCATGGAGCGCTTTGACCATCGTACCATTCATGATAGATGGCAAGCCTTCGTCATTGTTAGCATTGGCTACCGTGTCTTTATTTATCAAACAAACCGATGGCAAATCAATGTTTTGCTCTTGAATGATGGCAACCACATCGGTAAAACTCATATCATATGCTTGACCAAAAACCAGTACATCCCATGATTGACGCAATGTTTTTAGCAGCTCATCTCTATCGTCCAAAAAACCCAAATTCACGCTGTCATAGTACGAACCAAGTAAATGCACAAGGCGCTCAGCATAAAGCTGATCAGCATCGACAACCAATAAGTTCAAGAGAGACTGAGTACGCATAGGAAGCCTTTTTAATCTTAAAAAATAATATGCATCGACGCTGAGCGGTCGACAAAAAATAGATAAAAAACAGTGAAATTTTACAGAACAGCGTCGTTGATTTTGTTGTCATTATAAACAATAATTTATCCACCCGCTGCCTATCTTGCCACGGTAATTGTTAAATACTTCGGTGCAATCATTGTATTCTATACACGAGTGACTGAGTCTTTAGGGGGCAAGGCTGACTGTAGGTTAACATCATTAACCCTGCACCATTGCATATTGGCTAAACTCATCCGTCACCATCAAAATACGGCCCAAACGTAAAGATTTCTGCTGATCATTGATACGCATGAGAACCTTGTCATCTGTCTGAAAATGAGAGGTTGGTAAGAGTAGACTATAAGGCGTTTGTAGGTGTTCATCTGCTCCGATGACAAGCGCTGGCAAGAAATGCTGGCTGCGATTCTGTCTATCTTGTAGACCAATGCCACAGGCAATCAACTGATGACCAAGCACTTGCCATTCAAGCTCATATCTTTTGCTATCTAAATTAAGCCAACGTACCACCCCTATGGACCATTTAGGTGCGGTAGCCATATCTTCACGGCACAATAAAAACAGGCCCATGATTTGCAAAGGGGGTGCAATAGAAGCACGATCGTCAATTTTATCAGTTGGCGTACATGACTTAGATGGCTCAGATAGTGTAGCTGGCTCAGATGATTCTAGAAGCAAACGTAGAGTACGAAAGTGTAACGACTGATTATCAGCCGCAGCTGTCTCTGCCCTTAGTACTTTATGGGTAACAGATTTGTTTTTTGGTAAGGTATCATAACGCGGCTGCTGATCCTCGGGCAGGTTTTTAGACGCTATTAAACGGCTAAAAGCTTCGCCATTACTGATACGATAGTGTATTTCATTAAAGTCCGCTATGAGCGTTACCGTTTGCCTTTTGCTGGGTTCACGAGCATCGATAGGCAGCATGCGCTTCGGTTGGATATAGCGATAATTTATCGCCATTAAAACACTATTTAGCAGATGATATTCAACCCCTCTTCGATCAGTATTGATCAAGGTTTGTATACGTGACTGCAGATATATCACTAAGGGTTTCAGCTCTATAAATAGGCAGGTGTGATGAGGATCATAAGGGTTGATAGTAGACAGTGCGGTCAAATAAATGGGCGGCTCTTTACTCTCTAGATTGACAAACACTCGCGTTTCGGTGCGCGGCTCTATGGTCGCAACCACATGTGCACTCCATACGGGCAGTAGGCGCTGTAGCAATAGAATATGAGGTCGACGCAGCGCCCGCACATTGAGCAACTCATGCAGACATATTTGGCGATATAAGTGATGAATCGTATCACCTTGCTGTGCTGGGATATAAGCACTCAGAACGATATGGGACGCTTGCTGCTGATAGGCGATGCGATAGCACTTGTTTATGTTGCTCCATATATACTCGGGCGACTTTTGATAGCAAAAGCCATCTTCAAATAGCAGCTTTTGATACATCAATAGCGTTTGATAAATAGCAATCGCTAAGGTAACAGGAGATGATTTTTCATTGCTAAAATAACGCTGCCACAGACTGCGAGCTGGCGCTGGTGGCTTAAGCGACTTAGCCTTTAAATAAGAGATCTCGCGTTGTATGACGCCGTCACAGGTCATAATCAACGAATAATACAGCGACTTTACCTGAGCAACATAGCCAATCTGAGCCTCATTAAGCGCTCCCGTCTCATAAATATAGTGTTGACGTAGTGCAGCAATCAGCTGATTGGCGACGTTAACCACAATCTGAATCAATGTTAAACGCTGCCTATCATCCATAGCGGTTGAGCGCAATTCTGTTAATACTTTTTCTATCTGCTCAAGCTGCTGAGCCTCTGTTTGCGCGGGCAATAATATCGCCCATTGACGCAAGTGCGGCTCATTGCTCCTGTTAGACTTATGGCAAGCCTCTAACAAAGCGGGTTTGGACGCTAAATACGCTTGAAACATTGATAAATTTACCATTACCATCCTTAGTAATTACGTAAGTTACCCCTGAGTATAGCAGGATGTATTCTTAAAAAAGAATATTGTTATCGTACCTAATCAGTCCTCCATATATTTTGTTTATTTATAATTTTTTAGCCCTATTTGTTGTTCTGTATTTGCCAACATAAATATTTCACCATAGTGCACAATTTATCGATTTTTGTAAACATTGATTGGCACTTTAAAAGGTTTATTTGGCAATTCTCTAACCAGCTTAGGTACCAGATAGCCCGGTAATTTGGCCAATAGCGACCAGTAAAGTTCATTGGCAAACCCCTCATCATTGTCAAAATGCGCGGCGCCTGCTACTTTATCTAACACGTGCAAATAATAAGGCAATACACCTGCCGCAAATAAACGCTGACTCAATGCTGTTTGCGCACTAACGCTGTCATTGATACCCTTTAAAAGTACCGCTTGATTTAATAATGTCACTCCTGCGGCGCGCGCACGCTGCAAATACTCTGAGGTTAATGCATCAATCTCATTGGCATGATTGCCATGAATCACCATGACGATTTGACAGCGGCTTTGTGCCAAACGCTCCAATAGCGCATCATCAAGCCTTGCTGGAATCACGATCGGCAGACGGGTATGGATACGAATGGTCGTCAGTTGCTCAATCGCCTCCAAGGTATCTAACCAAGCAAATAGACGTCTATTGGTCACATTCAATGGATCGCCGCCACTTAAGATAACTTCATTAATCTCAGGATGGGCGCTGATATAATCGATGATATCCTGTTTTGCGCTGGCAGTTGGCATATTGGCACTATAGTCAAAATGCTGACGAAAGCAGTAACGACAATGAATCGCGCAAGCACCGGTAATCGTTAATAGCAATCTTGACTGATATTTATGCAGCACACCTTTAACAGGGTTATGCGCATTTTCAGCTAATGGGTCAGCCACATAGCCTGCCACTGTTATTTGCTCTTTTTGATTGGGCAATACCTGTTTTAACAAAGGATCATCACGATCACCAATGGCCATTTTTGCCACAAAGGCACGCGGTACTCGCAGCTCAAAATGCTTAGGCACGTAGACCTCTGAGCGTAGAGATGGTAGCTCTAATATCTCAAGCAGCTCATCAATCGAGGTAATGGCTTCGGATAATTGCGTTTGCCAGTTTTTTTGTGTGATTAAATGGTTTATCATGACAACCTAATACCTGTGCCCAAAAGCCGATATTATACGCTGTTAGGGCGTCGCCTATCAAAGCATACGTCCTATCCTTTATATACTAAAATGGCCAAGGCTTTTTGGCACAGTAGATCTGGCGCTTATTTGTCGCTGATAACGTTTACCACCTTTTTACAAACCTTTTTTCTAAATCCCTTTTTCTAAACCCTTAGGAGTCTTCTGTGGCAAGTTTTTCTACCAATGAATTTAAAGCTGGTCTCAAAGTCATGCTAGATGGCAACCCTTGTGCCATTCTTGAAAACGAGTTTGTTAAACCCGGTAAAGGACAGGCTTTTAACCGCGTTAAATTGCGCAACCTTCGTAGTGGTAAAGTATTGGAACAAACCTTTAAGTCAGGCGATAGCTTAGAAGCGGCTGATGTCATGGACACTGAAATGAACTATCTGTATAACGATGGTGAATTTTGGCACTTCATGCATCCTGAGAGCTTTGAGCAGATTCAAGCGGACAAAACAGCGATGGGCGATTCAATAAAGTGGCTAAAAGAAAACAGCAATGCGCTATGTACCATCACTTTATTCAACGGTACTCCTCTTTCAATAACACCGCCTAACTTTGTTGAACTACAAATCACTGAAACCGATCCAGGCGTACGTGGTGACACCTCAGGTGGAGGCGGCAAGCCTGCAACGTTAGAGACTGGCGCTGTGGTACGTGTGCCATTATTTGTGCAGCAAGGTGAAGTGGTACGGGTAGATACTCGCACTGGTGATTATCAGACGCGTGTTAGCTAAGCCTATTAATAGTTAGCTCTAGCCTGTCTGTAAAAACAAAAAAGCTTAACCGCTTGAAGAGCGGTTAAGCTTTTTTATAGCTGAAATTTAATAACTTATGAATAATAAAGGGTCGAGTTACACTGCCAGTTATTGTTCTAACGACTGCTTATGCATCAACCAATATTGAACCAACGCGTTTAGCTGCTCTTGTTTAAAAGGCTTGGTACAATAATCCTGCATACCCACATCCAGATATTTTTTACGCTCGCCATCCATAGCATTAGCAGTCAAGGCAATAATAGGCGGCAAGTCTTGGGGATCATAGAGCTCGTGAAGCTTGATGGTTGCCTGCACCCCATCCATAATCGGCATATGATGATCCATCAAAATCACATCATAACGCTCAGGATATAGCGCAAATATCTCGATAGCTTGCTGCCCATCATTGACATGAGTTACTGTATGACCACCATTATTAAGGGCTTTTTTGGCAATCATCGCGTTTACACTGTCATCCTCAACCAACAAGATATGACCGACCAGCTCATCGCTTGGCAACGCTATGGTAAAGTCATTGTCCGTTTGCCATATCTCATAATCTTCTGCTGCAATACTTGGTAGCGGCAATAATACTCTAAAGGTCGTGCCAACGCCGACTATGCTATCTACTTCGATATAGCCACCCATTAGCTCAACTAACGACTTACAGACAGACAATCCAAGCCCAGTGCCACCATATAGCCTGTGGGTATATTTATTTGCTTGATCATAGGCGTCAAATATTGCCTCTAGTGATTCAGCCTTAATACCGACGCCCGTGTCTGTCACCTCAATACATAACGTCATTTTTCGATGATCTGCTATGTTATTTTTAGCATCAGAGGCAAAATCCAAACCACTACCATCCTTTTCTTTAATATGCTCGCACTCTTTATTATCTAGGCAAGGATTGTCTTGCATATGTTTCACATCAATCGTCACCCGCCCGCCCTCACGGGTAAATTTGATCGCATTATTGACCAGATTTACCATGACCTGCTTAAGACGTACCGGATCCCCTTTGACATAAGGCGATAGTGACTCGGTATAATGATAATCTAACACCAAGCCGCGTTGGCGAGCTTTGATGGCAAATAAGCTGACAACCTCATTACAAAGACTAGATAGATTCATCGGAATAGAATCAATGGTCATTTTACCGGCTTCGACTTTTGATAAATCCAAAATACCATTGATAATCGCAAGCAGATGCTCATTGGATACTTTTATATTCTCGATATACTCTCTTTGCTCAACGCTCAGCATGGTATCACTGAGCATCTCAACCATACCGATAATACCATTCATCGGTGTGCGTATCTCGTGACTCATATTGGCCAAAAACGAGGACTTCATCTCGTTAGCATGTTTGGCATTGCGCTGCTGCTCTTGCAGCTGTAGGGCATCGGCTGCCATCGTCGCAAACTGGGCTAGTATATCGGCTTTTTCCTCATTAAAATCGTGATGAGGCTCTGTATCCATCAAGCATAAAGAGCCAAAACGATACTTTTTGCCATCTTCATACATGATGATGGGTGCACCGGCATAAAAACGTATCTTAGGCCATTGAATGACAAATGGATACGTATTAAAGCGCACATCGCTCGTCAAATCGGCTATCACTAAAATGCTATCGGACAATATAGTATAATTACAAATGGCCACATTACGTGTCGTGGTAGATATCCCATCAAGACCAATACCAGATTTTAGATACTGAGTGTCCTCATCTATAAAAGTAATGGCAACCATAGGCACATTAAAAAACAGTTTGGCAAGCTCAGTCAAACGTGTAAAAGAGGACTCGTGATTGGTATTAAATACCTGATATTTTTTAAGCCTCTCGATACGCTCAGCATCATCTTCTGCGATAGGGTAATCGAAGTCTGGTAAATTGGGTATAGACAAGATGAACTCCATAATTCATATCAGAGGCTTGGTTTAATAGCCGCCTGCTTAAGCAATAATTGTAATGCCTCACTCACCATAAGCATGGCAACCACTGAGGTGACGACGACCGCCGAGCCATAACCCCCACAGTGCAAACCACCTGTTTGACAGCTCTTGTCTACGCGCGGCGGTTCTGTCGAATAAACACACTTGATACCAAACTTCTCTTTTAGAGTACTATTGATACCTTTTTCATGGCGCAGTTTGTTACGTAATTTGGCCAATAACGGATCTTGATAGGTGTCGCGCAAATCGCCCACCCTGATCTGACTGGGGTCTATTTTACCACCTGCCCCGCCAGCGCAAACCAATTTTAGTTTATTAAAGCGGCAATGCAAAGCAATCGCAAGCTTGGCATCCATGTCATCAACACAATCTAAAATCACAATCGGCGCGGTTTGTGCTGCCTTTTTTGCTTGTGCGCGGCTGGGTAGCAATGTTGCGACGTTTTCAGTGGTCAAGAAGTCATCAACCAAATGCAGCGTGGCTTTTGGGTTTATCTCACGGATACGTGCTGCCATCGCCTCAATTTTACTTTGCCCAAAGCTGCTGTCTAAAGCCGGCAGCTGCCGATTGACATTAGATGCGACCAATATATCTAAATCAATCAAGGTAATCGTCCCAACCGCCGTACGCGCCAAAGCCTCTGCCGCCCAAGAACCGACACCGCCGACACCTATGACATAAACATGAGCAGCAGAAAATGTATCGACGGCAGCATTACCATACAGTGTCTGAGTCCCTTTAAAACGGCGCTCATACTGCCCATCATCTTCATCCCGAGCAGATGTCTCTAATGTTTTAGATAACAACATCTGCTCTTTAATATGCTCTGGCTGGATAATATCTGACTGCGTTTGTGTGTCTTCATTCATAACGGTGTGGAAACTCTTTTGAGAATTTTATTGTTAAACCATCTATATTTTAATCGGCATTTATTAAGCAGTATTTATTAAACCCATCAAAGCGTATCAGACCACTTAGTTTGTAAAGCATTGCAACTATTGAGCCACAACTGCTCAGCAAGAATAGATGCAGGAACCTTTAATAATTCACTCAAGCTATGCAATACATACAGCAAATTTGCAGGAACATTCCTACTATGCATGGACGTAGCACCCCATTCGTTCTCTTTATCTTGCCCAAGCGCAGACGCGTTATTAGGTGACGCAGGCTTTAGGCTATGATCTACCGTCTGACATAGGATGGGCATCATATCGGGACAATCTGTCTCGATCACCAA
Source organism: Psychrobacter sp. (assembly GCF_041554015.1). Classification (GTDB taxonomy): domain Bacteria; phylum Pseudomonadota; class Gammaproteobacteria; order Pseudomonadales; family Moraxellaceae; genus Psychrobacter. Next base: position 41,221 of record NZ_JBFFMS010000001.1, on the reverse strand, counting down.
GCAGTCAATACCATAACTCTCAACCGCAGCTTGAATGGCAAGGCGCAGTTTTTTTGCATTGGGATTGGTTATCTGTCCCGTCACGCCAAGCTTAAAGCCTAATTTTGCAAAGGCTTTGGCTTCTTGTACGCCGCCACTAAAACTATGGGCGATACCGCCCAATTGATGGGCATCATAACGATGCGCTTTTAGTAAAGCCAACGCTTCGGCATGTGCTTTACGAATATGTAGCATCACAGGTAGATGATGTGCCACTGCCATATCTAACTGCGCACCAAAAAACCGCTGCTGTTTGGCAAACATCTCAGGCTGCTTCATGGCATCAGTAAACGTATCTAAACCAATCTCACCTATTGCCAAAGGGCGATTGCTATTCAACATTTGCGCCATCTCTTGCAAATGGGCATCTGTGTGCTGCTCAATATAAAAAGGATGTAAGCCTAACGCAATATGGACTTTCGGAAAGCATTTTTCTTGATGTAAGTGAGTTACGTTACTCAACTGCTCAGCATGACTTATCTGCTGCTGAGTCTCATAAAGCCGCGCAAAATGCCGCTGCAAATAGCCAACCAAAACCAAATGGCGCACACCTTTATCATAGGCAAGTTGCGCCTGCTCAATTCTATCCTCATCAAACACCGGCGCATCAAAATGCGTATGTGTGTCAATCAAAGGAAAAATATCTGCGCTTGCTGTATTATTGATAGCTGATGCTTCAATCAACGTCATCAAAAAACCCCAGAATTCATCATTACTATGCTAAGTCAGCTTTTTTATTTACCATGTCCTAAATATTCACGTTACTATCTATTTATCTATACTTTTAGACTTTATTATCGGGTCGTCATTTTTAGGCAATCTTTTATCCGCCTTTTGGCTACTGCGTCTTGGTATCAGCATAAGTGCAGCACCTATTGCGCCTAATGCCAGCCACTTTTTCTTATTCGTACTTGCCATTGTCGTTACCCTTTTAAATTGAGGAACAGCAGTAAGTCGATGCGTGATAAAGATCGCTCCGTAGAAAATCCCTATCTATTTTAACAGAGGCACTTTATTGTCAACAGCAGCGTTCTATACCCATGTTATCTGTTTTTATTATACGCGTATAGCCAAGATGAAGGTATATCTATTATATGAATACGCAAACTAAAGTACGGTGTATGTAATACACCGTACTTTTGATTATAGTAAAACTTTCAAAGACATATAAAGGCAAAGCTTGCTAGGTGCGAACAACCTAGCAAACTTATGGACAAGCGCTCATAAGTGCTTAACGATTTAAGGGATAGGTTGTGATACCTGTACTTGGGCTATCGACACGGGTAAAGCCCTTGGAAGTTGTTTTTGGCGTTTGATCACGTTTGGGGATCAAAGGATTGAGTGGCATGAGTTCATAATCGGCACTGATATCCCCGTTCCAACCTTCAGTACCACTTAATGGCAGCTGTTTGATGGTGCCGTTTTTATCAATGACCAACTGAAGGACGCGCATCTGATTGTATTTACGTTCGGTCACGCTTGCTACTGCACCCCCATCACGAAGGATCGTCGGCTGCAAAAATATGATTAAGTTACTTTTTTGGCTGTTGTCATTGTCCGAGCGGAACAGTCGACCGAAAAGGGGCACATTACCCAAACCCGGTACTTTTTGTTGGCGCGTGGTTGAGTTATCGCGCATCAAGCCACCTAAGGCAATAGTCTGCTGATCATCTGCCAAAATAGTGGTATTGATCAGGCTTTTATTGGTGATAAGACCGCTGGCATTTGCTGTACTGCCCGGTACGACCGAGGAAACCTCCTGCGATACCTCTAAACGTACAGTGCCGTTCGCCCCTATGTGCGGGATGACGTTTAGATTGATACCAATATCTTTGCGATCAATGGTTTGAAAGGGATTGGTCGAGGAGTCACTACCTGTGGTGTAAGAGCCTGTCACAAAGGGTACGTTCTGACCTACTAAGATACTGGCTTTTTCATTGTCCAAGGTCAAAATAGACGGCATGGACAGTAGATTGGCACTGGTAGAGGAATCAAGCGCCTGCAAAATAGCGCCATAAAATTGTGCATTACCCTTGCTGTCTTTACTACTACTGCCAATGCCCAGTAAAGCACCAGCAATAGAGCCTGCTGCCGCGCTTATCCCTGTGCCACCGGCTAAGGCAGCGGTAGCAAGCGACACAGCACTTGCCCCCACGTTATTAAAGTTCACCACGCCATAACCACTATTGGCATTACCGAGCGCCCACTGAACCCCAAGCTGCGTTGCATCATCGCCTGATACCTCAACAATGGCAGCTTGAATCAAGACTTGTGAGCGGCGACTGTCTAACTGATTAACAGCATCTTCAATCTCAAACATCAGCTCAGGCGCAGCATTTACTATGACGGCGTTTTGAGTTTCATCAGCGATAATACTAAAAGGTCGACCACCCGCACCGATACTGGTACCTGCTGAACTGTTATTCGGTAAAGGCATAGTAGCAGTAGCACTACTTCCGATACTATTGCTACCTGCCTTGTTATTAGCAGCACTGGTTATCGGCGATCCTGCAGCAGCAGTATCGCTCAATGACGCTGACTCTAATGTTGACGAAGCGCCGGAACTATTAATAGATTGACTGGCAAGGAGACCGCGCAGCATCTCAGCAATATGTCCGGCACTGGCATATTTTAGGCGGAAGACACGCAGACCACTCAAGCGCCTTGATGGCGTTGTGTCCAGCTGATTGACCATCTCTTTAACTTTGGCAATCATCTCAGGACTGCCTTTAACCAGCAATCTGTCACTTGCCGTATCGGCGATAACCTTGAGCTGATTATTACCAGCTGCTTGCCCGCCACCAGCACTCGCGACCAGCGCGCTGATCAACTCCATCATACGCTCAGCATCGACATGACGTAGTGGTATCACTTGTAAGCTGTCATTGACATTGCTGTCTAAATCACGGATAAGCGCTGTCAACTGGTTTAGGCTATCAGCACGATCAGACAGTACCAGAGCATTGACTCCAGGCACAGCAGCGGCATGGGCAGACGGCGGCATAAGCGGACGAATAACACCCAGTACTTCTGCTGCTTGGGTATTGGTCAGATAAATCACCCGCGTTGCCAAGGTTTCACCGACGCTCTCACCACGTAAATCTACAGCGACACCAGTTTGTTTGGCGACGTTATCTGGCACCAGTTTAATCGTTGTTCCTGAATCGATAGCAGCGATACCATTGACTTGCATCACACTCAAAAACAGCTGATAAATCTCATCACGCGACAACGGCTTGTTTGAGATCACAGTCACATTACCATTGATACGCGGATCAAGGACAAAGTTTTGATTGGTAATCGTCGCCACTTCATTGATAAAAGCTTTGATATCGGCATCTTGTAAATTGACCTTCCAGCTTTCTGCATTTACCAGCCCAGTGCTAGCTGCCCATAATGGTATGGCTAAGCAAAGAGGACGGCATAACCGCATCAAACGCTGCAAGATATGGTACAAAGGGGTGACTGAAAAATGATAAGAACTGACCATATTGATGATTACCTACAGTGATGACGCTTGGTATATACCGAATTCAATAACTATTGAATATAATGGTTACTGGATTTGATAAGTCATGATGCTTTAATGCTTTTAATAATTCATAATTTTAAGTGCTACTAAGTGATATTGACCACCCTATCAGCCAACAAACCTTTACTTTAAGGAAAAGCGTCACTACATTGAATACGCTAAAACTGCTGACGAATGGTTATGACTTGATCGCCGCGCTGTACTTCTATCTGCGCTTCCCCTGACTGCTTCACTTGTTGTAATACGCGAGCATCCTGAGCAGGATTGCTACCAACGCTTTGGCCGTTGACTTTTAGTACTCGATCACCTGATTCTAGTCCCAAGCGATTGCGTATATTAGCAGGCATCGCTGCTGTGACTTGATAGCTATCGCCGCCTGCCATCACACCCATTCTACTCAGATAACTAGCAGGGTTTTCCTGCAATTCAGTTACTGCCTCATCAATTGCTGATGTAGGCGCGCTATCGCTAGGCGCTGCGGCAGCTGCTTGATTGTCCGTATTGCCCAGATCAGGCACAGGGGCAACAGGCGCATTAGGCAACATACTGCTATCTTGCAAGCGCTGGTTACTCACCCCGTTTGCCATCATTGCACTTTGATCAAGTGGCATGGCTTCTGGCATCCGAATCACTGTTTCTTTGTCCATAGTATCGGCGATAACAATCTCGTTCCAAGCAACCGCAACCAAGGTATAATCGCTGTCTTTTAAGGTGTCACCAATGCGGTAATTCTTGACCTCACCGTTAACCTCTAAAAGTGCTGACGACAAGCTCTCTGGGATCGCGAGCAATACCCCCTTTAGCACAATATTGGGCGGCGGCTGCACTACTGCAGCGATAGGATCAGGATCGGCAAAAATTGCAAATAGACTGCTATAATCTGGAGCAGATAAGGCATTATCCTGTAAAGGCACCAGTGGCAATGCTGGCGCTAATGGCGGCGCAAGCAGGAGCCATAAAAGTCGGGCTGCTGTCCAACATAACCAAGTAATTGCCAATAATAGCAGCCAAACGGCAAAGCGGTTACAGATATTGAGCACAGGTTTCAAACTTGTTGGGAGCGTCATCATTCAGCGTGCACCTAGCCCGTTTAGCAGCGGTTGACGCACGCTAACCACAGGGGTATCTTGCGGCGCTTTTCCTTTATATTCAGGCATACTCTCAAGCAGACGCTGGGTCAAGCTGACATCCAACATATTATCGCCATCAAGATACAAGTCACCTAAACGCTTGTCTTGATTATTGACCAGATGAATATGCAGCAGATTGTTATTATTTTTTTGTTCGCTGCTCAGCTCAGCACGCAGCGCTGGTATGGTGAGATAAAATATTTTGCCGCCACTAGGATAGCCAAGCTCGCCGCCAACCCATGTCAGCTGACCTGACGCTTGACGAAAGCCGGCATTATTTTTACTAGCGTTATTATTTGAATCGACATCGTTTGCACCAGATTGTCGCTTAAGCGAGATGTTATTGACCTGAATCGGCGTATTTGGCAATTGCCAATCGACGACACGAGCCAGAGTCTCAGGCGCAATCTTACCACTCATGTCTTTTACTTCCCAAGTATTTGCGCCTATTTTTACCTGCCCATTGAGGCGGGTTTGCTCTGACAAAATATCAATCTCTGCCCCAACCTTACCCAATAATAAATGCCACGGCTGCCACGACCACTCAGCTGCACCGATTAATGGCGCCTCTGATAGCGGTATCTGCCAAATCGCAGCGCCTTGCCATACGTTACCAGACACATGCTGCACATAAGGCGTCTCTGGTGCATATTTTTCTAGTAGCCATGCTGCGGGCATCTGCAAAATAGCAAATAACGCAAATAAAACCAGCCCAATCAACCACCACAGCTTACGGGGACGCTTATGAGACGAGGCAGATACTTGGGGCACGATGGCATAACTCTTATATCAGCTAAAAACGTCATTATCATAGCAAACAATAGCATACAGATGACAGCAAAAAAGCCAGTATCTTTTTACCAAAATAATGGCACAAAGATACTGGCTTTTATTTGCCCATAAAGGGTCGATTGAATCATTCATCAACCCTTTATCTCGTCAATTCTAAATAAAACCGATACATTATATTGCTACGCGGAGCTAATATAAATTTCTCTGGCGTGCTACGTCTATGCCGACGAGTCTGCGTAAAACTTATCCCAGTCTCGCTGTATCGTTTTACTACTGAATTTACTATAGGCAGAGTGTTCATAGCTAGATAAAACAGAAACTGCTTATTAAAAATCAAATAGCAAAATCTTCAAGACGTTGACCGGCCGCTAATGCCTCTACCAACCAAGTTGGTTTACGTCCGCGACCAGTCCATGTTTCTTCGTCGTTAGCAGTATTACGGTATTTAATACTACGTTTCTTTTCTAGTTTCTCGCCCGCTTGTAAAATCTCTTCAATACTGGCATTACTCTCTTCAGCAATTTTTTCAAACTGCGTGTACGCATCATACAAGCGCTGGTGTTGTTTTTGTGCAATAAGCTGCTGTGCATTTTCAGTAATGGCACGTAGCTCATCAACGTTTAAACTATCTAAATCAATAACGTTACTTTTGTTCATAGCCTTTCCCATATTAAAATTAAGGATATAAATAAATACTATTTATACCAAGTAGATATTTATCAAGAATTACCAAATACAGTAATTTTTGACGAATAAATCTTTTAAATATTGATAAACATTTGATTGTTTAATAATAAAAACTGTGTTAATGCTTAAAATCATAAGCAGTGCTAATATAAACAAAAATACTGACAATAACAATGACTTATCGGTATTTTCTCATAAAATCAATAAATACTGGCTCATTCATTAACAATGAATACTGTTAAATAGATCGTTTGACTGATTAATACTTTTATAAATACGCCCTATAATGACGAAATTTTTATGCTGTTATTATCCATACATACAAAAAAGCCTTGCGTTAGCAAGACTCTAATTTTATTTCTCTACTGTATTAATTTACGTATGATTTAAAAAGGAATGTCATCATCTACAGGACCATCTGGCATAGCTGTAGGTTGTGATTGTGCTGGAGTAGGCTTATTAAACTGATTTTGCTGAGCAGGGGCATTTTGATTGTTAAAGCTGTTTTGGTGACCACCCTGTGACGTACCGCCGCCTTGGTTATAGCCACCTTGAGCTGCTTGACTGCCGCCTTGCTGACCATAGCTGTTCTGGCCACCTTGGTTACTAAACCCGCCGCCCTGATTACCGTAGCCGCCTTGGTTACTTTGACCGCCTTGATTGTTGCCACCAAAACCGCCACCGTCACCACTACCGCCCGTCGCACCGTCTAGCATTTGCATTTGCTCAGCGCGAATTTCAGTAATATAACGATCTTGTCCGTTGGGATCTTGATATTTACGGGTACGAAGGCTACCTTCGATATAGACCTTACTGCCTTTACGAAGATACTGCGCCGCGATTTCACCCAAGCGATTAAACAAGGAGATACGATGCCATTCCGTCGCTTCTCTTTTTTCACCGCTTTGCTTGTCTGTCCACTGCTCTGACGTCGCAACCGAAATATTGGTCACGCTACCGCCGTTATTGAATTGACGTGCCTCAGGGTCTGCACCGAGGTTACCGATGATGATAACTTTATTAACACCGCGCATGATATCGTCCTTTTACTTATGAATAATTTTATTATCTGCTTTAATCGAGTCTTTACTATAACGATTCGATATTAGCAGCAATATACTTTTACTTTAACCATTTTTCTGTTAAATATCTAGAGGGCTTTGCGCCAAATGCGACAGCTCTTGTCGCGAGGAATCAGTCAGCTGGGTTTTGTCCAGCTTTAAATAAGCGACCTGCTCTTTTGCCATAACCACCAGCTCATCGACGCCATCTACTGCCAGCATTTGCCGCGACCAATCCTGAATATTGATGTCTTTAGGAATGGTTACGGTGGTACTCGATAAATAAGGCGGCTGCGCAATCGGGATAATCAGCAGTAGCGCCGCGACCATAATGGCGGCCAATATACCCCACGCCAAAAAATTAGGCTGACTTAATAATAAACCGCCCATCGCCCCGCCGACAAAGGCGCCAAAAAACTGACTAGATGAATTAAGCCCCATCGCCGTCGCTTTATTGGCCACTGGCGCACGCTTAGATATCCAAGATGGTATCGTTGCTTCAAGCAAGTTAAAGCCCATAAAGTACAGCAATAAGCCCAATATGATACCCACCCCCATCTGACCACCGAGTGCCAATAAGGCTAAAGCAGCGCTCATCAAGGCAATAGCGCCCAAAAATACTTGACGCATTTTACGCTTCTTTTCGGCGATAATAATAAAGGGTATCGCCACGGCAAAGCCGATAAACAGTAAAGGCAAATAAACTAGCCCTTGCTGACGTACTGACAATCCTAGTACGTCATTAAGCTGATGCGGCAATATAACAAAGATGGCGGTCATGGTCAGATGCAGAGCAAAAATACCGATATGCAAACGGTTTAAATCACCAATTTTTAGTACTGTTGCCAACTGCTGACCGATCGATTTATTGTCAAGATTGTGCTGAAGTACTCGTAATGGTGTCGGCACGAACAATAGCAGTAACATCGCCAAAACCGCAAAGCCTGCCGTCAACCAAAACAATCCCGAAATACCAAGCGAGCCGACCAATAACGGACCAAAAGCAAATGCGAGCATAATGGAGGTGGCAATGGTCAAACCCATCGTCGCCATTGCTTTGGTACGCATCTCTTCACGCGTAACGTCTGCTAATAGCGCCATCAATACCGCCGAAACTGCGCCACTGCCCGCCAGCGCTCGACCAATAATAACCTCGTAAATATCTGTGGCGTTGGCGGCGATGATACCGCCGATGGCAAATAATATCAGACCCAAAAAGATAATCGGCTTACGCGGAAACTTATCAGCAGCAAGGCTCATCGGAATTTGAAAAATGGCTTGCCCTAGCCCATAAATACCGACCGCCAAACCAATCAAAAACGGCGTCGCATGCGTATAATTATCACCATATACAGAAAATACTGGCACAATCATAAACAAGCCAATCATCCGCAAGGCAAAAATACCACCGACCCCGAGGATTGCCCGTTTTTCTACGCTATTCATACTTGCCTCACTGGTTCATCATTGCTGGTATTATTACGACGCTATCAAGGCTTTAGCCTGCAAATTAAGCCCCCTAGTATAAGACATTCGCCGTTTGCTTGCCGAGACTTTTGCCCTTCTGCTTCAGCAGTGTTATAGACGCCGACTTAAGCCATTCATTTTACGCGATAATTTTGTTACTAAGTGCATCTAATGGCTCATTGCACCTTGAATAATGCAGCTACCATGACAATAAAGTAAGACGTTGAACACGCTATTGCTTGAACAAACTTTATAACCAATTTTGTGCTAAAACATTATTGTTCTGCCAAATCTATAACACACCACTCATATTAGTTACCCTTTATTTAGATTACCTTTATCCATTTCAAGTGTTAAAGGTATTGCATAAAAGAGACAACCATTACTATCGCTTTATGAAAACGACATAATGAAAACTGGGCACTTTTATAAAGCCATAGTAATCTAAATAGCAGTTTTAACATCATCCACGTTTTTGATCACTCACTGAACTCATATTAATTGACCCTTTTGAATTTTTTAAAAATACCCTTTAGCAAATAGGAAACCTATCACCGATGGCACATGAGTATATTAAGGTCCGCGGCGCACGTACGCACAATCTAAAAAATATCGATTTAGACATTCCACGAGATAAGTTTGTGGTCATTACTGGTTTATCAGGCTCTGGTAAATCTTCATTAGCATTTGATACCTTATATGCTGAAGGGCAACGTCGTTATGTCGAGAGTTTGTCGGCTTATGCGCGTCAGTTTTTGTCTCAAATGGAAAAACCAGAAGTCGATAGTATCGAGGGCTTATCGCCGGCGATTGCCATCGAGCAAAAATCAACCAATCATAATCCGCGCTCAACAGTCGGTACGATTACCGAGATTTATGACTATCTGCGCCTGCTTTATGCGCGTATCGGTACGCCCTTTTGCCCTGAGCATGGCGAGCCAATGGTCGCGCAGTCGGTGACTGAGATGGTCGATCAAGTGATGGCGTTGCCTGCTGATACCAAAATAATGATACTTGCACCAGTGATTCGCGAGCGTAAAGGCGAGCATACGGTGTTGCTTGAGCAGTTAATTGGTCAAGGCTTTGTGCGCGTGCGCGTCGACGGCGACGTCTACGATACTGATGAGCTACCAACACTCGATAAAAAGAAAAAGCATACCATCGAAGTGGTCGTTGACCGCTTTAAAGTCCGTGATGACTTGGGCAATCGCGTCGCTGAAAGCTTGGAAACCGCATTGCGCTTAGGTCAAGGGTTGGTCACGCTACACTTTATGGACGGCAATCCAAAAGAAGGCGGCGATGCTAATCAAGTGATGTCAGCTAAGCACTCCTGCCCTATCTGTGATCGTGCCGTACCTGAGCTTGAGCCGCGCATGTTCAGTTTTAATAACCCGTATGGCGCGTGCCCAAGCTGTGATGGTCTGGGTAAACGTCAGTATTTCTCTGCCGAAAAGCTGATTACCCATCATGAAAAATCGCTCAATCAAGGGGCGATTAATGGTTGGGATAAGCGTCATGCGTATTACTTCGGTCTGCTGTCAACTGTATGCAATCATTTTAAAATCGATATGGACGCACCGTGGCAAGCGCTGCCAAAGGCGCAGCAAGATATCATCATGCAGGGCTCAGGTAAAGAGAAGCTGACATTTAACTTTACCGATGAGCGCGGTCGTAAAACCAACAAAACCGTACCATTTGAAGGTGTGCTGCCTTATTTAGAGCGCCGTTATGCCAAAACCCAAAGCAATCTGGTCCGTGATGAGCTGGCGAAATACTTAGCCGATACCACTTGTAACGTCTGTGATGGCGCGCGACTCAATGAAATATCACGTAACGTCCGTGTTGACGATCAAACCATTGCTCAAATCGTGAAGCTATCCATCGGTGATGCTGCTGAATATTATAAAACCATTAAAATTGGCGGTCATAAAGGTGAGGTGGCAGAAAAGATCTTTAAAGAGATTAATGAGCGCCTAAACTTCCTCGTCAGTGTCGGGCTTGATTATCTGTCGCTTGCCCGCTCTGCTGAGACGCTATCGGGCGGTGAAGCGCAGCGTATTCGTTTGGCTAGCCAAATCGGTGCTGGTCTGATGGGTGTGATGTATGTCCTCGATGAGCCATCTATTGGTCTACATCAGCGCGATAACGATCGCTTGCTAAAAACTCTAACGCGCTTACGTGATTTGGGCAATACGGTACTGGTCGTCGAGCATGATGAAGATGCGATTCGTCAAGCGGATCACGTTATCGATATCGGTGTCGGCGCGGGTGTCCATGGCGGTCATATCATCGCTCAGGGTACGGTCGATGACATCATGGCCAATAAGGAATCTCTGACTGGACACTATATGTCTGGTAAGAAAAAAATTGAGATTCCAGCCATTCGTCATAAAGCCAAAACGATCGATATGGAAGTTAAAGGTAAAGCCAAGCCCAAACAAGTCCCGATGACCATCGAGCTAAAAGGCGCATCCGGTAATAACTTACATGACGTTGATTTGACGTTGCCAATCGGTATCATGACTTGTATCACGGGTGTTTCGGGTTCTGGTAAATCGACGCTGATTAACCGTACCTTAATGCCACTCGCCGCTACGCAGTTGAACAATGCCTCAACGCTTATTGCCGATAAGCATGACAGCATTAGCGGTCTTGAGCATTTGGATAAAATGGTTGATATCGATCAAAGCCCGATTGGTCGTACGCCGCGCTCAAACCCAGCGACTTATACTGGTGTGTTTACGCCTGTACGTGAGATGTTTGCGCAAACGCAAGAAGCGCGCGCTCGTGGCTATAAAGCTGGTCGCTTTAGCTTTAACGTCAAAGGCGGACGCTGTGAGATGTGTCAAGGTGATGGTCTCATCAAAGTTGAGATGCATTTCTTACCGGATATGTATGTGCCGTGTGATAGCTGTGAAGGCAAGCGCTATAACCGCGAGACTTTGGAGATTCACTATAAAGGTAAAACCATCGCCGACGTCCTAGATATGACCGTTGAAGATGCGACGGAGTTCTTCTCAGCCATTCCAGCGATTTATCGTCGCCTGCAAGCCTTGATGGATGTTGGTCTAAGCTACATTCGTCTTGGACAGTCTGCACCGACGTTATCTGGCGGTGAGGCGCAGCGCGTCAAGCTAGCACGTGAGCTTGCCAAGCGTGATACCGGACAGACGCTCTATATCTTGGATGAGCCAACCACTGGCTTGCACTTCCATGATATTGATAAGCTGCTGCATATCTTGCATGCCCTACGCGATAAAGGTAATACTATCGTGGTTATTGAACACAATCTTGACGTCATCAAAACGGCGGATTGGGTAATTGATTTAGGTCCTGAAGGTGGTAAAGGTGGTGGGATGATCATCGCGGAAGGTACGCCCGAGGAAGTGGCAGAAGTCAAAGGTTCATATACGGGTGAATTCTTGAAGCCGATGCTTAAGCAAGGTATGAAAGAAGTAAGTTAATAGAACCTAGGTAATAATTAATGGAAAGGCTACTCTTTAGGGAGTGGCCTTTTTTGTTAGTTAATAGACTATAATTCACTGAACTACTAAGTCTTCTATATATCAATTTTGAGATTGAGGTTAAAATTAATTTTTTGAGGTTTTAGTATGGATATTAAAAGAACAGAGATTAATCTTAATCTTGAATCATATAAGCATGAAGGACATTTCGTTGAAGTCTCTATTGATCTACTTATTGAGGTTGGAAGTTATATTACTTTATTAGTTAACTTATATGATAATAATGAATTTACATGGAATGATGATCAAGCCGTTATTGGGGGAAACCTTGTAAGACTCTATAAATTAATTTTCGGTGTATTAGACAATGTTTGTGACCAAAAGGGAGAGTTTGTTCAGATTTTCACAAGACTAGCTTTTGAGTGTATTGTAAATACAAGATATTTAATCAAAAACTATGACGAAAAGACAATAATATCTTATAAGCTTAACTCACTTAAAACTGACAAAAGGCTCTACACTGAAATTAAGTCACTTATTGCTGAAAGGAATAATATGGTACTACCAATTGAGCACAGAATGATGTCTTCGATTGAAAACTTGTTCGCAAAGTCAAATATTGATCTTGATATGGATCATAAAACTGAAAGGAACTGGGGTAATAAAAACTTTTTTGAGAAAACTAAATCACTAGGTTTAGATAAATTATATTTGTCTCATTTTTCTATGACTTCGAACGAAATCCATGGAAGTTGGAGCGACTTAATGTTCCATCATTTAGATACTAATAGCGACGGGAAATTCATACCTAATTTTGATTGGGATACTCCAAGGCCTCAACCTTTGACTGCAATAGCATTCCTAGTGCCAACATTACTCATAGAATATCTTGAAAGTTTTTTTGATAATACTCCTAGACAAATACTTACAAAAATTGAAGAGTTGGAGAATAGAGTTTCATTGTTCATAGAGCTACATGAACAATGGCTTAAAAAAAACCAATAGGTTAGTTTCAAGAAAGAAACCCAAGAATTCAATATTAAGCAAAAACATATTGTTAGAGGTCACATAATTCACTCAACATACAAACTATAGAGACTAAAATGGGTCCAGATCCAAGTGATGGCATCATTACTAATATAGATAGAACATTAGGTATCGCCTACGTTCAAGATACATACGAAAATACTTTATTCCATTACGACTTGTCCACATACACAGGTAAGGACATCTTATTAACAGGTACTCAAGTCGCGTACTATAAACTTTATAACGATACCCCAATAGCAGTTGCATTATTCACTATAAAAGAAATGGATAATTCTGAACTGCTTAAGAGCCATGATGAAAAACACCATCATGGCTCTCATTTTAAACAGAGATTTGAAATACCCAAGTATAAATTTTTGTTTTTCGGAATATGTCTTTCATTAGGTGTTATTGCAGGACTGCTCGGATTATTTTAATTTTTACTGTTAAGCTTACGCTGAATGAATAAGGAAATATAGGTGAATTGAGATAGCCAATCAACAATAATATGAGTCTACAATCTACTAGCTAAAAAAACCCTCTCTCAATATTCATCACTCTTGCATCCACCGTACGTTCTAGCTTCTCCTCGATTTGACTGCATTGCGACTCGACCTCACGTTTAGACAGTCCAACGATCACAAACGTCCATTCGCTGGCATCATGCCGATCACGCTCACCGCTTTCACATACTGCGACGCTTGGCGTATTGCCAAAGCGCGCATGCAAGCCGCCCATACGTTGGCGCTTTTCTTTTAACGAGCCACAGCCGGGTAGCGCAAAAGTCAGGGTTAAGATAGCGATATGCATTTTATTCTCCTTGCGACAGTGGTTTACGCTTTATAATAGTAGCAAATAAGCACGGCAAGTTATGCTATCGTTACCCTGCCGTATTGATAGCCTATAACTACTCACCCTGTTTATAGTTTTGTCATTTACAAATCTTACAATAGCCAATATGCGTATCTAATCAATGACTTCTATCAGCTACGTACAGCAGCAGCACATTACTCGATTATGCGTGCGCTGCGGATTACTCCTTATGCAATATGGCGCTGAGTCTGCCGTAGTGGTGGACTTATCCAAACGCTTGGGTCTTGCCTTAGGGATGAACAGCGTAGAATGTTCGCTGAACTTTAATGCCATCACCCTGACCACCATCTGTGATGAGCGCTGTATTACCACCACTCGAGACACGATCAATCAGAACATCAATGTCAATTTATTGGTACAAATCCAGCAAATTATCAATAAAACCGAAGCTGCCATAGATAATAATGCGTTGGTTGACCGCACTACCCTCGCCTTTGATGAATTAGATAATAAGTCAGTGTATCCAACGTGGTTGGTAGGCATATTCGTTGGCGCATCTTGTGCCGCATTTGCTTATCTAAACGGTGGTAGTTGGTCAATTACTGCCGTGACCTTTATCGCAGGTATGGTGGCGATGTTTACCCGTATATATCTGGCCAAGCACCATTTTAATCCCTTTATCACCGTTATCGTGACGGCTTTTATTGCCTCTTTAATTGGCTCATCCACCTATTATTTTGATATCGGTAATAATGCCGATATCGCCGTTGCTTCAAGCGTGCTGTTACTGGTACCAAGCTTTCCTTTGATTAATTCTTTCTCAGATATCCTAAAAGGCTATGTCAATATTGGCGTTGGCCGTGCCGTTTTTACCTATATGCTGACCTTGTCGGCGTGCGTTGGCATTGTGATGGCGCTGGTTTTACTGCAAATACAGCACTGGGGGTTTTAAAATGTGGTTTATTGAAACCGTGGTGCTGTCATGCATTATTACCCTTGGTTGGACGCTGATGTTTAGCGTGCCCAAACGCTATATTTTGCCATGCTTGCTGATGACTGCGTTTGGATTTGGGCTAAAAACAGCGCTGGTCTATCAACATATCCATCTGGTGGTGGCCAGCTTCTTTGGGGCGATGCTTGCCAGCTTTTTGGGTGTATACTTTTCTAAAAAGTATACCCTACCGCCCAAAGCGTTAATCTCGCCAAGCGTTATCTGTATGATGCCAGGTATCGCCGCTTATAAAGCGATGGTCAGTATGGTACAGATTGGCTATTTTGGTTTTTCTGATGAGTTATTTAGCCAAATGATGGTCTATTTGTTTGAAGCCTTATTTGTGACCTCAGGATTGGTATTGGGCCTGTCAATTCCGGGACTATTATTTTATAGGCGGCGTGCCATCGTATAGGTGGTTGTCTACTTTTGCCTAAACGCTTTTATAAACTGATTCTAGTTAGTACAGCCTCATATTCTAAACCTTGTAAGATTAATAATGATACCCATTACAATAGAGTTCAAAATAACAGAATTAAAAAATAATAGACTGCAAAATTGCACCAATACGCATCAATACGTACTGAATAAAGAGACTCAATATGACAAAACATTATGACTATATCGCCATTGGTGGCGGTAGCGGCGGCATCGCTTCAATCAACCGCGCAGCGAGCTATGGTAAAAAATGTGCCATTATCGAAGCCAACCAATTGGGCGGCACTTGCGTAAACTTGGGCTGCGTCCCTAAAAAGGTCATGTGGTACGGCGCACAAGTTGCTGGAGCCATTCAGAAATATGCGCCAGATTATGGCTTTGACGTTGAGCTAAAAGGTTTTGACTTTCAAAAGCTGGTCAATAGTCGCCAACAGTACATCCAAAACATTCATCGCGCTTATGACAATAACTTGGCAAAAAACGGTGTTGAAGTGATTAAAGGCTTTGCCACATTCGTCGATAGCAATACCGTAGAGGTCAATGGCGAGCTGATTACCGCTGACCATATTTTGATTGCCACAGGTGGTCATCCTATCAAGCCTAATATCAAAGGCGCAGAATACGGCATCGACTCTGATGGCTTTTTTGCTTTAAATGAGTTGCCAAAACGTGTCGCTATCGTTGGCGCAGGATATATCGCCGTTGAGATCGCTGGCGTGCTAAATAGCCTTGGCGCAGAGGTGCATCAGTACGTGCGTCAACATTCACCGCTGCGCTCATTTGACCATAGCATCGTTGAAACCTTGCTGATAGAGATGGAGCAAGACGGTATTCAGCTGCATACCAACACCATGCTCACTGAAGTTGTTAAAAATGACGATGGTAGCCTAACTTTATGCACCACAGATGGTGCTCTTGATACCGTAGATTGTTTGATTTGGGCGATTGGTCGCGCGCCTTCTACCGACAATATCAATCTGCAAGTAACTGGGGTTGAGACTACGGATAACGGCAAAATTAAAGTCGACAAGTTTCAAAATACCACTGTTAACGGTATTTATGCGGTCGGCGATATTATCGAAAATAGTGTTGATTTGACACCGGTGGCTATCGCTGCAGGTCGAAGGCTTTCGGAGCGTTTGTTTAATAACAAGCCTAATGAGCATCTAAACTATGAGCTGATACCGACGGTTATCTTTACCCATCCTCCTATCGGCACCATTGGCTTGTCTGAAATCGATGCCGTAAATCAATTTGGTAAAGACAATATCAAATGCTATACCTCCACCTTTACAGATATGTATAGTGCGGTGACTCAGCATCGCCAAAAGTCTATGATGAAGCTGATATGTTTAGGCGAGGAAGAAAAAGTCATCGGCTTACACGGTATCGGCTTTGGCGTCGATGAGATGATTCAAGGCTTTGCAGTGGCCATCAAGATGGGCGCAACCAAGGCTGACTTTGACAATACCATCGCCATTCATCCAACTGGCTCAGAAGAGTTTGTGACTATGCGCTAGTCTTTGATGCGCTAGTCTTTATAGAATGGGCAATATCAGCCATAGCCTTATCTATTACGTAAAAAGGATGCCGTTTGGGCATCCTTTTTTATTATCAGCAATCAATAGAAGCGGTTATTTGTTAGTGCTTATTTACTAGCCCCTATTTATTAGTACTGATTTACTAGCTCTTATTTATGAAAAAGTATCAAAGCCATTAATCTCCCAAAACCCACTCATTATTGAGTTTATAAACCTTAAAATCGGTCTTATTGGTTTGACTATTGCCCGCTATCGTCTGCGTGACATCGGCGCTACAGCGATAGGCGTTTTCACCCTCAATAGCATCACAGTCGATATTCTCAACGCCCTCAAGCGTTGGCATCAGGCTCTCCATCATTGCGCTCATGGTTTTTGCCATCTTGTCATTGCCTGCGTTCGCCTTTGCCACTTCTATTATCTTAGGAGTTTGCTCATATTGTGCTTCAATCAGCGCCTCAACCGTATCGTCAGGAGGCGCATTAGAACATGCGGCAAACAACGGTATAGATACCAGTATGAATGCCCATTTTTTGAAATTTCTCACGTCGTCATCCTGATAGTTTTATAAAATTTAAGGGGCGGATAAATCAGACAGTACAATCGGGATACTGCTATGATGTGCTTAATAATGATGGTTGCGAGATAATCATGTGGCAGGCGTATTTTTTTATATTACCAATCGGGCTTGGCATTTTGACCTTGGTTGTTAGTCTGATATTTTTATTTGCCTATATCACCTCTAATGACAGTGCCACACGCTTGCCAGCCTTTAACTGGTTTAAGCGCTTTATTGTGGCGGCATTTTTACTACTGAGCACAGGACTGTTTATGACTTCCAAATACTTTTGGGGTCAATAAAATCAGTCTGTAAATATTTTTAATGGACGAATTTTTCCAATTCTAATAATTCCAAATCCTGACGCTTTGGCTCGCCATTGTTGCCGTCATTTGGAAACGGCATTTTATGGCCATTTAGTTGATAACCACGGCGCTGATAATAAGACAATAGCTCCGGACGATGACTTAAAATAGACATGGTCAGACGGGCAGGGTTTTTATCAGAAGCTTTATCATCTGATTGTAGATGACGAGCGGCAAATGTCTCAGCTGCTTGCAAAATCACATTGCCAATGCCTTGCCCTTGTAGCTCAGGATGGACAGCAAACATACCGATATAGGCTTTTTTATTATCAGCATGACCTTGCATATCCACTCCGATACAGCCTAATAGCTCACCGGTTTCTTCGCCATCACGCGCGCCTGTGATCGTCTTTGGGTATACAAAGAGATAATGGGTGGGGTTGGCAATGGTACTGGCCAGCTCATCTTGAGTGATACGAATACCACCGATTAAGTCTGCTTCATTGGTCCAGCCTTCTGTCTGCCGATAGCAGCGGTTCAATAGCTGTTCAAGTGCGCCGATATCACTGGCTTGTGCTTGACGTAAAAAAACGGTTTTATTATTAGTCATTTCTTCATTCATATTATTTTGTCCTTTTATTATTTGTATATTCATTTCATTATAAAAAAGTTATAAAGAGGCAAATAGCAATTTTTGTAGCCTCTGTCGGCGCAGGCACAGCACGCAAAAAAAAATTTATCCACCTTATGTATGGGTAAAATAGGTGAGATTTTTCTTTACTATATATCATAGATTAAAAAGCTGACCTAAATAAATAGCTCAGCTTTTATAGTAATCTGTATCTGCATAAAGTACTAGCGCGATAATGCCTGCGCTTGCTCGATGATATCGAACCCTGCGTTAATCTGTGCCCGTGTTGGTGCATGACCTTGACGTAATAGCTCAGAGAATGCCACCAGCTCTTTATCACGTCCAAGCGCGCTTGCGGCACTGGCTCGCGTGTTCTCGCCTTTGTCATCAAAATAGTATTCTATGTAGTTAAAACTCTCAGGCGCACCCAATAAAACAGCATAATCTGGCGTCGCAGCATGTCCGCTATAGCGCAGGCTTTTGCCATATTGCATCGTCCAAAAGAAGGGAATACACTCTGCAAGCGAGGTGACCTTGTCATCGTCTAGTATCGCTGCTGCCGTCACCATGCCATGTTGTAATGCCACCCGCCAGTGCTCGATACGCATATGCCCCAGCTTACTAGGCGCTTTAGCGATATCGCCCAGTGCATAAAGACCGTGACGCAATTGCAGCTGCTCGTCAACTTGTACCCCATCTGGATGATTGGTATCCTGTAATAGCGCGATACGCGGTGTAACCCCTGTTCCTAAGATGACGATATCAGCATCGATTTGCTCACCATTGGCTAATGTGACGCCAGACACTTGTGAGAAATTATCTTCATCATTATCAGTAGTATTTTCAGCTGTTGTGATTTCAGCAACGCTTGCATCAAACAAAAACTCTACACCGTTTTCTTTATGCAATTTGATCAGCGCATCACTGACTGTTTCTGAGACAATATTGCTCATCACCCGATGCGTTTGACCGATAACGGTGATAGAAGCGGTCGTGCCCGATTGCGCCAATGCTGCCGCCACCTCCATACCGATAAAACCTGTCCCGACGATCACCACGCGCTGATCATGACTGGCGGCTTTGATTAGTTTGGCATCTTCCATGCTGCGCAGGGTATAGACACCATCAAGGGTTGCGCCTTTAATAGGGGGAATTTTAGGTTCAGCGCCGGTTGCGACGACTAGGTAATCTGCTGTTTGTCTATTCTCATTATCATCCTTATCTTTCATTACAATGCTGCGCTCATTGGGCAGCACCTGACTGATAGTTTGGTTTAAGTGCAGCTCAATATCGTGTTTACGCGCCCAATCTGCGCCGCCCAGTAATAGCTTGTCTTCTGGCATGTTACCTGCCAAAAAAGCTTTGGATAGTAAAGGGCGGTTATAAGGGGCTTTGTCCTCAGCACTCACCAAGGTAATCTTGCCACCATAGCCTGTCTTACGCAGCTGATGGGCGGTCATAAAACCTGCACCGCCGCCGCCAACGATAACAGTATGGGTATCAGTTAGTCTATCCGCTTTAATATGCTTATTTATCTTGACTGAGGTATCAACCGTTAGGCTGTCGCCATTATCGATAATTTGATATTGAGTCAAGCCTTCTGTCGCGATTGGCTCTAATAATGCGCCATCACGGCTATCAAAAGTTGCATGATGCCAAGGACAAATAACACGATTACCGCACCGTAAACCATCGCCCAAATTTGCTCCAGCATGCGGGCATTTACCGTCAAATGCGCTAAATTCATCCTCATCACGGGTAATTAAAATGATACTATCGTCATCTTGCTGGTACGATTTCATGCCACCGCTGACGATATCAGCTTTGTTTATCGTGACTGTCGTTATAGTCGCTGCATTACTCATAAGTCATCCTTAACGGTTATAATCATGCCTACTTAAAGCATATCGAGACTCATCGATAGTAGCAAGCCCACTAAGATGATGCTGTTGCTTTGTATGTTGACCACGTTGCAAAACGTAATGACTGCTTTTTTTATCCCTATTAATGTTCTATAAAATGTAAAAGACCCTCTTATGACTGTTCAAGACCATGATATTACCACCGCCACCGATACCGCCCAGTTACCGCAGCCTAGGCAGCAGCCGTTAAAACAAGCCACGTATAAAGCTTATAACACAGATTTTATTGTCAATGAATTACTACCATTAGCGTTCACGGGTGAGGGTGAGCACTTGTGGTTACATATCCAAAAGTCTGGGATAAATACCGCTTATCTTGCAAAACTGTTGTCCGAATGGGCAGATATTCCCTTACGGGATGTCGGTTTCTCAGGACTAAAAGACCGTCATGCGCTAACGACCCAGTGGTTTAGCCTGCGCATACCCAAAAAGCAATTACCAGACTCTGAGTTTACACCTGTCGATATCAGTGCCAATGAGTCGGTCACCATCCTTGAGCAGCAGTGGCACAATAAAAAACTCAATCGCGGCACGCACCGCGCCAATCAATTTATTATTACCTTGCGCGATATCGAATTTGCAGGTTTTGATAATGCTTCTATCAATCCTGAACATATCGTGTCTGCCAAGCAAGCAGTCGAGGAGCACTTAGCAGCCATCAGTCAAAGCGGCGTGCCCAATTATTTTGGGCCGCAGCGCTTTGGGCGCAGTGGCAATAATATTAGAGAAGCATTGTCATTGTTTGCACGTCCCGTACCTGAAGTACGTCCGCAGCCTAATAAAGGCAAACGTAAACGCGTGCCACGTGAGCAAAACACCATGGAGCTGTCGGCCGCGCGCAGTTTGATATTTAATGAGATATTGGCAGCACGTGTCCGTGATGGCAGCTGGAATAACGGGCTTGCAGGTGAGATATTTAATCTAGATGGCTCAGGCTCGATATTTAGCAGCGACGAGATAGACGACACCTTACGGGCACGACTTGAGTCAGGCGATATCCATCCGACCGCTGTACTTTGGGGCAAAGCTAATGAAAAGGTTAGCGGCAAAGCAGCAGCCATAGAAGCAGATATAGTCGCCCATAGTCCATTATTAACCCAGCTAGCCGCAGGTCTGGAGCAGCGCGATATCAAAGCGCAGCGGCGCGCGCTGCGTTTGCCTATTGAAGCATTAAGCTGGGAGTGGCAGGATAAAGACGATGGGCTGATACTGGTACTAAACTTTACGTTAACGACTGGTAGTTTTGCGACCAGCGTATTGGCGAGCTTGGTACAGACATTGAATACTTAAACGTCCTTGTTATCATAGATACTGAAGATATCAGTCGTAAACACCGAAGATATCAGTCATAAATATTGAAGATATCAAGGGTTAAAGTGACGACTTATTTGCGAGCGGTATAAAATGAGATAACGGTGCTTTTTTCTGCTGCTAGTACTTCATTAGCACTAACGACTTGATTACGTCCACGATCCTTGGCTTCATACAGGGCTTTATCAGCGATACAAATCAAGCGCTGACAGATGTCGATGGGCAATTGCGCCTTTGCGATTTCTGTAGCGACGCGTTTTCTTCTATGAGCAATTCTTCGCTGCGAGCTGTTTTGTATTGAGCTGCTTTTTTGCAGCCGCTTAAGAGATAAGCGGTCTTTTTTCAAATGATTTGGCGATTGGACATTTTCTTTACCTTCAGTCGCCCTATACTCACTTTGAATCTGAATACGTTCATCATGCGTCAAGGTATAAACCCCCAAACTTGCAGTAACATTAAAATCGGTATGGTTGTCCCCGCTGATGACCTGCTCAGCAATATCTCGCCGCAGCTGTTTAGCAATCGTCATGACGCTGTCATGCGAGGTATTTGGGAGCACGATTAAAAACTCTTCTCCACCATACCGACTCACAATCGCCGCATCGGTCAATGAATTCAATAAAGTCTGTGCAACTTCGCACAGTACGTGGTCGCCAACATCATGACCATAATTATCATTGATATTTTTAAACCAATCCAAGTCTAATAAGATAATGCTAAAATCCTGCTGATCGCCCATTGCCAAAAGGGCCTGCTGCATTTCTGTTAAGCCGTAACGGCGACTTTTCAGTTGGGTCAATTCGTCATGATTGGCATACTGCATAATCTCAGCTTTACTGTTATCCAATATCAACAAAAGCGTGCGGAACATATAGATGATAAAAATGGCTTTTGGCAGCGACATATAAATATGTGTGCTGCGCCAAAAAAACGCAGAAGAAGATCGCAGCTGATTAAAAGTATCCCAGCTGAGGGTACCATTTTCAAATATCGACGCGGAGACGGCTTTCTCGATCGCTTCGGTCTCGCTATAGGTCAAATAGCTATAACTGTCCAAGGGGAAAGAGGTCATCGTCATTTGTTGCAGATTGGGAATGCTAAAACCAAAATAGGGAATCAACGTCGCCAAAAAAATCAGCATACTATGCGCCAAAAATGCCTTCCAGACATAGCGACGCCGGATGAGCATCATACCGAGCATCGCCCCGCCTACCAGCGACACCCCCGCTACCAGACTGCTGTGACCCATCATCAAAACAATCAACGCAATATAGGTACTATAAAGCGTGATTAAAATCGCCTGCCACGCATGTAGTGAGCCTTGAGCGGTTTTGATAGGCGATGAGCGACTGACCATCCATAAAAAGAAGAGACCGAGCAGCGTAATAGCAATCCATAGAGGATACAACAGCGCCATGTCAACATATGTGCCATAGGTATCTTTATGGAACCAAACAAACAAACACCAGATCCAATGTAAGGCGATTTCCATCAACACAAACAAAGCTAGTAGCAACGCTCTATCAGCAGCCTGCCACTCAAAAATGACTCGCGAGAGTTTTCTATAGCCTAGATGAGATATCGAAAAAGCCATAAGGGGCTACCGCAAAGAATGAAAGTGATTGAGCCAAAAGCATAGCAATCTATCCGGTGTCGTGATTGATACTAAATCTGAACGTGTCATTGAGTGTGGCAATTTTTCTCTTATTTATCAATCTGTTTAATTGATTTAGCGGTTAATAAATTCAGCCTGCGTTTATCTAAGACAGAGCGGTGAAAGATTGCCAAATACCTTGCTGCTCAGGATGCATATTGGGGACATCGCCCAAGCGTCGCCATGGCATATTGCTCCCATGAAAGTCGCTGCCTATCGATGCTGCAAGCTTGTGCTCAGCGATACTACGATCAACCATTCTACGGGTGCTGACAGGCTCGCTATTGGCAGGTAACTCACAAGCATCACCGCCAAGCTGCGCAAACTCTTCGATAAGCTTACGGACACGCGTCGCTGAGAGCTGATAACGTGTTGGATGTGCCAACACCGCTTTGCCGCCACATTGGTGAATCAGTTCAATGCCACGCTGCATCGTCAGCGCCTCAATCGCCACATAAGCTGGCTTGTTGTCCGCCAGATATTTATCAAAGGCTTTTTGTACGGTCTTGACCTCGCCGCGCTCAAACAATACTTGTCCGATATGTGCCCGTCCGACCGCTTGCGGATTGCCACCTGCTTTGGCGAGAACCGCTTGCCATAACTCATCGTAATCGATACTGAGTAGCTCACTGAGCTTTTCGGTGATACGCTGACCACGAGTGGCGCGGCTGTCTTGTAACTGCTGTAGCGTAGCGTGCATTTTTTCGCGATCACTAAAATCAAGTCCCAGTACATGGATGATTTTAGTGGTCGATTTATTTTTACCATAGCCGCCACTCAAGGTGTGCTCACAGCTAATTTCTACGCCATTGATAAGTTGTATGCCGCAAGCATCAGCCGCCGCACGCGCCTCATCGATACCGAGCAAGGTATCATGATCGGTCAAAGCCAATACCTTGATGCCAGCACTATGAGCGCGTTGCACCACTTCTACCGGCGCATAAGTGCCATCAGAGCAAGTACTATGACAATGTAAGTCGATTTTCATAAAGCAGACCTTAAGGTTTTGAATATTTTTGATGTAAATAGGACCAAAAGCGCCAAAGCAGCTCATATCAGAGGATTATAGCGTTGATTGCTTTTTTTTGGCGCAGTAGACGTGTAAACTAGCGCATACGTTTTGGTTGGATATTTTATTTGCTATGAAAGCCTTATTAGACTTCATTCCTTTAATCGCGTTTTTTATTGCTGCCCGTTACAATGGTATTTTGGCGGCAGCTGGCGCATTGCTTATTGCCACTATCGTCGTCTATGCGATTCACTTTGTGCGTCAAAAAGGCAAATTCGATAAACAACAATGGGTTGTTTTACTATTAACCATCGTTTTCTGCGGTGGCACTTTACTGTTACGTGACGATATTTACCTGCGCTGGAAATCACCCATCATCAACGGTATTTTTGCGCTCACGCTACTGGTCAGTGCTGCAATCAACAAACCTTTAATGCAATTGGCAATGAAGGATGTTTTTTCGCTCACGATGAGTGGTTGGAAAAAACTGACCGTCGCTTGGGCATTGTTTTTTGCCATGATGGGCATTTTGCATTATATCACGGCATTTACCATGTCTGATGAGGCTTGGATTAACTTTAAGACTTATGGCTGGATTCCGCTCATGTTGGTATTTGTCGTTGCTCAGTTTTTGTTATTAAAAAAGCATCTAAACCCTGCGTTAACGGATAAGTCCGCCAAATAAAATGTTACATGGCAGCTGATATTTTATCGTAGATTCTCTGTTATCTCTGAATGTCGATGATAACTGTCAGGCTTTAAAAAATCTGAAAAGACAAAATGCCGCGTTATCATTATTTATCCTAACGCTTTATTTTTATTAATTGAGGAAGCCGCATGTCCTTATTTGCCATTATCGGTCACGACGTAGCAGGCAGTAGCGCTCAACGTCAGCTGACACGTGCAGAGCATATTGAACGCTTACAAGTCTTAAATTGTGAGCAGCGCTTGGTTATCGCTGGACCTACGCCTATCGAACATGGCAAAAATGAGATGTCAGGCAGCCTTATCATTGCTGATTTTGACTCGCTTGAGGTAGCCCAAGCGTGGGCAAGCGCTGAGCCATATTTGCGCGACGGTGTCTACAGTCATGTCGACATCAAGCCATTTATTCAAGCCCTACCAGCAGTGAATGTCAGCACAAGCAATGAGGTGCCAGCATCGTGATTCAACGGTTACTCTCATTAAAAAGTCCTAATACTGCTTTTACAGCGATGGCTGCTGCGAGCCTAGTCTCCATTTCTGCTCTGTCAATGTCAGCATATGCAGCGCCGACTCAAACGACTCAGACGGATACTATCTCAGGTATTGCACCGGCATTAATTGCTGCCAATAATGCCCCTCAAACTCAAACAACCGCGCCAGTCCCGGAAATGGCGACCGCAGCAAAGCCTGCCACTGATATTAGTGATACCTTAGCAGCACAGCTACAGCCATCTAATAAAGCCTTATCTGCCGCCAATCAAGAGTTGTTAAGCCGTAATGCGCAGTTGCAGCGCCAAGTCAATGATTTGCAGACGCAAGCCAACGTCTTGGTCTATGAGAGTCAAGGTCAATTATTTTTATATGGTGCTTTTACCGTCTTGATTAGCTTATTGGTTGGTATTTTTATCTCTTGGCTGGTGTTTGTCCGCCGTGAGCGCTGGTAGCCACATTTTAACTCCTTACTATCATGCACTGACCTGATGGCTATTTGTTTGAGGCGTACTGAATACCTGCTTGATTGATGAATAATTATGTCAAAACCTGTCTCGATCAATACGAGCAAAAACACGACACCCGTACACGTTATCTTCCCCGCTAGCATTGAGTGGCAAACCGATGATGCTGGTCATAAAGTACCGATATCCGGCGAGTTTGGCGACGTGTATTTTTCGCAAGCGGATGGTTTAGCAGAATCACGTTATGTGTTTTTGGAGAATAACCAGCTGCCAGAGCGTCTAGCAAACCTTGCAGCAAAACAATGCTTTACTATCGCCGAATTAGGTTTTGGTACAGGGCTAAATTTACTTGCGACATGGCAGCTATGGCGACAGCTTCGACTAGCACACCCACACCTAGCAAGCGCTCGTTTGCACTTTATTACCACTGAAAAGCACCCTATACCACTGGGCGATTTAACCCGCATACTCAGTCTATGGGCGCAGCGTGCACCTGAACTGGCAGCACTGATTGAGCGGTTATTAGCCAGCTATCCGCCTCTTATCGCTGGTTGTCATCGACTTAACTTTATTGAAGATAACTTGACCCTTGATATCTGGTTGGGGGATGCAAGTGACAGCTTATCAAGTTTAGGGTTTGAGAGCCGTCTTAAGCGACCTTATATTGATGCCTGGTTTTTAGATGGTTTTGCGCCCTCGTGCAATGAGAGCTTGTGGGCTACAAGTATCTTTAGCCAAATGCAGCGCTTGTCATGTGCTGGCAGCACTGCTGCTACCTATAGCTCTGCTGGTATCGTCAAACGTGGGCTGCAATCGCATGGTTTTATTATCAAAAAGGTTAAAGGGTTTGGTCGTAAGCGTGAGATGCTTACAGCCGTTATGAGTGAGATGTCATCTTTAGAGAAGCCTCTCTCAACCTTATCTAACAAGGCACCGTTACCCAACCATCCTAACACTGCAGTCATTATTGGTGCTGGCGTGGCAGGACTGCTGACGGCATGGACGCTTGCCAATCATGGTATCAGCGTGACAGTGCTTGATAAAGACGCACCGCTGGCTGGTGCATCTGGTAATCCACGCGCCCTCCTTGCGCCTAATATGACGCCGATTCATCATGTCTACGAGCATCTGCATTCTATTGGCTACTTATACAGTGGGCGCTTATACCGCTATTTTAATCAACAAGTCGCTTTGCAAAAGTCGCCGTTAATATTTGAGCAAACTGGCACATTAGACTTATTGGTAAAAACCAATATTGGTACAGCGCAGATTGCCGACTATCCAGATAACATGGCAACCACCATCAGCACTCAAAAAGCACAGGATATCAGCGGTTTAGAGCATAAAGATTTAGCCAATAACTTATACCTGCCGCAATCTGGCTTAGTCAATCCACAAGCCTTAAAAACCGTGATTCTTGCGCATCCTAATATCGCCTATCAGCAGCTCAATATTACCGATATTAAAGAGACAGAAAACCATGTTATGTTGACAGGTTTTGCAGAGGATAAAAATGCAAGCCAATCTTCTTTGACTGTCACAGCGGATCATGTTGTGATTTGCGCAGCGTATGAAAGCCATCAATTGGATAAGCGTATCGTTAAATGCCGTACGATTCGCGGGCAACTGTCTTGGTTTACCCCAACTGCTGAGCAACTGAGCAAATTGCCTAAACTGCCGCTCAAATACAGTGGCTACTGTGCACCATTTATCGGACAAAACGGTGATGCGGCGCTGAATCCCATTCGCGAAAATCAGCCGCAGTTTTTACTTGGGGCAAGCTTTATCGATGGCGATACAGATATCGATATCAGACGTGCAGACAATCAGCAAAACTATGATAAATTGATTGAAGATATGCCTGAATTGAGCAGCATCTTGCCAAATGATATCAGTACATGGCAGGCACGTGCTGGCATTCGTACTCAAACGCTGGACTATCATCCACTGGTCGGCTTGCTTACCCAAAGTAAGCGTTTATGGACACTGTCAGCCGTGGGCGCAAAAGGTTATGCGATTGCACCCATATGTGCTGAAGCGTTAGCCGATATGATGTTAGGCTGTTTTACACCTTTATCTGCTGCGATGTTGGCGCGCCTCTTGCCCAATCGAGCACGGCTACATAATGCGCATACCCATAAAACACGTCCATCAGTAATCTAGGTGCCGTACCCCAGCTAGATGCCTAATTATTACATTCACTATGACCCTCATTAATGGATAGCGGTCCTATTATGAAAACCTATCTTTTTACTTTAGTAGCATCAAAACCGTACATTCAGGCAGCTGCCGTTTTTTTAAGTCTCTCATTATTGACTGCTTGTCAAAAAACCCCAGAGCCTGAAGAAACTCATGAGACACCAACTGAGGTGGCAACTCAAACGACGCCCGTCACCTCTAATATCAACGCAGTAAACAACACTGATGATATGAATACCATTGAACCTGCTACAAATCCAGAGCAAGATGTGAGAGCGGCACTAGAAGATCATATTGGCACAACAGCCAGTTCGGTCAGTGAGCCGGCTCCAGTGCCCAATCCCGAGCAAGCGATTAAAGGGGCGCAAATCACAGATGTTCGCTATAAAAGCGCGGCAGGCGAATCATTATCCGTCGTTTTTGAGACCTCGGCAGCAGGTATGCTCAACGCTATCGTCACCTTACCGAACAAACCAAAAATAACCTTAAGCGCGCCTGAAGGTCAAGGGAACAATCCCACCTATCGCTCAAGCGATGGCAGTATACAGCTGGTCAGTCATGCTGGCGGCGGTACGATCGACTTTATTCAAAATGATAAGATAACAAGCTTCGATGCCATTAGTGCCGATGCAGAAGTGATAACTGAATAAGCTATATAGCCATAAAAATACGTAGTGAAAAATGGCAATAAAAAGGCTGCAAACGTTGATATCGTTGCAGCTTTTTTTATTATTCATTTGACCTAGTTTATTTTATTTAACCAAATCCCGTGGTTTTACCAAATAGACCCACAAGCCAGCTCATTAGTGACCACAAACCCCAGCCAATAATAGCAATGACAATGAGACCTAACATATCAGGAATATGCAGATACAGCCAAGCAACCACTCGATTGCGCCAAAAAGCGCCAAACCGGCTCTGCTGCTTATCTTCAAGAGATTGATGCAAAAACGGTCGATCCATATGCATGGTTTCGGTGATGCCATATTCGTTTTGCAAGTGCTCATGGACGATGCTCAAAGTCTTACGGCTTGGGCGAATAAAAACATCAAGCAGCGTCCCAATCCCCGGTACGATACCAACCACCATATCAACCAGTGCCAATCTAACAGCGGGCGTCATTTTGTGCGCAGGGACGCCCAGCTGACGACCCAATATAAACGCATAACTGGTTAATGCCAGACCCGCCAAATCCCCTGCCAGTGGAATGGTCGAGAGCGCCGCATCTGCGCCCATGCCCTGCTTAGTAAAGGGCACACGTACAAGCGAATCCATAGTATTGGCAAATTTTGCCAATTTACGCTCCGTCTCAATCACTTGCTCGCGCGTCAAACCATGCGCCGCCAGTCTCGCCTCATAACCGCTCTTAGAAGCACCATGCGCAGAGGATTGCTTGGCCTTTAATCTCGAAAATTTATTGAGCTTATCCATTAAAAGTCGTCCATATACAAGCGATGGCTATAAGCGCAAAGACATAGCGCCCTACCCATATATTGGCTAAAAAAGCCTTAAAACAAGCCATCGCGTTACGACTGGCGCAGGCGCTGTTTTGCTTGGCAAACATCATGGCGACCAATGCCAAGCCAAAGACTGGCGTAATACCTAAGCTGGTCGGGGCAAAATAATGCCACATGACTACGCCCATGAGCACCAAAAACAACATCTGTAGTAACGAGATGATAATCACATCATAACGACCAAATAATATGGCGGTTGATTTGACCCCAATTTTTACATCATCCTCACGGTCAGCCATCGCATACTGAGTATCATAAGCGACGGTCCAGCACATATAGGCAATAAATAACAGCCAACACCAGATATCAGGCGCGCCCTGTATCGCCACATATGCCATCGGTATCGCCCAACCAAAAGCAGCTGCCAAAAACACTTGCGGCAAATGCGTATAGCGTTTCATAAATGGATAAATAAAAGCCAGTATCACAGCACCAAATGACCAATAGAAGACGTCAATGGGTAAAAACAGCAGTAAACTGGCACTGAGTAATACCAGTATTAAGAAAGCCGCTAGCGCCTCTTTGGCAGACAAACGGCCATCGGCTAACGGACGACCCTTAGTGCGGCTTACATGACCGTCAACTTTGCGATCAGCAAAATCATTAATGGCACAGCCTGCTGCCCGCATCAATATCGCTCCAAGGGCAAAAATCACAAAGATGCTAAGACTGGGCAGACCTGCTGTTAAGCCTGCGCCTTGTTGCTGCGCCTGTCCCATCGCCGCAAATAACACGCCCCATAATGTTGGCCACAGTAGCAGTTCGATACCGACTGGTTTATCAAAACGGGTTAGCTGGATATAAGCTTG
The DNA here is from genome assembly GCF_041554015.1 of Psychrobacter sp. GTDB lineage: Bacteria > Pseudomonadota > Gammaproteobacteria > Pseudomonadales > Moraxellaceae > Psychrobacter. The sequence continues at coordinate 10,663 of NZ_JBFFMS010000001.1, read as the reverse complement.
TAGTTTGTTGTAAAAGGTCATGGTGTCTTAATTATTATGATTGGATTTGTTGCCACAAGTGATTGGCTTCAATGAGTGATATCTCAGGGTATTGCTTACGTAACGCTTTGATGGATGCCATCTTATTATTCTGACTCAGCGTTGCTTGCTGCCGTAAGTAGTTTATCTGTTCTTTAGGATTTCTAAGGGCTTCTAAATGTGCTTTGAGCTGTAGAATCTGTGTCCGCAGGGCAATATTTATCAGTAAGAGACCTGCTCCAATGACCCAAATTATAATCGTTGACATTCCTTGCTCCTAAATCAATCAAACGTAGATATGCTCAGTGTATTAAGCAAATATAGCAATCAGCAACCAAAGCAGCCTTCAATCAAAATAGCCATCAGCCAAAGTAGCGTTCAATTAAAGTACCAATTAATCAAAATAGCCATCAAAACGTAGCGCTTCATTACTCCAGCTCTCGCTTGGCGATTGATTGGCAAGTAGCGGAGCATATTGTGGGCGCTTAACGATGACACGACCTTGCGTATGACCTTGTTGACTGACTATGCTTCGCGCCGATTTTAGTAACAGCTGTTCTTCATCCAATGTTGGCGGACGCGCCAATTGATGTAATGCTTGCATATGCTTACCGACTTTCGCCCCCTTCCCCGTCTTATTATCTTGGTAGCTATCTTCTGGAAACATAGGGTCCAGATATACCACATCGACGGCTTGCTCGCTATCTGCCTCTATAGGGTTATCATGTCTGGCAATATGCAGACTTTCAAAATAGCTTAACGCATCGGCATTGATAATCTGCAAACGTGACATCAGCTTTTGCCAATTTGGCAGTACACTTATACGCTGCTGTTCTACAAGTAGTAGCAGCGCCATCAGTGGCTGCTGCTCAAGCATGGTCACTTGGGCACCCGTACTCGCCAGTATCAAACTATCATGACCAAAACCAGCAGTTGCATCAATCACCCTGCTATCTGCGGTCAATTTTGCCGCTTGTAGTAGCAACTCAGACTTACGGCCTGCACTGACGACACGCCGCTGCAATTTATCCCACTCAGGCGCAACGCTTAACCCATCACTTAACCATGAAAGCTTATCTTTTTCATCCAACAGCAAGATAGGTTGGGTAGCTATTTGACTCAGCTGCTGTCGACGCTTTTGGTTTAGTCTGTCTGTTATCAGCTCGATAGTTAAAACAATAGGCAGTCCATGTTCAGCTATCAGTGCTTGCAATCTCTCAACTTGGCTTACCTGCGTTTCATTAACATAAAATAGTTGGCAGTTGATAACAGTGGTCGGTACTTGGATCGTTACTTGCTTTATATTGGTCACGACTGCCACTCCTTTTTGATACTGACACCCTTCTGATTGACTATTAAAAGCCCTTTTATGATCAAATCTAGCCGACCATTTGATAGCCAAAACCCCAAGCAGCTATTAAGACCAATACACCCGTGATGATGCGCAACCATGCAAAGATTTTAAAGTCACGACGACTGACCCAAGCAACCAATAAGCGAATACAAAGTAAGGCGACGATAAATGACACGGTGGTACCAATGCCTACTACCCACCAATCTTCGCTGCTGCTCAAAACATCACGGTGCTTTATAAAATCTAGGAGCGCGGCACCAATAATAACCGGAATACCCAAAAAGAAAGAAAATTCAGCAGAAGCTTTACGTGAGACGCCAAGCCACAGGGCACCAATAATCGTCGCACCTGAGCGTGAGGTACCGGGTATCAGTGCAAGGCACTGCATCAAACCTATCATCAAAGCTGTCTTTAGGCTTACGTCCTCAGCTTCTTCTGCAATAATAGCTTTTGGGCGATTTTCAACATAAAATATCAGCAAGCCGCCGATAATCAGCATAATTGCCACGACGATAGGATTAAATAAATAAGCTTTAATTTCATCAGCAAAGGTAAAGCCAACGATCATCACAGGAATGGTGGCGACAATCAGACTAAGTCCCAGCTGACGTGGGTTCTTCATACCCTCTGCCTTACCCGTCAACAGCCCCATCAGAGCCTGCCAGAGTCTGCCCCAATAGTCATAAATCACCGCTAAAATAGCGCCAAACTGTACTACCACCACAAACAAATCGACCTTTTCTTTGGTCCAAAAACCCATCAAATCAGCAGATAAAATAAGATATCCTGTGCTAGAGATGGGTAAAAACTCAGTGATACCTTCAACGATACCCATGATGACAGCTTGAATTAATAAAATAATATCCACGATGGCTTTCCTAAATACAGACCAGCTGTCTGTTTGAGATGATTTTTAGAGTATTTTTATATTTTAACTGGCGCTGATAATGGCTGGTAATAGCTTATGATCACTATGCCTTCCCTTGCTCTTTGAGCGTTTTCCACGCTTGATTGCGTAAGTATTTGGGTAAAGCGTGCGCCGCTTCCGTTCCACCATCCACCATAAACTGGGCAATACCCAGTCGTCCCATTACAGTAGCATCGGGATGAGTCTCAGTATGAATGATCTGACCGTCATGCAGCGTTAATAAACCAGCACCATTACCAACGATAGGAATATTAAGCGCCGTCTGGCTATGATAATCAAGCAACTGCTCGCCATCTTCGGCATTATCTGGATGAACGGGCTGCATAATAGTATCTATCAGCATATAATGCCCGAAATATACCTGCTGCATACGCGCATCAAGGGCGCTATATACTTCTTTTAGACCATACTGCTGATATGCCGTTTGTGCAATTGCTTGCAAGCTTGAAACGCCCACACAAGGAGTATCATGCGAAACCGACAATGCCTGTACCACTGCCGTATTGATACGTATACCGCTAAAGGCGCCAGGACCTCGGTTAAAGATAAGGGCTTGTATATCAGTCAGTTTTAGCTGCGCCTCAGATAATGCCGCGTCAATCATCGGCAAGATTTGCTGGGTCTGCTGGCGTTTACCTGACTCAGTATGGCTTGACAGCACTTGCCCACTTGCGTCTAAAATCGCGATCGAACACTGATCAAACACGGTATCCATTGCTAAAAACATCATCACCTCGGCTCATTCTCTTGGCATCGTAAAACTGCGTCTATCATAGCATTTAGGATGGATTAATTGACTGACTTTCTATCTTTTTAACACATTGTTTGTGAGAATTTATGCAAACAGCATATACATAAAAACCTCAACGCTAAATGGCATTGAGGTTTTTATGTTATAAGTATTACAAATAACTTTAAATCAATTAAAAGCGCTTTTTAAAACCCTTAGGCGCTTGATTTTGTAGCTCTTGCATCTGTTTTTGCATGTCTTCAGCGCTTGGCATACTATTTGGGTCAAGTCCCATCTGTTTTGCCATTTGCTGCGGGTTCACATCTTTTGTGCCGCCTTTTTGACCGCCACCTCCGAACAATGGACCACCGCCGCCCGCTCCAGCGCCGCCGCCCATCAGCCCTTGCATTGATTTCATCATTTTGCTGATACCTTCAGGCTTAGAAATCATCTTCATCATTTTTGCCATTTGCTTATGCTGCTTGAGCAAACGATTGACGTCTTGAATCTCACGACCTGAGCCTGCAGCAATACGGCGCTTACGACTTGGGTTGATTTTATCAGGATTTTTACGCTCAAATGGGGTCATCGAATTAATCAGGGCTTCCATCTCCCGCACTTTTTCTTCAGGTTTGGCATCTTCGACCGCTTTTTGCATATCCGAGCCGCCCATACCTGGCATCTTATCTAAGAAGCCTGCCATGCCGCCCATGCTTTTCATTTGCTGAAACTGGGTCAATAGATCCTCAAGGTCGAACTCGCCGCCCTTTTGCATCTTTTTCGCCATTTTCTCGGCTTTATCACGGTCAATCTTTTGCTCAACTTCTTCGACCAAACTTAAGACGTCACCCATACCAAGGATACGCTGGGCGATACGCTCTGGGTGAAACAGCTCTAGGGCGTCAAGTTTTTCACCGCGACCCAAGAATTTGATCGGCTTACCTGTGATGGCACGTACAGATAGCGCCGCACCGCCGCGAGCATCACCATCAGTCTTGGTCAAAATAACGCCCGTTAATGGCAGCGCATCGTTAAAGGCTTTGGCAGTATTAGCCGCATCTTGACCGGTCATCGCATCAACAACAAATAGGGTTTCAGAAGGATTAACCGCAGCGGTGAGCGCTTTGATTTCATCCATCATGGTTTCATCGATAGCGAGACGGCCGGCGGTATCAATGATCAAGATATCTTGATACTGAATCTTAGCTTCTTCGATAGCGCGGCGGGCGATATCGATTGGGTTTTCATCAACACTTGAATTGACGAACTTAGCCTTTACTTGTCCTGCCACTTGCTCAAGCTGGGCAATCGCCGCTGGACGATAGACGTCAGCAGACACCAACATGACTTTTTTCTTATGGCGCTCTTGTAAAAACTTTGCCAGTTTACCAGCCGTGGTGGTTTTACCCGCCCCTTGCAAACCTGCTAGCAGATAAACAACTGGCGGCTTACCCGTCATCTCAAGCTGCTGATTGGCACTGCCCATCATTTCGGTCAGCTCGTCATGGACGATTTTGACAAAAGCTTGACCTGGCGCCAACTCTTTGAGCACTTCAGCACCAAGCGCTTGCTCTTTGACACGCTTTACAAAATCGCGGGTCACTGGCAGTGCGACATCGGCTTCTAATAGCGCCATACGCACTTCACGCAAAGTGTCTTTGATATTGTCTTCGGTCAACTGTCCTGTGCCTGCGATATTGCGCAGACTCGACGATAATCGTTCTGTTAAAGTATCAAACATAAATAGCTCTCAGTTAAAATAATGCTGTGTAAAACTTAACTCTTTATCAATGAAAGAGCTGGTACATAAGATTTGAGTATGCGATGGCGGGCATTTAAGCCCAATTGCCAAGCATTTATCAGGAATACATAAGATGGTGCTCAATTGACTGCCATTTTATGATAAATTGGACAATTATTCTAATAATACCACTTTAGCATAAAATTAAGCGCGTATTTTGCGCCCATTATGAGATGAGGTTCTTTATCTTGCAACTTGCATTCTTACTTGCTGTGATGGCTTACTTTTTAGTCAGCACCTATATTGGTTGGGCGCTGATTCAAGATAAACCTATACGTAAAGGCCTAAGCTTAGGCTTATTGTTTGTGGGCATGTTGGCACACGCAGCGCTACTTTATCCGCACGTAGTCACACTTTATGGGCTAAATTTCAATCTGTTTAATATCATCAGCTTAATCAGTTTGTTCTTTTTGTTTTTTTACGTCATGTTTTCTCTGTATCGACCGATTATCAGTCTCGGCATATTGGCGGCGCCGACCGCTCTTATCGGTATCTTAATTGGTTATGTTGGACGCGCGCCTTATCGCCCGATTACGGATATCAGCATAGGGCTTGAGACTCATATTCTGCTATCGCTTGCCGCCTATTGTGTGCTGCTGATGGCAGCGGTACAAGCGCTGGTTTTGCGATTACAAATACGTGAGCTTAAGCATCAATCGATTCATCGTTTTTGGGTCAATAAGCTGCCATCTCTTCAAAGTATGGAGAGTCTATTATTTGATATGCTATTGGTCGGCTTTGTCCTACTTAGCGTTGCACTCGGCATCGGGTTTATCTACGTAGAAGACTTGATGGCGCAGCATCTTATCCACAAAACTGCCTTTAGTCTATTGTCATGGCTGCTATTTGGCGTATTGCTTATCGGTAATTGGCGAGCTGGATGGCGCGGCAAACGTGCCGCAAATATGACCATTTATGCTTTTATTTTATTGGCCATTGGTTTTGTAGGTAGTAAGTTTGTGCTGGAGATGCTGTTATAAAACCTGTGCTACGATAGTGATCTTGAAAAAAGCTGCCCGTAATAAATAGTAATACGGGCAGCTTCTTTGTTAAATGCGTTTTTCTTAATTTCAAATCGCGTTAATAAAAAGCTAATTAAAGACAACTGTCTTATTACCCGCCACAATTACCCGATTCTGTACATGCCAATTGACGGCGCGTGCCAATACATTGCGCTCGATATCACGACCAATAGCACGCAGTTCAGTGACGCCTTGACGATGAGTGACGCGGTGCACATCTTGCTCAATGATAGGCCCTTGATCGAGCTCAGCGGTCACATAATGGGCGGTTGCCCCAATTAGCTTCACGCCTTTATCATAAGCCTGACGATAAGGATCCGCACCGACAAATGCAGGTAAGAACGAATGGTGTATATTGATGATTTGCATCGGCCAGCGCTTCACAAAGTCTGATGATAGTATCTGCATATAGCGCGCTAATACCAATAAGTCATTACCCGCCATTAATGTATGAATCTGCTCTTCTGCCTCTACCTTATTGTCTTTGGTCACTGGCACGTGATGAAAAACGATACCAAAATTTTCGACTGCTTGGCGTAACGCACTATGATTACTCACTACGCAGGTAATCTCGCAATCGAGCAAGCCGCGCTGATGACGCCATAATAAGTCTAATAAGGCATGGTCAAATTTGGATACCAAGATACCAACTTTAGTCTTAATGGCATTGTCATGTAAGCGCCATTCCATATTGTGGCGTTTGGCAACCGTATGGGCAAAACTGGCCTCAAAATTATCGATAATCTCGCTCAATCCTGCTAAGGCAAACTCTAAACGCATAAAGTATTGACCGCCTTCATGAGCAGTTGAGTACTGATCTAGCGTAATAATATTACCGCCATAGCGATGAATAAACTCAGATACGGCTTGTACGATACCGGCTTGGTCACGGCATTTAATCAATAGTGTGGCTGTAGCAGTGATAGCGGAAATCTCTTTAGTTGCCACTTGAAGTGACTTTTTCGGTGAAGCAATCGTTGCAATGTCTGACATAGTGCGCCCAATTAAAATAAAACGTGCTGCTTACTATTAATATAGATAGCAGCATAGGAAACCGACTATTCTAATCGTTTTTGCAAGAATTTGCTGATTGAGTTGCTTGTATTTGGTTATTGATATTATAGATACAAAACCCCCAACGCGAGGTTGGGGGTTTTTTGTATTTTATAAGGTTGTTAATCTCTACTGGGCTTGAATTACTTTAGAAAAGCCAAATCCATTACTATTTACGCTAATAGTAGACCCTAAGTCAAATGCTTTACTAAAGTCTACTATGAAGCTGTTATAACCCGTAGATATGTTACTTGGACCTTCACCGTTAATAGATACAGAATAATTCGGCTGATAAGGAGATAAAACCACCTTAGAGATATCCTTCTCAGCATCGATAGTGATACTCATACTATCAATACATGGAACACCGCCAGTACCAAATGGACTTGCATGATCTATCCAAGGTGTCATTAAGCTCGAATCACTTATCGACAGGTCGCCCAACTGATACGGTAATACATAGTTGATACTTTGTGTACTCTCACTACCGTTCAAGAACGTTGAAGCATCAAACCGCACTTTCACCCAAGTTGAATAGCGTATTGGATAACGAATCTCAAAATCAGCTCGCCCTACTTCATCAGTTGTAAATGAATAACCATCTTCAGATACTTGGCCATTTATAATAGCTACTGGATTGATAGGATCTAATCTACCATTTCCTATACTACCATCATCATTGATATTGATGTCAGCATCTTTATCTAGAGTGTAATTATACTCTGGATCTTCAGTATCATACCAATTAGACTTAAAGATAAGTGGTTCTTGCTTAGTAGATGTCTTAAGTGCTGGCGTATTTACTGTACCATCTTTATCTATAGTATTTGCACCTTGATAAGCTACATTTGTATTCAGTAAGCATACCTTTCCTTGAGCGTATTCAACTGCATAAGACTTAATTGATACTTCTTTATTTGGCACAGCACGGCCCGAACCATCCATGACCGATATCGAACCACGTACAGTATAATAAATATCATCTGATGATATCTTATCAGCGAATGCTAAGGTGGTATACACTGCTTCTTCTGATACGGTAATAGTGGTTGTTCTAGTAGGAACATTAAATTTATCATCGAGTAGTCGAGCATTGATAATCACACCGCCAATAGGTGAGCTGGCGTTGGCTTGATAGACAACACGTGCTTCACCTCTACTGTTTGTTACTGCTGTGGCAGCTGACAAACGACCTGCTGAAGAGTCTGACGTGCGACTAAAGACAACGGTTTGTCCTTCAACTGGCACGTCGTTTTTATCTTTTACTGTAGCAACAATTTCAGTACTACCACCTGGAGTAATAACAGACTTCACCGCTTGGAATAGCATCTTATCAGGTGTGGTAGCTCGGAATCGCGTATCAACAGTAGCTCTATAGCGCGGTTCACCATTTGGCAATGTATCGCCCAATATGATCGCTTGTAAGGCAGTAATGCCAGCAAGCTGCGATGTTAAAGTAACTGGTATCGTAATAATATTGCCATTTATATTAGCGGCGTCAATGGTTTTTGTAACAATAACTTTGTTGTTAGCAGCACTACCATCTGCAAATTCACCAAGCGTAGTTTGCACTTCGACTTGCTTACCAATCAGACCTGCCGCTTGTACCGCTGTATCACGACGTATCTGAATATTTATGACCTGTGGGGTATTTACATCATAAACGTTTTTAACGTCAATAAAGCTAATACCTGCCTGCGAAACCTTAATCAGCTCAATACTATTTAGACTGCGTTGAGTATTGATGCTATTTTCACCCAAAGCACGAGCAAATACACGTAAGTTACCATTGCTATCAAAGGTCAAATTAGCTTCGTTAATATTAAATACTGCTTGACCATCTGCATTGCTAACAGCAGTCGCACTAGAATGGATAATATCACCGTTTGTGTCGACTAACTCCACACCAGCGTTGGCAATAGCACGTCCAGCGCCATCTACCAGAGTGGTACTAATAGTAGTTAGTCCTCCGTCTTTCAGCTTAGTCTCTGTAGCAGCAAGAGTAATTTCAGTACCTACTGCTGACAAGCTAAGAGATTTTTCTTCACGTACTTGCATACTGACTTTACCATCTGCACCGTACTGTGGCGTAACGAGTTTAGCATTAATCACTACACTATGATTTAGACGGGCATTGACCGTATTGGCGGCTAAGACAACACCAACATCGATCTGACCATTAGCATCCGTCGTTACCATACTCGGAGTCGTTAAAGCGGCGCCGCTTGCTTCTAAATTCTCAATACTAAACTGTACAGGCACCCCTGCTAGAACACCACCACTACTGTCAGTCACACGGAATATCGCATTCGTTTGGTCACCACCAGTATTTAATGTGGATTTATCAGAGGATGCTATGAGCTGATAACTATCGACTGTTGCGTTATCTACAGCAACAATATAGTTTTGCTCTAATTTAACGTTTTCTACGGTCGTCGTAGTTGCTGTTAAACGAATACCTGCTTGTAATATAGCTTGGTTGACATTCGCACCTGCTTCAAGCTTAAGGTCAAAAGTTGCCACGCCATCGCTATTAGTGTTAATAGTACCGTTAGAAACGCTAACCCCAGTTTTTATAGGATCGTCTACATTTAAACGAACAGCACGATTGGCAATAGCACCATTTTTATTTTCTAAACGAACGAATACCTTAAATGTATCACCTTTGGTATTAACAACTTTATTTGCCCCAATACTAAGACTTTCCTTGGTACCACTTGGATCTGGGGTAACTGTAGTCACTGAACTGGCTTGGGTTACTATATTACCATTAGCATCAGCTGCTGATAATCCGATAGAAAAGCTGTTGGCGTTTTTCGCAATCTCTGCTTTCTGTGCATCAGTTAAACTATTAGGTACAGCGACAGTAAAGACAGCTTTACCTGAATTATCAGTAATTTGACTACTACCTGATACTAATGTGACGCCTTGGCTGGCGATAGCTGCTGGCAGCGCCAAGAATACTTTTTGGCCCGCAACAACTTTTGGCTCTACTGATTTGTCTGCAACAGTCACTTCAATTTGAGTTTCTCCACCATTTAGATTCAGCGGGTTTGTCTGTTTAGCAATCAAAGAGATTGCAGCAGTCATAGACTGTACTTTGATTTTAACTTGCTGCTGCTTGCCTGTTAGCGTCTCTGTCAAGGTGGCGGTTAATACTTCCTTGCTAAGCGCTTCTTTTTCCGCATCAGTTAAACTGCCTGGGACCACAATATTAAAGTTAACTAAGCCATTTTTATCTGTAGTAGCAATGATATTTGACGAACCATTCTGCGCATTTACTATTAGAAGACTTGCTAGTGATTTGTTTTCAAATATTAATTTGACTGGCTGGCTAGTTATTTGTTCATCAGTTGATTGGTTATTAAGCTGAGCCTGTATCGTAACATTACTACCTACATTGTTAAGAATGTAGCCAGCTTGATTATCAATGTTATTAGTTGCATTAAGAATGCTTAAGTCAACTTTAGGAGTTGTGATATTAACTGTGTTGATTTCAGAGTAGGTAATGCCTTTTTCGACATAGGACAGCTGATAGTTAATACCAGTAAGCTTAAGCTTAGCCCGCTCTTCTGCTGTTAAGGTGTTGGGAATACTAACTATAAAGGTTGTCTCGCCATTAAAATCAGTTATTGCCGATTCTGTATTGATGGTAACGCCATAGTCAATCGCTACTTTACCCAACTGAATAGCAACTGTTTGTCCTGTAACAGGTAATTGCTTATCTTTGGTCGATAGCTTGACACTAATGGTACCT